>JBDNRM010000335.1:0-3268 GCA_047718615.1 Bacillus sp. (in: firmicutes) | reverse complement strand
AGGCTTAATAGGTTATTTATTTCTTCACTTTATTTGGTTTTATATAAAAAATAAGAAATCCGAAAAGAATAACGTTTTAACGATTTTTTGGATAACTATATTTATAGCTTTCAGTCCCTTTATCTGCTTTTATGTGATTCCACTTATTATCTTTAAACAAGAGTTAATTTCTGCAGAGATTACTGCCATTTTCTTAATTGTGATTCCAATTTCTTTTGTCTATTTGCAACTGGTAGAAAAGCTATTTGATATAGGCTATTTATTGAATAGGCTGCGATATTATTCTATTTTATCTTTGCCGTTCAGTATTTTTGTTACATTCCTAATAAAGCTTTTACTTAAAATGAACGTTATGTCTGCTAGGACAATGAGTATCTTTCTACTTCTTTTTATAGGTACCACTTTCTTTTTGTATATAAAAGAATTTATAGATTATAAATGGAGACATACTGCATTTTTACAAAAAAGTAATTTTGAAACAAGTTTATATACTTTTTTTCAGCGGGCAAAAGATGAAACAAAGGTGGATAGTTTGATTAATTACCTAATGAATTTAATAAAGGATGTACTAAAGGTCAAACAAGTTTTATATATATAAATGCTTCCTAAAAATAAGGAAGACAATTGGACAATAAAAGATCGGAAGAGTTATTCCAAACATTTCATAGAAAAGGTAGAACAATTAAATTGGAATAACTATCATGTTGGTTCTTTACTGGAAGTAGCAGATGGATTTGGATTAGTTATTCGAGATGAGGCTGCAAATAAAGGTATTATATTTTTTGGAATGAAGAAATGGAAAACAAATTTAAATATACAAGAAAAAGTTTGGTTAGAAACACTGTCGTATTTTTCGAGTATACTATTGGAGAATTTTCAGTTAATCGAAAATCTTGTTGAAAAAATGGAAGACTACAAGGAGATGGGAGAGCGGCAAAACACCCAATATCCTTACTGGCTTTCGAGGTTATTATTCTCCTTATCAGAAAAGGAAAGAGCAAATTTATCTATTGATTTACACGATTCAGTGCTTCAGGATCAATTACAGCTTTTAAGAGAAGTGGAAAAGATAAAAGGTGAAATTACCGATAAATCTATCCAAAACGATTTATTGAATCTTAAGGAAAGAATGCTCGACAACATCCATCTAATTAGGGAAACATGCAATGAACTCAGACCGCCTCTTTTGAATGAATTGGGAATCATTCAATGTATTCAACACTTAATTGAACAGACAAAGATTCGCTGCAATTTTATTTTAAAATCGAAATTAGATCTATCAATTAAAATGCTGGATAAGGAATATGAATTAACTTTGTATCGAGTGGTGCAAGAGCTGTTAAACAATGCGATGAAGCATTCATTTGCCTCTGAAGTCAAGATAACACTTTGGAAGAATAATCAAACTATTTCTTTAAAATACGAAGATAACGGAAAAGGAATAGATAGGAAAGAATTAAATGATTCTTTTCATACAATGGGTATTTTTGGAATGAAAGAACGGATTACAAGTGTTGGTGGAACAATTGACATTAATTCATCTCTTGGAAAAGGGATGCAGGTACTTATTGAAATAAAAACAGGAGGAAATGAATATGATTAATGTAATAATTGTAGATGATCATCCTGCTGTTGGTGAAGGAACTAGGATTATTATAGAGCAAGAAGAAGATATGAAGGCGAATGTTATCACAGATATTGATAAAGTAGTCGCTATTGTGAAAGAACATAAATATGATATCTATTTAGTAGACTTATATATGCCAAAAGTAAATGGCATTGAACTGACAAAAATGATTTTACAAGTGGATCCAGATGCAACCATAATCATTTATACAGGTTTTGACTTGGCTTCACATTATAATTTATTAATGAAGGCAGGAGTTGCGGGGTTTATTAGTAAGACTGCAACACAAGAACAACTAATCACCACCATCCGATGTGCATTGAGAGAAGAAGTAGTGGTTCCACTTCAGCTATTAAAACAACTAAGGAGAGTCGATGCTAGACCTTCAACCGATGAAGGACAACAAAGTTTAGGGGATATTACACTATCAAGTAAAGAACAGCAAATACTAGATGGAGTTTCCAAGGGTTTAACAAACAAGGCGATTGCAATTGAACTGTCTATGAGTCAAAGGACGATTGAATATAATTTAACGAAGATTTTTTCAAAACTTGGGGTTAGTTCAAGAGTTGAAGCACTTATAAAGGCAAAAGAGTTTGGGCTGTTATCTCGACAGTTAGTAAATCATGAATAAACAATAATCAAATGGAGCTAGCTATTATTTTCTAGCTCCTTTAAGTTTGCTGTATTGCGGAATATTGTGAAGTAGTTTGCGGTTATAAGAGTAGGGATGAGACACTCAAGGAGTCTATACAGTATTAAGAAAGGAATATATGCTTATTTGCCTTTCTCCTAATACAATAATTTATTGATTACCGTAATGTAGATTTCGGTAAACCGCAATTTGATTTACGATGAAGTTTAATAGCTTATATGTAAGAATAATATTGTAGGATACATAAAGTTGAAAAAGAAATTAGCAGCAATGGTATTAGCAGCAGGACTTGTAACTACTGGAGGAATGGCTCAGGCTGGAACAAATTATTCCGGGTATGATGTAATCGTCCCAGGGTTTAATGGTAACGCATTTTCCCCACAGCAAACAAAGACTACAAGTAATGCGTCATCTGATTTAAAGGTCAGTACACTTGGTAAAGCAATGGATGCTAGGGCGCATTCATACAGTGGAGGAACAGGAGCTTGGGTACGTATTTCAACAGTTGGCGGTCCTTTTAAATTGCCTAATACAATTAAATCGGGAAGCGATACTAGAGTTCAATTTAGCTCAGATTTTAATCAATTAGTTGATGCTAGAGTAAAGGGCGAATGGAGAAGTAACTAAGTAATTTCTACAAAAAGAATCGGTCAGACTATTTGACTGATTCTTTTATGAAAACGATTGGGTATTTTGTAAAGGAGATTTTAAAATGTTAGGACATCAACTTAAAGCTGAATTTAAAAGAGTAATAGGGTGGCGACAGATTATTATTTGGATGTTATTAATAGTGGTACTTCCAACTATTCAATTTCTATTGATTAAAGATAACTATGTCTTTTATAGACAATTAGACCTTTATCTGAGATTGAATTCTAATTTTGTTCCATTGCTTTTTCCTATAATAGTGATTCTGGTTAATACAATTAATTTTGTTGGAGAACAAAAAAACCATTTTATTCAATACGCTCGTATACGTATTCCTA
>JBDNRM010000334.1:0-3277 GCA_047718615.1 Bacillus sp. (in: firmicutes) | reverse complement strand
CCATTATCATACATGAAAAATGAGCGTTTTATTATATTATTACATTATAACTCAAACTTCGCAGTTATAATTCCTCTTCATCTATTGCCATAACTTTGGTTTAGAACAATCAAAAAAGGAGGAGTGAGTATTCTTTTAGGGTGTTTTTTTGCAAACATTATTCCTTACAAATAGGGGGTTGCTTGGGGCGTACGATGAGTCCACAGGAGTCTCGCATATCCGCTTCAATCAGGCTATTTTGAACAATTAGTTGCTGGCGTTTTACTGGTGAAAACACCCCTCTTATAGAGGTAGACTCAAGCGGCACATATAAAGGAGGCGGATATTATCAATTTTTTAATTGCTGGAGGAACTGGTTTAATTGGTGAAGCACTTATCACTACTTTATTAGATCAGGGTCATACTGTTTATTGCTTAACAAGAACTGCTTCCAATAAAAAAAAGAAGAAACATTTAATTTATGTTCAGTGGCTTAACAGAAATCATGGTTCAGAACACTTACTTAAACAAACAACAGTGGATATTGTTATTAATTTAGCCGGGAAATCGCTTAATAGCGGCAGATGGACACATAACACAAAGCAGCAGCTAATAAATAGCCGTCTAGAAGCTACAAATGCACTTATGAATATAGTAGAACAACTGCCCATTAAACCGAAGCTACTTCTGAATGCGAGCGCTATCGGAATATACGGTACTTCCGAAACAAAAATTTTTAGTGAAACGGACAAGGCTGCTCATGATTTTCTTGCAACTACCGTCTCTAAATGGGAGGAATGCGCCAGCAGCAGAGCAGCACAAAATAATATTCGAACAGTCTTTTGTCGTTTCGGGGTTGTGCTATCCAATAAAGGAGGCGCATTGCCCTCCTTAATTTTACCGTACAAATTATTTTTAGGAGGCAAAATTGCCAGTGGTAAGCAATGGGTTTCTTGGATTCATATTGACGATGTAGTAAAAGCATTACTATTTATTGTAAAAAATGATTCCATATACGGCCCAGTAAACTTTACTACTACCAGTCCTGTTAATATGATGGAGTTGGGAAGCATAATCAGCAAACATTTGCACCGTCCTAATTATTTTCCTCTTCCTTCCACTTTATTGAAAGCAGTCTTAGGAGAGATGAGTATTTTAATCACAGAAGGACAAAATGTTTTCCCCCATCAGTTAGTAAACCATGGTTACTCTTACAAATTTAATTCTATAGAAGCAGCAATTTCGGATCTTTATTAAGTATCTTTTTTTTAAACGAAGGAGAAACTATAACAAATGAAAGGATGTTGCAAATGGAAAAGCGAAGACAACAGCAAAAATCAAAGCATACTTTATCTAGTATGCAAGAAGTTACTTATACCCATGAATTTAAAAAAGCGGACAAAGCAGCAGAAGAACATACTAAATCAAAAAAGAATTAGTTTTAAGCAGACTAGAGGATCAAGTTCGTGTTCCTCTAGTCTCCTATTTATAACCACAATTGATAGCAACCGCTTTCTTTATGCAAATTAAACTTATCCACAGAATATGATGGTTTTTTGTTTCTTCCTTGTGGATAATGTGTATAAACCTGTGGAATACTTCTATAGCAAAGATCTTGATGTGAATAAAAAGTGAATAACCGCAGCAATTTTCCACATATTTATTTTTTGGTTCATTATAAGCTAAGATTACTCTTTACTCTTCTCATACAATTTTTTTACTATTCCCTCATACTAAGAATTTATTTTCCACCATTAAGAAGCCTGAATTCATCTAGAATTAACCAGAATGCCAGACGAGCAAGATTGTAGGAGTGAGTGACTGCGAAAAAGCCATTAAGGTGCTGGCTTTAAGCGCTACGTCTTTATGTTTTTTGGACTGACACAAGTATACAGAATTAAAACCACTCCGTTATCCATCATTTCCTAGACAAAAAAACTGCCATAAAACATGGCAGTTAGGACTTTTTAAATAAAATGCTTCTTTTTTCAATAAAGTAAAAAAAATCCTTAGAAAATGCTACTTAATAAACTACTTTGGAATCTGACATATGACTTTTCAATATTACTTCTTTCTCTATATAGCTCGATTTAATACCAAAATGAGGAGAAAGAATTTCAACCGCTTCTTTCCCGTGCAGCAATAATTTAACCGCTCGATAAGGAATATTAATTCCAGCTAAGCAGCTGTAATGAAGCCCACCAGACATTCTTGGATTAATTTCCAATAATTTTGGTATGCCATTTTTATACTTTACTTGAATATTATAAACAAAGGGAATTTTTAATGCCTTATTCATTTCTTTTGCTATTGTAAGCAACTCTTGATTATCTTCTAGTTCTCTAATTCTGCCTTTTGCTTTTTTTCTTGGGATCGCTGTCATTAATACTCCATCGTAGGCTAAACAGTCAATGCTGTACTCATAACCATCCAAGTATTCGGAAACCATTAGCGGAGGGAATGAACTTTGCTGTTGCAGGATCGTATAGGCTTGTTGAAATGAAATAGTGGATGTAATACCTTGATAAAATAAGGTTTGAATAGTATCTACTTTTTCTTGAACAATCCGAAAACCATTTCCTCCCTCTCCAATTACTGGCTTAAAGCAAACTTTATGTCCTTTTTCTTTTAATAGACTATAAGCCTTTTTAAAATCTTCAGCATTATTTACAATAAAATAATCAGGAATACTTACATACTTACTTAATACAGGATGGTTCTGTATGTAACGATATGTTTGTTCTTTATCATCTAATATTTCCATTAGATCTGGATCGGGGCATACTAACACCTTAACACCTAAATCATGAAATTCCGATAAATGTTGCGCTATTAAAACATTTTCTTTTCTTGGAACAAATATATCAATAGAATGTTTTTGACAAAATTCTAAGCAAAACAAAATATACATTTCCCCAGAAACAGCTGGTTCCTTAAAAGCAGCATCACAATAGCTTAAGTACAAAGCATCTTCATTTGTGGATGTACCATACACTTCAAATTCCTGTCCATCTGAGTTGTAGCGAATCATATCGATAAAGTGTGCTACTGTTGTGAACCATTGGTTAAACCAGATTCTTTTCTTCATTACTTTATCCTTTCCAACATACTGACGGATTAATTTATCTTTTATAATCCGTAAATAAATAGTTTGCTTTATTTTTTAAATAAAATGTAAGAAATCATAAATTTTTTGAACTGTGCAGGCTGTCTAGCTCCAGCGCCTAGCTCTAGTGAGTATTGCCCCATGCCTCTAAAAGTAAAAAACACTTTTTGAGTCATGTGAACATTTTTCTTC
>JBDNRM010000333.1:0-3277 GCA_047718615.1 Bacillus sp. (in: firmicutes) | reverse complement strand
AAAAAGTATATACTTTTTGAAATGTGAAGGCTGTCTAGCTCCAGCGCCTAGCCCCAGTGAGTATTGCCTCCAGCCTCTAAAAGTAAAAAACACTTTTTGAGTCTGGAGAACATTTTTCTTCGGGGCTAAACAAGGCGCTTGCGCTTTTCTTATGGGGTTGCTTTCCACTACGGGTTGCTTCGCTTTCCGCGGGGTGGGAGCTCTGAGCCTCCTCGGCGTTGCCTTGCGGGGTCTTTAGCCTTCCCACATTTCCTGCAGGTGATTACCACAAAACCTTCTTTTTTACATAAATAAAAAACCCAAACAATGATACCTCTTCGTATCATTGTTTGGGTTTATCTTCGGTTGGAATACTTATGTCCCAGCTTCTTTGTAGAGCAGTGAACTATTTTCCAGCTATTCTTTCTCAAAATAAGGATTCAAATGGATTAACACTTCTTCAATATTATCGTATTTTCTCATTAGCTTCTGTTTTATTTCTCTGGACAAATCATGTCCTTCTTTAATCGTTTTATTATAATCAATGGCAATTCTAAGATCCACTAATACATAATGGCCGTGCTCCCTCGCCCTAATTCTGTCAATTCTCCTTACATCAGGAAACGAAGAAATAATGGCACGATAGTCAACTAGTATTTCAGAATCAATATTTCGCTCCAGCAAAATATCAAAAGCTTCTTTCAACATTTCCTTTGCTATTTTGAATATCAAATATGCAACGACTACACTGGCTATTTTATCTCCAAAAAGCAAGAAATGAATTTGAAATTTCGCTCCAATGATCGATAATAATACCCCAACAGCTGCAGCAATGCTTGCTACAATATCTGCTTTATGGTCAAAAGCTATCGCTTCAATTGCTTTGCTTTTTTGAGCTACAGCAATCTTCATGGAATATCTGTACAAACATTCTTTAGCCCCATAAGAAATAACAGCAATCCACATAGCAAGCATATTTGGTGTAGTTATTGGATGAAAAAGTCCTGCTACCGCCTCGTATACAACGTATAATGACACTGCAAGCAAAACAATGCCAACAATTCCAGACACGATAATCTCGGCTTTTCCATGTCCATATGGATGCTCCTGATCAGCAGGCTTATTTGCTATTTTTATTACTAACAGAACAATAATGGATGCAAAAACATCAGCCGCTGAATGAATACCATCTGCAAACACAGCATCACTGTTTCCGATCCAGCCGACAATTAATTTGCCCACCGTTAAAAAAATATTACTGATAACACTAATCCATGCTACCTTTTTTGCTAAAGACTCTCTTGTTGCCAATTTTCCCCTTCCCCTCTCTGAAAAGTGCCAGCACCTTGTGCAGCTCTGAAGAAAAATGTTCACATGACTCCAAAAGTGTTTTTACTTTTAGAAACATAGGGTTAAACTCACAAGAGTCAAGCGCTTTATCTAGACAATAGAAAAGCGCAAACACCCTTGGTTATCAACGAAATACAAATTTTCTTACCGAACTTATACTTCTTTTCAAAAATCACTTTTGTATCTTAACAGAATAGATTTCATTGGGTCTAGAGAAAAAGTTTTGTTGGCTGTCACACTTAGAGTTCTATAGAAAAATTTTAGGTTTGTACCAAAAAAGTTTCCTTAAAGAAAATTTAGCAATAACTCTCCTCTGGCGACTACTTCCGATTAGCTAGTTACGTTCTTTATTCCCCAGATGTAGTTGACTCTTTGCAGTCATTTTAACTCCTGCTAGTCTTTAATTCCGTTCAGCACTATCATCCTTTCTTGATTAATTTCTCCTATAATACGAAAAAAATCAGCTACCTCTGAAAAAGAGGCGTTCTCGATAAGTCCGCAGTCAGAATAAACTTTGCTTTCCACTGGGCTACACATGATCTTCCTCGTGCTACTTGCGTGGTCCCGTCTTTTCTCGCGCATTCCCGCGGGAGTCTTTGTGTATGCAGGCTTCTCCTTGCTTCAACATATCAACGAACATAATCAAACTGCCTATCTTCATTCTTCATGGTGCAAATTAGTTTGTATGAGTGTCTACCATAATGTAAGACTTCCATCAGAGAACAAATTCGCCTCTTTTCTTTGCTGTTTTTGTCTTGATTGCCTTTTTATTACGACAGCATCCGTTATTTATAAAAGATCCTCGATTTGATCCTACTTTATTAAAATCTTTTTCTAATATTCTTCTTATTTTTCTTTTACAGAGCACTGCTTAGTAGTAGTCATTTTTCGGTCAGGAAACAGCAGCTTAAACTTCTTCACATTTCGCACCACAGCAAGTTCGACTTTTTCTTCCTTTCCACATTCTGCACAAATGCATTTTTTCTCACTGCCCGTAATGAATAGGATAAAAAAAGACAATTTAATGTATCAAATTCTTTTTTTTCACAAAATATAATAAAAAAATGACAGGATGATATTGGTGACTACTATAATTGAAGCTTTAAAAGACTATTTGCAAATGAATCTGGACAATGAACAAAAAAACCCATTACATGTTGGCGAAGTAATGAGTTGTTGGTTATATTTAACGATTATGAATGAAGCGTCTATTTATATTCAAATTGGACTAAATACTACTACAGATGATGATGTAAAAACAATTCTAAAAGATAGCTTAAAACAATGCGATTCCCAAGGACAAAGATTTAAGGAATTTATGAAAACAGAAGGAATACATTTACCCCCTACTAGTCAGGAGCGACCACAATCTGATCCAAACGGTGTTCCTTTAGGTACTAAATTAACAGATGATGAAATTATGAATGGACTAAGCATAAAAACAGTTGCCGCTATCGTTCATTCTGCTGCCGCCGCCTCAGAAAGCATTAGAAATGATGTGAGTGTGCTATTTACACAATGCATGTTAGAAAAAATGAAGTTTGGAGCAACACTTAAAGACTTAATGCGAAAAAGAGGATGGATTAAGGTTCCACCCTATTATTATCCACCTGGTGCTCCTAAACAGCAGTAGCATAAATAAAAAAGTGCTCGTAAGAAAGATCATTATCATCCTGAAGAAAAATGTTTACATGCGTCCACTTTTTAGAAGCACAGGGTTATTTTCATAAGCGATAGGAGTTGGATGCCAACACAACCATCCAGTTATCCACCATTCCATATCGTTTATGATTTTTTTAATGAAAAAAAGGCATCTGCAGCGTTATGGAGCAGCGTGCCTTTTGGAAATAATGTCTTTTTATTGAGAATTATTTATCATTTCCTCCCATTTACTTTGTACAGAAGCCGATAATTCCGCGCTTCTCCCGATAATTCCGCGTTCCTCCCA
>JBDNRM010000332.1:0-3323 GCA_047718615.1 Bacillus sp. (in: firmicutes) | reverse complement strand
CTGTGATAGATGATTATTGCAGGTGAATTGAGCCACTTGTGCGGTGTTTGATGAACCAGTCATTGCAGAATGGAGAGCCTATTAATAGAATCAAGATAAGCCTTTTGTATAATTTAGTTGCTTGCCGAGCATGCAACTAATATACAGGAGGTTTTTTTATGCCTAATAATTATCAATTATATTCAGAAAAAAATCCTAAAAAACGAATATTAATTGTTATTTTAATTTACAAATGCGTGGTCTAACTCCACCGTCTTTAGACGGTATAAGCTTTTAGCCTTTCCCTTCTGTGTCCATACTAAATATGAGGTGAAAGTATGGACGGGTATCGAAAAAATAGCCATGCAGTATATGATATGGGTGACAAAGTATAGATATAAGGTATTACAGGGGGCTATAGCAGTAAGAGTAAGGGAATTAATAAGGCAGGGGTGTGAAGCAAGAGGAATCACTATCTTGCAAGGAAGTGTTGGAAAAGATCACATCCATTTATTGTTATCATGTCCACCGAGTATTGCTCCAAGTAAAATCATGCAGTACCTAAAAGGGAGATCATCAAGGCTTCTTCAAGATCAATTCCCAGAGTTAAAAAAGAAATATTGGGGTCAACACTTGTGGGCAAGGGGCTATTTTTGTGCGACAGTAGGAACAGTGGATGAAGAAACAATAAGAAATTATATCGCCAATCAGTTTAATGAAGAAAAGAACGACATATTCAGGATTGAAGAATGAGTTTAGTCCCATTTAGTTGGCTTAAGCTTAGGGTCTTTCAGAAGACTTCAGTCTTAGTTAACGACTTTAGTCGTCGACATTAATGTCCAAATCCACCTGCTTTAGCAGGTGGTCGTTTAAGAGATAAGAAAGTCATTCCTGTAGATAATAACAAAATTCTAAATGTTATTTTTGTGGATAAAGAACTAGCTGAATATTTAAAATGCAATGTGCGGGATTCACTTTATAAGATTGAGAAGACTGCTTTTGATGCCAACCAAGATCCTATTTATCATTCTATCCTCCACTATATAACTAGTCATATTAGTTTCACTATTACAAGTGAGCTTCATCCTAAGAAATAGTAGGCATCCTATTTAAATAAAAATATAGATAAATGTAAAGATGAGAGATAGTGGACAGAATAGTACTTATGATATATTATTATATAACAAGTACTATTAATTTAGGAGCAATGAAATATGAAATTAAATAATGACAGTAAATTGCCTTTATACTTTCAGTTAAAGCAGATTATTAAAGAGGATATAAAAAGAGGAAAGTATAAGTCAGGGGAAAAATTGCCTACTGAAGCAGAATTATGTGATATTTATGGAGTAAGCAGGATTACGTCAAGAAGAGCCATTAAGGATTTAGTGGAAGAGGGAATATTGCATAGTCATCAAGGAAAGGGCATCTATGTTAGATCGGCAAAGGAAAAGAGGGAATTGGTTTCTGCAGGTGGCTTCTCTGAGTTAACAATTTCTTCAGGGAAACGGCCAAGTTCCCAAATCCTTTCGAGTGTTATTATAAATATGGATGTGGAATTAGCGGAAAAGTTTAAGCTTCCAGTTGGAGAACGGGTACTTAATTTACATCGATTGCTTTTTATTGAAGATGATGAACCCTTCATTATTGAAACATCTTATTTCCCCCTCGTTTATTTTCCTAACCTTGAAAGATACATAGGAGAGTCAACCTCCACCTATACTATTTTGAAAAAAAGATATGATGTGGATGTTACAAAATCAACTAAAATTTTAGAAGGAATTTCTGCCTCCGCTTATGAAGCAGAATTATTTAAATGTGATGCAGGAACCTCTCTTTTTTCCATTGAAAAATTAAGTTTTGATCAGCAGAATAGAGCTGTTCATTTATCTACATCCCTCTTTATGACGAATAAGGTTATTTTTACAATTGATACAGAACAAAATAAGTAAATATTTAAGAAAATCATGTCTTATGTGGAGACGTGATTTTCTTTTTCCACATGAGTCAACCTTAAGCCATTTAAGTTATAAGTAGAAGAGAAAAGTATCTGAAAAATCCTGTCCCGTTTGATTGAAGCATCCCTTTTTAAAAATCAATTGACGGGTAAAACTACGATATTATATATTAGTATATAACAAGTTATAATAAAATTAAATGGCAATATACTTGATGAATGGGGGAAAATAATGAAAATTATAGGTATTGGTGATAGTGTAGTAGATTTCTATAAACATGAGGGACTCATTTATCCTGGAGGAAATGCAGTTAATGTAATAGTATCAGCAAAACGGAATGGTGCAAAAGAGAGTGCATACTTAGGGATAGTAGGGGATGATGTAGAAGGCGAGCATGTTTTAAAAAGTTTAAATTCAGAAAATATAGACATTAGTAGAGTCCGAAAAGTATATGGTCCTACTGGAGAAGCAGTTATTTCTCTTGCTGAAGATGGTGATCGGCAATTTATTGGGACAAATAAAGCAATTAGAGTGCAATCTTTGCTTTCTCTGCGTCTTAACCAGGAGGATATCGATTTTATTAACGGATATGACCTTATTCATACAAGCATTAACAGTGATTTGGAGTATGAATTGCGAAAACTTGCCCATAAAGATATATCTTTTGATTTTTCTACTTCTAATCGTTGGAATAATGATTATTTAGAGAAAGTATGCCCATTCATTAATTATGCATTTTTTTCGGGTAGTGACATGTCTCCGAAAGAAATTGATCAATTGATAGAAATGGTGCATCAATATGGAGTTGAGATAGTTGGTGTTACAAGAGGGGCAGACAGTGCTATATTTTCTCGAAACGGAGAACGTTTTGAACAGGAACCATTGCCAACAAAATTAGTGGATACAATGGGTGCAGGTGATTCCTTTATTGGCGGTTTTCTTGCGGCTTATTATGATAGCAAAAACATAGAAGAAGCATTACATATTGCTGCCCAATCGGCTGCAATAACATGTGAATGTTCTGGTGCCTTTGGATATGGAAAGAAGAAGGGAGAAACGGAAAAAAGCATAACTGTCTAACTACCAAGGGAATTTAAGATACTATATGTTAATAAAACAGGGCATCCATAAATTGGGTGCCCTGTTTTATTGCCATTGCCCTATTTATTTTTACTAAGAGCTGGATAGTTATATATTGTATTGATAAAAAAATTGGTTATAGTTTTTGTTATTGAATGTTATTTTAATTGAAAAATAATCTATGCTTGCATACATGGATTTTATGTCATATATCTAGTGAATTTAATGTAATTAACGGGTTAAAAGGGGAGAAATAAGAATAATCAGAATTTTTTAAGAGAAACTTATTGACTATAACAATATAGA
>JBDNRM010000331.1:0-3387 GCA_047718615.1 Bacillus sp. (in: firmicutes) | reverse complement strand
ACTATATAATCACAAAAATTTCAATTGTATAACAATTAATCTTTTTAACTAAAAAATAGATAAATCGTTTGCTAAAATATTTTTAAAAGCATAAAAATTAACAAATAGGTGGGGGAAAATGAAGTTAATGTTGATTGTCTGCCTGATTTTAGGGATGTTTATCCCGATTCATGTACAGGCAGAGCAAGAGGAGGAAAAAGTAAAAGTAGACAGTAAGGCTGCGGTATTACTTGAAAGCAACACAGGAGCCGTTTTGTATGAGAAAAATGGCAATAAAAAAATGTATCCAGCAAGTTTAACAAAAATTGCAACAAGTATTTATGCAATAGAAAAAGGAAATATTAATGATATCGTTACGGTTAGTAAAAAAGCAGTGGATGTAGAAGGAACAAAGGTATATTTAGAACAAGGTGAAAAGGTAACAGTGAAGCATTTATTGGACGGAATGCTTATAAACTCAGGAAATGATGCAGCAATGGCGGTTGCAGAGTATTTGGATGGAAGCCAAGAACAATTTGAAGAAAATTTCAACAAGTATTTACAAGAAAATATCCATCTTACTTCTACGCATTTTACAAATCCACATGGTTTATTTGATAAAAATCACTATACTACTGCAAACGATATGGCAAAAATAACGCAATATGCACTTAAAAATGATGCATTTAGGGTCATTTTCGGCACAAAACAATTAGAATGGCATGGTGAATCATGGAATACGACACTTTACACACACCATTTAATGCTAAAAGGAGAATTGCCCAACCATGATATTATAGGAGGGAAGACAGGGTTTGTTAATGAGTCGAAACAAACATTAGCAACGGCAGCAAAAAATAAGGATATGGGTTTGATTGCCATTGTGTTGAAAGGGAATGTAAAAAAAGAGATATATGAGGATACAAGTAATCTGTTGGAGTATGGGTTTACTCAATTTCAATTAAAGCAAATAGAAAAAGGCCATCTATATTTTAATGATGGAAAAACCTATCAAACGATAAAAAATGAAATGATTACCACGCCAAAAACAGATAGCAAATCGAGTGTTACCTCTGAAGGAATTCTGCAGATAAAGGCAGAGGATAATCGAATCATTCAAAATATATCGTTACAAGAGTTAGAAAAACAAGTGCTTACAACTGAGAGCACAGATTCTGATACAACCGAAAATGTACATAATCATAAATCAAAATTCACCATTAGCATTCTTTTTGTTGCTGCTGGGATATCCATTTTGTTCGTTTGGATAAAAATGCGTAAAAGATATAATCGCTTGTTTTCATAATAAATCGATTAGAATGGTGCATAAACGTTCCAAAAGATATTTATAGGGGAAAGAGCCTATAAAACAGATGGAGCTGGCATATGTGCTATTTGAATAAGTCTGTGTCAAGAATAAAAAAACGCTTGGAGATAAAATCCAAGCGTTTTTTGCTACTCTGTTCTAACAGAATTATTTAATGAAAGGACGCTACTAGATAGCGTTTCATATTATTTGTACATTTGCACGATTTGCTTTTGTAATTCAGTATCCTCTAAATATGCATCATAATTCATTTGTTTATCAACTAAGCCGTTTGGTGTAATTTCCAAAATTCTGTTGGCAATAGATGAAATAAACTGGTGGTCATGTGATGCAAACATTAAAGATCCTTTGAAACTAATTAAGCCATTGTTTAAAGCTGTAATTGATTCAAGATCCAAATGGTTTGTTGGTTCATCTAAAAGCAATACATTTGCTCCGCTTAACATCATTTTTGATAGCATACAGCGAACTTTTTCCCCTCCGGAAAGGACACTTGGTTTTTTTAATACCTCTTCTCCAGAGAATAGCATTCTTCCTAAGAACCCGCGCAAAAAGCTTTCTGTTTGATCATTAGGTGAATATTGACGAAGCCAATCAACAAGTGTTTCATCATCTTCGTTAAAATACTCTGAGTTGTCAGCAGGGAAGTAACTCTGTGATGTCGTAATTCCCCATTTGAAATTACCGCTGTCTGCTTCCATTTCACCCATTAAAATTTTAAATAAAGTCGATTTTGCCAATTCATTTTTACCGACTAAAGCAATTTTATCTTCTTTATTCATAATAAAGCTAATATTATCCAGTACCTTAACTCCGTCAATTGTTTTAGATAAATTTTCAACACGTAATAAATCATTTCCAATTTCTCTTTCAGGAGTAAAGCCAACATAAGGGTATTTTCTTGATGATGGTCGAATATCATCTAATGAAATTTTATCTAATAATTTTTTACGGGAAGTTGCTTGTTTGGATTTAGATGCATTTGCACTAAATCTTGCAATAAAGTTTTGAAGCTCTTTAATTTTCTCTTCCTTTTTCTTATTAGCATCATTTGCCATTTTTGAAGCTAATTGGCTTGATTCATACCAGAAATCATAATTCCCAACATATACTTGTATTTTTCCATAGTCCAAATCTGCAATATGTGTACAAACTTTATTTAAGAAATGTCTATCATGTGAAACAACAATAACGGTATTTTCAAAGTTAATTAAAAATTCTTCTAGCCACTGAATCGCATGAAGATCGAGATGGTTGGTAGGTTCATCTAATAAAAGTACATCAGGCTGACCGAACAATGCCTGTGCAAGCAAAACTTTTACCTTTTCAGAACCAGATAATTCAGCCATTGTTTTTGAGTGTAGATCCTCGCCAATGCCAAGACCTTTTAGAAGGATGGCTGCCTCAGATTCTGCTTCCCAACCGTTTAATTCAGCGAACTCTCCTTCCAGTTCAGCTGCTTTCATGCCATCTTCATCGGTGAAATCTGCTTTCATATAAATGGCATCTTTTTCTTGCATTACTTCATAAAGACGAGAGTGTCCCATTATTACTACTTTTAACACTTCGTATTCTTCAAATTCAAAGTGATTTTGTTTTAAAATCGCTAATCTTTCTCCAGGACCAAGAGATACATTGCCTGTTTGAGACTCAATTTCATTAGATAAAATTTTTAAAAAAGTTGATTTTCCGGCACCATTTGCACCGATTAAGCCATAACAATTTCCTGGGGTAAATTTAATATTAACATCTTCAAATAATTTTCTGTCGCCATATCGAAGACTTACATTGCTTACTGTTATCATGTAATTAGTTTCCTCCAAGGTACAATATCTATAAAAGTATATCATTTTTCATACTTGAGAGCGAATCCTTTTCACTTTTTATTCGTAAAGATAAGAAGAATGCAAAAAGAGAAGGAAAAAATCAAAATAATTTAAAGGGAAAGTAGATTAAAAATAGAATATATTATTGTAAGCGTTAAAAATGAAGGAATGCCTATTAATTATTGAATCAAAAACACAATAATACATAAAAATTTATAATTCGTTCATTCTTTTTTCATAATTACCCAGTATGAT
>JBDNRM010000330.1:0-3508 GCA_047718615.1 Bacillus sp. (in: firmicutes) | reverse complement strand
GGTACGTACGGTGGTGTGAGAGGTCGGCACGGAAATGTGCCTCCTACTCGATTTATTCAAACCCTAATTTTCACCACTTGAATGGATGGTAATTATTTCTTTTCTTATATAAGAATATGCATAAATAAAGAGGAACATCCTTATAGATAGAGGTGAAAATATGTTTTATATCGAATTAATTGCAGCTATTTTCCTAGTAATCGCGTTTATTCACTATCTGTTAACGAAAAAACAGGATGAATACAAGCTTTCATTAGTAACCAATCATATGTATACAAGCGAAGAAATAAAAAAAACACTAGCGATGGGATTATATTTACGTTTTAAAAAGGAAGAAGAAGAACAAGCAAAAAAATATTCATCTAGCTATATTAAAGAAAATCCGATTCAGTTTGAATTGTTTGCAGCGAGTATAATCGAAAAAACAAAAGGGGGATCAATATGGGTATCACCAGCATCAAATGATTTTGGAGTAGATTTCGAACATAGCAGTGCAAACGGTAAACTATATTTAGGGCAAGTGAAGTGTTATCAAGGAGATTTGCCATTTGATTCGATTGCACTCATCCATTCAAATATGATAAAACGGAGTGCAGCTGGTGGTTATGTCATAACAACAGGCTCTTTTACCTATTCAGCTAAAGAATATGCTAAAGGGTTAAATATCGAATTAATCGATGGTATTGCTTTAGTAGACCTTTGGTTATCCAGTCAGTCCAACGCAGAACAAGAAATCAAAAAAATCATACCAACCTTTACTTGAAAAACATATAGTCAATCAAGTAGATATAGGAGTCAATGATCAATTATTCTCCTTAACTTTAAACGATGCTATCTATGAACTAAATGAAAAAGGGCTGACATTAAATTATCAAAACTTGGTGTCAGCCTTTAGAATGTTCTTCATTTCCGTTTTTAGTTTTTATCAAGGAATTTCGGTTTCATTTTTATTGTAAAAATAATCGAAAGTACAGCGATCGAAAATAGAAAAATTTCTATGTAAAGAATATTGGTGAATACTCCTGCTTGGTAAAGTCCAGGAATAAAATTGACTGCTGCATGAAACAGGATTGCATAAATAACATATTTAAATTGCTTTTGTCTTACTCCATAAAGGACTAAAATAGACAAAGCGATATGTAAAGCAATAGCAAATAGTCTTTCCATTCCACCTGCTGCATAAAGCCAAATAGTTGCGTTGGCAAATTGATTTTTAATCAATGTAATCTGTTCGGAAGGAAGATGGGCTCCTAATAGTTGATCTAGTTTTCCAGATTGAACCATTGAATAAACAAGAAGCGAATTAACCGCAGAAAAACCTCCAATCAATATCGCTTCGATTCCTCCATGACCTAATCCATAGGACAGGCCATTATTATATCGATGATGTTTTTTTACTAACACTTTAAAGGCAAAAAAACGACCGATTTCTTCAAAGATTCCAGCTGCCAGTCCTCCATATAATGCAAAAACATACGGATTTGCCGACCATTTAACATGTGTACCAGATGGAGCTATAACAGCTAGATGTAACAGTTTTTCTAGTATTTGCGAAAATACGATAAAAATCAGCACTCCAGCACCGAAGGATTTCCAAGAAAGCATTTTTTTACGCTGAAAAATAACGATTATGATAATGGGAACAACGATGGAAAGAGCCACTTGCAGTGAAATGCCTAGATAAATAGTGTTCAAACAATGTCCTCCTCAAAACTGAAAGATGAATTTCTGTTATACTAATAATATAACAGATGTGAAAAGTAAGTCAATCCTCATACTGGTTTAGCAAAAACGTTAAAAAAATAGATTGTTTTTAAATGAATCGCTAGGAAATGTTTATAGAAGAAAAAGCGGGGTAAAGAACAAAAATGACAGGATAAAGAAGTTGTTATTTCTATATAACGCTTCTTTTATTTATTGGCAGGATATTCAATATGGAGCAGAAGTATCTGAAAGCTCCTCTACAAAAAACGATTATTATTTAGAAAAGAACTTAAGAAATACGATAATTTTGGATATCTTGCCTTCATCATTTAATAGGAGGAGATACACATGAAAAGACTTGAATCAAAAATAGCCGTTATTACTGGTGCGAGTTCGGGAATAGGAAAAGCAACAGCTGAACTTTTTAGTCAAGAAGGCGCCACAGTCCTTTGTGCCGATATTAATTATGATAAACAAAAGGAAGTTGTACATAATATCACGACAGCTGGAGGAAATGCAAAGGCTTTTTACGTGGATGTTTCAGATGAACACAAAGTTGAAGAATTTGCCGACCAAATAAAGAAGGAATATGGAACTATCGATATTCTGTTTAATAACGCTGGTACAGATACAGAAGGCGGGAAACTACATGAATACCCGATTGAGTTATGGGATAAATTGATGTCAGTTGACTTGAGAGGAACATTTTTAGTGAGTAAGTTTCTTATTCCCCTTATGTTAGACAAAGGAGGATCCATTATTAATAGTTCCTCTGTTTCTGGATTAGCTGCTGATCTTGACCGTTCTGGATATAATGCAGCAAAAGGCGGCATTACGAATTTAACTAGAGCGATGGCAATTGATTATGCTCGTGATGGTATTCGCGTGAACTGCGTTGCACCAGGAACAATTGAAACGCCGCTTTTAAATGACATAATGGGTGAAGAAGCAGGCAAAAAATTCAGGGAAGCATATGAATGGGTAGACCCAATGGGCAGATTAGGAAAAACAGAGGAGGTAGCTTCTGTTGTCTTATTTCTTGCATCAAAAGATAGTTCGTACGTAACAGGGGAATATATAACCATTGACGGTGGACATATGGCTTATACATGGGCAGGAAAGTTGTTGAATTCTAGGTTATAATATAAAAAGAAGCTGGGACATAAGTATTCCAGTCGAAAATAAACCCGAACCATGATACGAAGATGTAAAAAATATTTCGTATCATGGTTTGGGTTTTTTATTCATGTAAAAAAGAAGGTTTGTGGTCATCACCCGCAGCCTGCATACACTTCGCTTTCCGTGGGGCTCGGCTTTAGCCGCTTCGGCCCTTGGCCTGCAGGGTCTCAGCTGTCTCGCTAATCCCACAGGAGTCTACGTGTATTCAGGCTGCTCCATTTTCCAATCTATTTCATTTTTTTCTTGGTAAAAGAATTAGGTTTTAGAAAATAACCTTTAAAAACGAAGTGGAATAGAGCGGAAGACACTCGACTCCTGCGGGAAGTAGAGGAAAGCGAGTGTCTGTAGCGCAATGGAACAACCTAGTTTTTATACTTAACTCAAACTTCGCAGTTATAAATCCTTCTTCATGTATTGACTTAACCTGGTTTAGAGCAATTAGAAAAGAATTTGATTAATCTTTTTGGGTGTTTTTTTTTGCAAACATTATTCCTTATAAATAGGGGCAAGATTCTCGTTTCAGGATGCTCGCTTTCCGTGGGGCGTGTGATGAGCCTCCTCGACGCAAGCGCGAGGCCACTGAAAAAGTCCTTTTTTTTACTTAGGCAGTCGAAAGTTCATTCTA
>JBDNRM010000329.1:0-3558 GCA_047718615.1 Bacillus sp. (in: firmicutes) | reverse complement strand
AATATCCATTTTTCTTTTTAAGTAAGACTCTTGAAAAAGATCAATTTAAATATTATAGATATTTGAATGAAACAAGAACGAATAGAAATTGGAATCAATGGATTAATTTTTTCTTGGAATCTTGTATTAAACAAGCGAATGATAATATTAAAACACTTAATAGAATTGATGAATTGTATCAGCGAGATAAAGCACTTCTCATGCGGAAACATAATCATTTTCAAATTGAAAACTTTTTAGAAGTTTTATATCAATATCCTATAATTAGTGCAAATCATCTATCTAATTTAAGTGGAATTAATTATCAAACAGCTAGACAATATATTAATACTTTAGTTAAAAATCGAGTGTTATTTCCTGATCAGAAAAAAAGGAATACGAAATATTACCATTATGATATTATTCAAAATTTAAGATAAAATTTTATTTTGCATATGGATTGTAATTAATAGTGGGATATCAATTAAATCGGTAATGCTTCTGTCTGGTGCGACATTGGCTATGCGGCTAAGGGGGAACTATCTTTCTGATATAGTCTGCAAGTGCAAGTGGGAAAAGAAAGTAAAAGCCCCCTCTTATAGGCGAAATGTCCTTAAAGAGGGGGCTTTATTATTTCTACATATAATCTGTTTTGTTCAATTCTTTATCACAAATTATGAAAGAAGAAAGTGAAATGATTGAATAAGTACATAAATTAACTAATGATAATTGGTTAGGAAATCCAGCGGAATACGTGAATCTTAACAGGCTGTCCGCTTTACATAATAATCGGTACTTGCTCTTCTACAGTTCATTTATTACCCGATGGATATGGGATTCTCCCACAATTTTATTTCCTTGTATGAAAGCATCTAATAGGCTTTTGACTACACAATGTATTAATTTTTCTTGGAATCCCTTGGCTGAAGTTATAAATTGCTGTAATAGCCTCTTCCGAAAAGATTTCTTGGGGTGTTTCTACCACTTTTAATTGGTGACGAATATACTCATTCGTTTCTTTTTCTGTTAGACCACTTATTTGATATCGCATTTGAATTCGCTGTTCAATGGCTTCCATTTGCTTTACCCTTAATAGATTCCATAAACTCACAATAAGGGATAGAGGAGACATGGAATCTTCTTTAAAATTAAGAATGAAGCGAAGTTCCTGTAGCGTAGAATCAGAAAAATGATGAGCTTCATCTAAAATAACGACTATTTGTTTTTTCTCATTCTCATAAATATCAAGCATCAAAGACTTTTATTGACGTTTCGCATCCGAAATACGGAGCCTGACCCCAATGTTTTAAAGTACGATGCAGGAAAAGCTTCATGCTTCTATTAAAAGTTGAGAATTTGCTTCGTATAATGAGTAAAGTCATCTAAATGTTTCTCTAAAATTTGTTTTAAAATTTCGGTATTGATGGTTTGATAATCATGGACGGCGATATTTCGAAAGCCAACCATTGCTTTCATACGTTGTGTTATTTCTTTTGTAATAATAGCTGCTTCTTCTAGCATATCAAATGCATCTCGACTCGTTTGGGGTAATCCAAGACGCTCTTCCGCCACAATGTGCATAGCCAAATCAATACATGCTTCACAGGCACGTTGTATATTTAATATTATAGAATCTTGCTTCGTATAGTCAGTTAGGTTTAGTGGATCTTGATCATATACTTCCAAAATACGATTCCTGCAGCGTTCTATCACACTTATTTTATTCAAAATGACATCATTTTTCATAGATGGTCCCGCTTTCGTCTACTTTTTTTAGAATGTTTTTTCTCTCCTCATTTAATTTAGCATACATGCTTAAAGCCTTCATCTGTTCCTTCATTCGCAATGTATTGTCATGACAATAGATTACTTTTCCAGTAGTATAAATTTGAGCTTGAAAGACGGTGGAAGCTTCCGTAATATTGACTAAATCTACTTCTTTTTTTATTATTGCTGCGAGTTCCTGAGCAAGCATAAAAATGTCGTATTTTGTTATTGCTTTGTCTTTATTATAAAATGCTATATCCATATCACTTTGATCATGTACCGTGTTCTTCGCATAAGATCCAAAAACGATGATGAAGGAAGGCGTTATTTTTTTCATTAAAAAATCAGTGATCAATTTATCTATATTCTTTTGCATGCGATCACTCCTGTGAGTATTTGTATAATATTATATCATAACCTTAGGTAGATTTACGGTCACAGTGACGACCCGAAATTTGTCAAAGATTGATAGAGTGAGAGTATAGAAGATTGGAACTTCCCCAGAAGATAAGTACAAGCTTTCAAAGTTATCTGATTGTAAAGCTGCAATAGAACATGGTCTAGCCAATTTGGTTAGACTATATTCAAAACTATTTTTCGGTCCGTACTTCTTTAAATTTTCCACCAGTTTTTTTGATTCATAAATCGTCCAGTTTTATAATTACCGCTTGGACCTTTCAATTGACTTCTTCCTTTTACAGTGCCATCACGACGCTTACGAAAGATACTTCAGCGTTTGTCATGTGAATCGTACAAACACTAGAGGAGCTGGATTTCGGAGAAGGGGTGGAAAAAGTAGTTTTGGCTTCTGGATGCAATGGACGGGGACAATCGTTAACTTTTCTGTTGGCATAAGAATAAGCAGTAGGATTTGCTCTATTATCTCCTTTTAAGTAAGGATACTTATCATTAGTTAAAGGGTTTGGATTTTTAACTGACTTGAATGGTATAAAAGTTCTGTAATCAAATGAAAACTCATTTGATTTAGGAATTGCTCTTGTACCAATAGTGCCGCGACCCTTAGCCTCTTCAAAGATAGGATCTATAATTGGATCTTCAGTCAATGACTCTTCCTCTACAGTTGGTATTGCTACTAGGGTAGATATTGTGCCATCATATTCAAACATTTCATCAGTTAATACTATTTTTTCTTTTATTGCTTCATTCCTTATTAATTCTGCAGTTTCTTCAGAAGCAACATTTTTAATTTTTAACATGTAATTGTATTCTGTGCCACTTTCGACGTTAGTATCTACATAATGTAGATCTGTTGTCTCAGCGATTTTTATATTATTTTTGAATATTTCATAAACATTATCTTCATCTGGAAGTTTAGGCCATTGTAAGGATACTGAATTTGAGGTAACGATAGTTTCTAATCTAGTATTCTGAACTATGTTATCAATATATTCCTCTTTTTCTTCAGTATGCATGGATGTTGATTTTGGAACATTCTGATTATTTGCCGCTACTTTAACAGAGAGCACCTCGTTTAGTTCACCATTTGAATAGACTCCTATTTTATATTTTTGTGATTGTTCAATATTGTCTATATATGTATTTTTTGTACCACTATATAGTAACTGATCGTCTTTGTATATTTTATAGTACTCGTTATCTTTAGGATTTAATTCTAAATTCACCTTATTATTATTTGTTCTAACAGTTACATCTGTGTCAGCGCTAACAATCAAGGGGGGCATAGCAACTCCTAAGGCTACAATGGAAGTGAAAATAATCTTTTTAATATACATTTGTTCCTCCCTCTATAAATGTTGATCTATCAACGGTTTGACCCGTTGTTGGGGTATC
>JBDNRM010000328.1:0-3562 GCA_047718615.1 Bacillus sp. (in: firmicutes) | reverse complement strand
GTGGGGAACGCGGAATAAACTCGAGGAACGCGGAAAAAACGTGGGGAACGCGGAATAAACTCGAGGAACGCGGAAAAAACGTGGGGAACGCGGAAAAAACGGGAGAAACGCGGGAAAAACCAGTGATTGTGCAATAAAAGTGGAGCGATTTTGTAATATAAGTGAAACGTTTCACTACTGAAACAACAGAGAAAAGAAAATCTCCTGATGGAAGCCTTCTCTAATCTTGCAGTTCAACTCTTTTCTTCTATAAGTATGGTGCTTGCGCTTATCACAAGGAAAGCCATATAATACATAAAGGAGTAATTAATAGCCATAAATTAAATAAAGGGTGACAAATAAATGGAATTAGCAGATATTCGTAATGAGTTAGAAAAGATAGAGGTAACACTAGAAAACTTTAGGGGGTCTCTTTGACTTAGATAATAAAGAGGCTCGTATTGCGGAGTTGGAAGATGAAATGTTGCAGCCGGATTTTTGGAATGATCAGCAGGCGGCACAAACGGTAATTTCAGAAAGCAATGCACTGAAGGACCAAGCGCATGAATTCTATAATCTTTTTGAAACATATGAAAACCTAGAGTTAACATATGAGTTAGTGAAAGAAGAAGATGATGCGGAGTTAAGAGCGGATTTAGAGGATGAACTTACCCAGTTAATGAAACGTTTAAGTGATTTTGAACTGAATTTACTGCTAAGTGAACAATATGATAAAAACAATGCTATTTTAGAGTTGCATCCAGGTGCTGGTGGAACGGAATCACAAGACTGGGGAAGCATGCTGCTCCGTATGTATACAAGATGGGCGGAGAAGAAAGGCTTCAAAGTAGAAACATTAGATTATTTACCTGGTGATGAAGCGGGTATTAAAAGTGTAACGCTTGCAATTAAAGGTCATAATGCTTTTGGCTATTTGAAAGCGGAAAAAGGAGTGCATCGTCTTGTACGTATTTCTCCATTTGATTCGTCTGGCCGAAGACATACAAGCTTTGTTTCTTGTGATATTATGCCAGAATTTAATGATGAAATTGAAATTGAAATACGCACAGAAGATTTAAAAGTTGATACGTACCGTGCGAGTGGTGCAGGTGGACAGCATATCAATACAACTGATTCTGCTGTACGGATTACCCATATGCCAACAGGTGTCGTTGTTTCCTGTCAAACAGAGCGTTCTCAAATTAAAAACAGAGAAACAGCAATGAAAATGTTGAAATCAAAACTTTACCAAAAGAAAATTGAAGAACAAGAAGAAAAATTAGCAGAGATTCGCGGAGAGCAGAAAGAAATAGGCTGGGGAAGCCAAATCCGCTCTTATGTGTTCCATCCTTATTCCATGGTAAAAGATCATCGTACAAATACAGAAGTGGGGAACACTCAATCAGTAATGGATGGAGATTTAGATATATTCATTAATGCATACCTTCGTTCAAAACTTAGTGTTAGTGAATAAGCTTCCATACAAAAATAACAATTAGAAGCAAAATCGAAAATGCAGTCCTTGAGCACCTGTCTCTAGGGCTGCATTTTTTTATTAGTAGTTTTGTCCGAAAAGAGGCAGGATAAAAATCCAATATAGGTTCTTCTGATTTTGTCGGTAAGCATCTTTTATGAGAGCGTAGAAGCAATGAGTTCTCGTCGATATTGCTATTCAACTCTTTAACACGCTAATCTAGCATGGTTTACACTATTCTTAATGGATGATATACTCTCTGCTGGGAAATAATAAAAAGAAGAAATCTGTCGTTTTATATAATCACTATTTTGGAAAAATTCCTTTATAACGGTTGTACTATCGTGATACAAATAGTAATCATAAAAACGGACAAATTTTTAAAGAGGTGTAGTTTCGTGCGTGAGTATATATACGTAATAATCGGGGCAGCGATTGTGGCGTTAACGTTTAATTTATTTTTACTGCCAAATCATATCGCATCTGGTGGAGTAAGTGGGATTAGTACCATCACAAATACGTTATTTCATTGGGAGCCTGCCTTTGTTCAATGGGCATTTAATATTCCATTATTTATTGCTGGAGTTATTTTATTAGGAAAAAAGTTTGGAGCAAAAACATTAGTTGGTACGATTTTTCTTCCGTTTGTCGTGTATTTATCGAAGGATGTAGAGCCTTGGACAAATGAGCCATTATTAGCAGCATTATATGGTGGAATAGGGATAGGTCTTGGAATTGGTATTGTTTTTAAAGGGAAAGCTTCTACAGGTGGAACGGATCTTGCAGCCCAGCTAATTAATAAATATACTGGCATGTCTTTGGGAAAATGTGTTGCCATGATTGATGGGTTAATCGTTATTACGGCAGCGATTGTTTTCAATATAGAACAAGGACTATATGCTTTGATTGCCCTGTTTGTTACAAGTAAAACAATAGACCTTGTTCAAGTTGGAATTGGAAGCTCGAAAATGGCTCTGATTATCACGGAGAAGCAGGACGCTGTCAGAGATCAAATTTTAACGAAAATTGATAGAGGAGTTACGCGGCTGACTGCACATGGGGGCTATACGGACAATGAACGCCCGATTCTTTTATGTGTGGTTGATCAATCACAGTTTACGAGATTAAAGACGGTTGTGCAATCGATTGATTCTACAGCGTTTGTTATTGTAATGGATGCTTCAGAGGTGTTGGGAAAGGGTTTTAAATAGAGAGATGCTGGGAAGGGAGTCTGTTGGAATATTTATTCGCATGGATTATCAACGCTTTTCCGCTTTTCTTTTGGCTATCCGGAAAAGAGGAATGCACGCTCAATTAGTCCTCAGCTGGAATACACTTCGCATTCCTGCGGGAGTCTTTGTGTAGTCCGGCTAAATTACTTTCTTCATGCATTGGTGTCTACTTGAAAAGGGATGCTCTAAAAAATACAAACTAGCCCTCTCCACTTTTGGTTGAAACGATAAAATTTCAGAAAAGAGCTTAAAATAAAAACAGAATTGGTATAATAAAGAAATGAATACTCATAAGGGAGTGTGTCTTGGGATGAAGAAGCTGCTTGTTCTGCTGTTTTTTATGTTGATTGTGTTAACTGGATGCGGTAATAAGGATGATTCGTCTTCTAGCTCTGCAAAAGCAGGCGATCCGGAAAAACTTTATAATCAGAAATGTTCCATTTGTCATGGCAGTAATTTAGAAGGCGGCGGCGGTCCGAAATTAGATGCTGTTGGTTCGGAGCTTTCTAAAGAAGACATCGAGAAGATTATTCTTGAAGGAAAAGGAACAATGCCTAAAGGAGTTTTAAAAGGGGAAGATGCAAAAGCAGTAGCTGAATGGCTATCTGAAAAAAAATAAAAAAAGAATGCCTTATTTTTTATCGATGGGATTAGAAAATCGATAAGAAAAAGCATTCTTTTTTTTAGTTTATTACAGAAAAATAAGGTGAAGGGAAAAAATCTCTATAACTTAAACCAAATTGTCTCAAAACGTGAAAAGAAATTTATAACAGTGAATTTGGAGTTATTATAAAAACATTTCATGAATGCTTCATTTATAAAAATAAGTAAATTTTTCCTTTTTTAGTGCTGGTAAATAGGTTAAAATATCTATAAT
>JBDNRM010000327.1:0-3614 GCA_047718615.1 Bacillus sp. (in: firmicutes) | reverse complement strand
GTTATAAACATAATAAACGCTATGAAGTCACCATCTTTATGAAAATTCATGTAAGAAATTCTCTGAGTGCAGTTAAAATGGGGCAATTGACGTTTTAATTGAGGGTTTTCTGAAGTAGCGTAAATACAAAGGAGATAAATTTTAGATTACTCAAAAAAACATCACGATTATGTGAAACTATGGACGTAAATATTGTTTTAAGGATTAATATGGTGAACTTCTGCTGTCACTCCACTTTCTTTTGCTTTTTTTGATAATCGTATCAGATACCCATCCTTATTATATTTTTCCACCTCTTCCGGACTTAAATTGAATTTTTTCCCTTCTTCTTGAGTCATCATATGGGCCTTTGAAGTACTATTGTTTTCTGCACCCACAACATGAACTGATATTGTAGAAATTAAAGCTATTAAAAGAATTGTAACTATAGGTTTCTTGAGTTTCAATGCCAACACTCCTCATTTTTTCTTATTATATGTATGAGATATTTTTTCTAATTAAATATTGAAATAATTCACATAAGATAAACAATACGGTCGGTCAAAGAGTAATAATGGCAATGTCCGCCTTGCCTGCATCGAATTTTTGTATTGCCTCTATATAGTGATCTTAATGTGTCGATCGTTCATCCTAGTGACAACAATCACTTGAAGCCCATCATCTTAGCACAAGCACTTTGCACGTTTAATGCATCCATCCTTTGCAAGTCCATGCAGCGTCTTGTAAACTTCAGAACGCGCGAGATAGTGATCTTCGTCTTTATCAAAGGCTTGCAAGGGCGAATGTTCTCATAATATGAGAAACAGTTTTCTCTAAAAATGATAAACTTAAACTAATTCAAAATAACATCTGAGGTGATGACATGTATTGGAAATTGAGAATCCCGCTTTTCTTACTTACAATCGGTGTAATCTCAGGGCTTTATCAAAAATTCCCTTGGTTATTTCTTGTCGATACAAACTACTTCATACGCAGCGCTTTATTCATCGGAACAGTCGGACTCCTTTACATTCTTCTGGAGAAAAACAAAATAAATGATAAAAAAGTTCATTTTACGATTGGATTACTTTTCATCTGTATCGGTTTTGCCTTTGATCATTTCATGGTCTGATGCCCCGCAACCATTTTAGTGGATTGAATAAACTAGGCATATAGAAGTGATTGGCTTGGGGGAGCGTTCGATGAACGAGCAGATGCAGGAGGCAGAATATGCGCTGATCAACGCGCTCGGCACCATTGTCGCTGCAATTGGAGCAACACCCGATTTAACAATTCCCGACAATCTAAAAGATGGCCTGGGCATTACCGGCAATGCGCTTCAGGCCGCCGGAAGTGCACTGGACGCGAATATAAGCGACGGACTGGACGCGATCGGCGGAGGAACCCAGGCATTCGGCAACTCACTGGTTATCTATGGTTCAATCGCCCAATGTTCCGATGAGGAAAACCTTCGCGCAATCATCATCGGTAACTCGCTTCAAGCACTCGGCGGCTCACTGTCACTCCATTCGGGTCTCATTTCGGCAGAGCGGAACCGAGCAGTCGCTCTATCGGTTATCGGCAATCTCCTTCAGATCGCCGGCAACTCGCTTCAAGCCGTCTCCACCATTTTTCAATTGAACCAAACCGTTGATGATAAAAAATCAGGCCAAATTAATTTCACTGGTAGTTGGGTGCAAGCCGTTGGCGCATCACTTTCGTTCTTAGCTGCGCTTGATCAAGTGGATAGTGGTGAAGGATGAGTTATTCATCACCCGCTGATCAGCTTTCGCTATTTTTTGTCAGCAGCTTGCTAAACAATTTTTCAAACAAATACGGAACAGCATAAAACAGAATGACTGTAATAAATCGAATATCTGCGTTACCGATTATAAAGAGCGCATACAACGATATATTTATAAGCACTTGCATGGTTGCATAGGCTTTAACCATTGATAAACGTGACGGTTCAACTTTAGCTAACGCAACATGAGTGATGACTAAAGTCAGATGTGATTTAAACTGTCCAAGATATATGTATATCAGCCCTAACATTTGAACAATAGTCAAAGTAGTGAATACTAAAATTAAAAAATAGTTCAGTACATTATGCATGGATATCCCCTTCTCGTTTCATCACATAAAATGAACTACTTCCCCCATTTTTCATTAGCCGTTTGCATTTGCGGATACAGCGTTTTTTCCAACAAACCGTCATCATCGATTACATTTATTGCGACGACCTTGCCATCGTCAGTGGTATTTATATCTCCCATGATAGTGGCAGTGTTTGTTTTTCCATTTTTACTGTAGTCCACATCAATTTTGAACGTGTACCCTCCGGACTTAGCTTTTTTTACTTCGATTGGTGTTGTCGCTTTCAATTGATAATCAGCCATAAATGCCGTTTGCAGAAAAATGGTTCCTTGATTAGAATTTATGAACTCTTGAAGGTACTGTTTTGCGATGACAGACTTATATTTTTCTTCTAAATAGGGGGTCAATGCTTGCGGATCTTCTGTAGCCTGTATCTTAAACAATTTCTTTTGTTCTGCATCCGGACCTGTGACTATACTTTTCAAAACCGTTCGGATTGTTTTCTCACTTTTATTATGCAGACTTGTGTCCTCACTTGAACAACCCGCAACAAAAATAAAAACAGATATAAGAATTGCCCATTTAGGTAAAACGCTTTTCATAGATTAGGTCCTCCTTGCTTTAGAAAAAGGTTAAAGTTAAATATGAAGAAAATCGGTGGATGTGATGATTTAAAGGCTGCATGTCGAATCGTAGATGCAGGCAATAACAGATCGTTTTGCAGAAAAGGTTTAAGCTGGGGTTGGTTCAGTTTAATCATTGTGACTGGTCTTACAGACTTTTTTTCTAAATAATAACATTATAGGTAATAGTGAGTAAACAAAAAATGTAAGGTGATTCAATGAGTGAGCGATTATATTTACACATTCCTCTATTCAATGAACTCAATTATCGGCAAAAAATACTTGCGCAGCCTGACACGATGTCCTACAACAAAGGCTACGACCTGCAGCTTGACAATTATGATCAGAAAACCGGATGTATTGATTTTAGCAAAGACTATTGGACAGACTGGTATTCACGATGGGGCAGCCAAGCATCGAAGCGTTATTACGCGTATATCATTCAAAAAAATGAGCAACTGCCTATCGGTGATGCCGCACTTCGCTACGATGAAGAACAACGGGCCTACTGTGTCAGCTTAGTTATCGAGGCCAAATATAGGGGTTATGGATACAGTGAAGAAGCCTTGCGCTTACTTCTTGATGTAGCATTCAATCAGTTAGATGCAGAAAAGGTATACGATGATTTTCCTAAAACAAGAATATCGGCAGAGAAAGCGTTTCAAAAGGTGGGGTTCAAAAGAATTTCTGATGAAATTGTCGAGCTGACCAAAGATGATTATTTTAGTAAACTTTAACTCAATCGGTACATGAAAAATACAACTAGTTTTTTACCCAAGCAGATATTCCGTAATTCACCTACATACTTCATGATAAAGTAGTTTTTTCTGCTCTATAATTGAGGAAAATGACTACTGCGTGGTTGACGGAAGATGTGCAGCAAGGGCTGATTTAAATCAGCTAAAGTTCAACCTA
>JBDNRM010000326.1:0-3626 GCA_047718615.1 Bacillus sp. (in: firmicutes) | reverse complement strand
CCAGAATAGCCACTCGCCCGTTTTATTTTCACAGAAAAAGCGCAAGCGCCTTGTTCAGCCCTGAAGAAAAATGTTCTCTTGAATCTAAAAGTGTTCTTTACTTTTAGAGGCAAGAGGTGATCTTTCACAGAGGCTAGGCGCTGAAGCTAGACACTAATCTAGGTTGAAAAATTTTATACTTTCTTACCTTAAGGTAAAAAGATACTCTTTTGATTAATTTTATACTGCCTAGAAGTAAGCAATATACAAGTTTCTTCTACTGCCGAAGCAAGGGCTATAGCAATTACGACAACTACTAATGGCGATGGAATATGAGCAAAAGCAATAGCCAAAGGGATTGCTGTATATAAAGCAAATCCCGCTGCTTTATTCCCTAAAGTATGTAATATCCCCCACTGTTTGAATTTAGCTTTTGTCATAATAACGTTAAAAAGCCTTACTAAGGCCACCACTACAACAAAAAACAGTACAGTATTACTTACATAAATATCGGATAAAAAGAAAAAAACAACCAGCACTACTGCCCAAAATACAATATCCCCTACACTATCCAATTTTGCCCCTAAGGTCGTTTCCACCTTCAATTTACGTGCTACATACCCATCAGCAATATCAGTTATACCACATAATGCATACAAGGTGATAAACACCTCAGGTTCTAATGTTCCCAACATCAACAGCAAAAATGACAGCAAGATACGCAGGACAGAAAGTATATTTGGTAACATTTTCATAACAGAACACCTTTCTCTCGTCACAGTGACGCCCCGAATATTCTCTGAATTTGTCGAATTTTTATAGATTACAAGCGTAACAGCTGGATTGTTCTGCAGCATTTAACTAATATTCTCTTTTATACTTTTGAACACAAATCAATTTTCATCCTTCTATCACACTCGAACAGCCACCATAATCAGAAGTTAGACAAATTCAATACTCTTCTAATCTAGCTGGTTTCGACAAACTTCGGGACGGATCGGGTCGTCACTGCGACCAGAATTTGTTCAATATCATGGCTACTATTAGTCCTATACTAATACATAAAATACCTCGAATTAATTCAGTAATAAACCAGTTATGAAAATCCATACTTTTGGTTAGTTGGGTTGCAGCATAAACAGCAAATATTACTAATATATTTTTTGTGTTCATTTTTGGTTTTATCCTCTCCAAATTAAATTATGGCATAAACGATACCTTGGGCTAACGTCTAATTTAATGCTAAATCTTTAAAACTTCTCATTAACAGCTGTCCCACATCATCATACTTATTGATTCAAGTCGTCAGGTTGATCTCAAATGAAGTAAAAAAATTAGATATCGTCTTCCCATACTTTGAATAAGTTAAATAGCCCTTCTTTACTTTTATCACCCTCTACTACTCTAAACGTTAAATTATAAACTATATTCCTTGGATCTAATTCTATTCCCGAACTAAATCCAATAATTACTGGTCTATTAACATACAACATTTTTTTGGGTTTTGTTACATATCCCCAATCTAACTTATTAAAGTGTTTCACAAATACTTCGGCAAAATAAATGGCTATATCCATTGCTAAACAAAGAGTACCAACACTTAATTTCTTATTATTCTCCATAGCTATTTCTGTTAACCATTCAGGAGCTTCTTTTAACTCCTCAGCAATTTCTTCATCAGTTTTGGTTACAATCTCAATTCTAGGTATAAACCAAGTCCATAAATTTACTAAAGACTGTGGAGTTAAATCCAAGTCTTCTAATTTTCCACCGCCAGTTTCTAAATATGCTTTACTAATCAACTCAATTCTTTTAGGAATTTCACTTAAAAACCAATCAAAATGCATTTGTGCTTCTTTTTTTTTCATTTTTTCAAATGGTTTAACTTCAAATGGTGGAGTCATTAATATATATTCCAAAATATTACCTCTTCATATTTCGTACTTTATTCTTCCAAGTGTTCTCAAAGGGATAACTGGTCAACATACCTCTCATCCCTACTCGTATTTAACTAAACCTTGAATCCACCACCTACTAGGTTTTCTAAGTATTTTTCACCTGCTTTGCCACTACTAAATCCCGATACTAGTGAACCAATAGTTCCAGAAAAATCACCATATAATCTACTTCAATGGCTTATAAAAAAGTTACTTCTACCAAATGATGCTTTTGCTGAAACCTCCACTAGATAAATAGGATTATTTTCTGATATCTATCTCCATTTTTTGATAATGAATTATTAACATCGCCTGGAACTGGATCCCATACCAAGAATAATCCATTTAATGAAAGGATAAAAAGAAAGTATCTAAATCTTTTATAATGTATTCTAAGGTAAAATAATCACAGTTAGTATAAGTAGATAATTGATCTTCATCTTCCAACTTTTTGTAATCAACTATTATAGTAAAACCATTGTTAATTTTATTAAAACGTAATACTAATTCATCGGACATGGATTTAAAAACCAGATTTTCCTCTTGACCTTTCGAAAGTCTCTTTATACTCTTATAAAATTCATTAAGATCTTTGTTAGTAAAATAAAAACTATTAGTCTTAGCTGAATACCCTTTGCATTTAATATTTATAGAAGCTTCGAATTCATAACCTAAGTCAAATTCATCCGCTTCATAAAAATTCATTAGTTCAATTTCACAAATCCAATCAGAATATGCAATCTTAAATATTTTCACTAGAATAACTCCTTATCTTCTTTATAAACAAGAATGGATGAACATTCACTTGATTCTCTAAATCCTTGTCATTATTCCAACACCAAACTTTAACAAAGCCTAATAATAAATAAAACTCGCAATAATATAATAAACATACATTAAATAACTAATTGTAACTAAGCAAAGTGAATAAATATTTATTAATTTTGAATGCCCTACCTTTTTAAAAGGAAGATAATAAACTAATAAGAAGAGACCAAGAATAATCAATTGTATGGTAAATGTTATATAGAGATATGTATGAAAAGAACTTCCTCCACCAATGTACATGCCTGTACCTACTAATAAAATTCCAAATCCTTGATATGCTGCAGCAATATTCTTTAAAGTGCTACTATTAAATTTTAGTGTATTAATTGAAAAGAATGTTATTGTTAACGTCATTAAACTTATCAAGATATCAATGAAAAGAACTAACAACTATTTTCACCTGCCTTCTCTTAATCACATTAGATGTTCTAATTCGTTTATTTTTCTTTTTCATAAAATTTTTTCTAGCTTTTTTAATTCTTTCTAACCTCTTTACAAGTATTTTTGTTAAATGTTTTTAAGGGTTTTTTACTAATCTTCTATCATGTCTACCGTATTGCTCAATATTACCAGATAAATTTTTCGATTTCTTTCAAGGGGGGCAGACAGACCACATAGCTCAAAAAAATTTTTATATTCGTAGTTGAAAAAAGTAATAACTTATTATGAGTATTAAGTTAAGGTATTGTCTATTTTAATTATTGGGAGTCGTTTTGTTTTGTACATTATTCTAACCGGTAATGCAACATCTAATTTTCCCTTTGGCTGTCCAACCAATATATAACGAATACTATTATTAGGATAATAATCATTGAGGGTAACGGGAAGAACTGTTTTAGAATTAGCTGGTAAGATAATTTGATCAACCTCATATCTGTCGCG
>JBDNRM010000325.1:0-3757 GCA_047718615.1 Bacillus sp. (in: firmicutes) | reverse complement strand
AGCTGAGTCCCTGCAGGCCAAGGACCGAAGTGGCTAAAGCCGAGCCTCACGGTAAGCGAAGTGTATGCAGGCTGCGGGTGATTACTACAAACCTTCTTTTTTACATGAATAAAAAACCCAAACCATGATACACATCTCGTATCATGGTTTGGGCTTATCTTCGGCTGGAATACTTATATCCCAGCTTCCTTTATATTATCTATTGCCTTTAATATAAGGTACACCAGAAGCTTTTGGAGCGTCAGCACGTCCAATAAAGCCGGTTAACGCAATAATCGTTAATACATATGGTGCAATTAATAAATACACGTTTGGTACATTTTCTAACAATGGGAAACTTCCGCCGACAATACTTAAGCTTTGGGCGAATCCAAAGAAAAGAGCCGCTCCCATTGCACCTAATGGATTCCATTTTCCAAAAATCAATGCTGCAAGCGCCATAAACCCTTGTCCGCTGATTGTTGCATGGGTAAAATCATTTGTTATCGATTGGGCAAATACTCCCCCGCCAATTCCGCCAAGGGCGCCGGAAAGAATGACCCCAATATACCGCATTTTTGTTACATTGATGCCCATTGTATCTGCTGCCATCGGATGCTCTCCCACAGAACGCAAACGTAGTCCAAATGGGGTTTTATACATTACAAACCACGCGATAATTGCGACAAGAATAGCCAAATAGGATGTCCAATACGTATTTGTAAAAAACAACTCGCCGATAACGGGGATATCCTTTAACACGGGAATATCCACTTTTTTAAAGCTGTACTGAATCGTGCCTGTCTGTCCTTTTCCATAAATCAATTTCACTAAAAACATCGCAAGTCCTGCTGCCAACAAGTTGATGGCTACACCAGAAACCGTTTGGTCGGCACGAAATGTAATCGAAGCGACCGCATGTAAAACAGAAAACAGCGCGCCAGCTGCCATGGCGACAAGCAAGGCAATCCAAGGCGTCCATGCTCCTAGGCTATCGGCAAACGTTAAATTAAACACAATCGAGGAAAAAGCCCCGATTATCATTAATCCTTCTAATCCAATATTCACCACGCCAGCCCGTTCTGAAAAATTCCCGCCTAACGCCGTGAAAATCAGTGGTGCAGCCCATAATAGCGAAGAAGGAATGACAATCAACAAAACATCCATTAATCCCATTTACTTCTCCCCCTTTTTGCTTTTATTTTTACTTATTTTCTCTAAAAATAAGCGGATCATATAACTAGAAGCAACAAAAAATACAATCAGGGCAATGATGATATCGACCATCTCATTTGGCACCCCTGCTTCAAGAGGCATATTTAATGCTCCTACTTTTAGAAACCCAAATAATACAGCGGATAAAACAATGCCGATTGGCGCGTTTGCACCAAGAAGAGCGACCGCAATTCCATCAAAACCGACGCCAGTAAATCCACCCTTTGTACTGACATATCCAAATGTCCCCAATCCTTCCATTGCTCCCGCAAGACCGGCGAAGGCACCGGAAATAACCATGGATAGAATAATATTGCGATTAACATTCATGCCAGCATACTGAGAGGCATGCTGATTAAAGCCAACTGCTTTTAATTCGTATCCTTTGGTTGTTTTTTCCAAAATCAACCACATAATAAACACGCAGATTAATGCAATGAAAATGCCCCAATGCAGGCGGGAATGATCCGTAATCGAGCTTAAGAAATCAGACCGCAGACTCGCCGATGCCGGTACATTTTCTGTACGATCTGCTTTTTCCGTAATAACATACCGAATCAAATAATTGGTGACATACAACGCGATGTAGTTCATCATAATGCTGACAATTACTTCATGCACTCGAAAACGGGCTTTTAAGAATCCAGGAATAAATGCCCATAATGCACCTGCCGCAACAGCGGCTAAAATAGCAAGGGGCAAATGAATGACCTTCGGTAAATCAAAAGCGACCCCCACCCAAACAGCTGCAAGCCAGCCTACAATTAATTGACCTTCCACCCCAATATTAAACAGCCCTGTTCGAAAGGCAAAGGCTACTGCTAACCCGGCAAGAATTAGAGGGGTAATTTGGCGAACCACTTCTCCTGTAAAGTACACTTCTCCGAATGCACCGTTCCATAAAGCGGTGTATGCATCAACTGGGCTATAGCCCGTCAGCAGCATAATAATGGTTCCTACTAAAATTCCGAGTAAAACAGAGATTACCGGAATGCTCATTTTCTTTATTGTATTAGACATTCTTCTCCACACCTACTTTAGTTTCATTCGATCCTGCCATCAACAATCCTAATTCTTGTTCCGTTGTTTCTTTTGGATGGACGATCGCAATAATTTCCCCTTCAAATAGAACGGCAATTCTGTCACTTACATTTAATATTTCTTCCAGCTCAAAGGAGAGAAGCAACACGGCTTTTCCTTTATCGCGCTGTTCGATTAAACGTTTATGAATAAATTCAATAGCTCCTACATCCAGACCACGAGTAGGCTGTGCAGCAATCAACAAATCAGGGTTCCGGTCTACCTCCCTGCCAATAATGGCTTTCTGCTGATTTCCACCAGAAAGAGCTCGGGCAAGCGTATGTATGCCAGGTGTTCGAACATCAAATTCCTCTATTAATGTTTTCGCCTGTTTATCAATTTCTTTCTGATTTAAGAGACCCTTTTGTGAGAACGGTTTTTGGTAATAGGTTTGCAAGACCATATTTTGACCAATGGGAAAATCCAAAACCAGTCCATGCTTATGGCGGTCCTGTGGAATATGCCCTACACCGCTTTCCGTGATTTTACGAGGGGTTAAGACACTTAACTCTTTTCCATTTAACGTAATGCTTCCCCCGTCTTTTTTCATTAAGCCAGTGATAGCCTCGATTAACTCCGATTGGCCATTGCCGTCTACACCAGCGATTCCGACAATTTCTCCCGCTCTCACCTCAAGATTCAGCCCGTTTACCACCTTTACTCCTCGTCCATCTTTTACCGTTAACTCGTTAATAGCCAAAACCGTTTCCTTTGGCTCGGCTTCTTTTTTCGTCGTTTTAAAGGTCACTTCTCTTCCGACCATTAAATTAGCCAATTCATTTGGATTTGTTTCCGCTACATTATATGTACCAATTCCTACCCCTTTGCGAATCACAGTCACCCGGTCGCACACTTCCATAATCTCTTTTAGTTTATGGGTAATCAAAATAATCGATTTCCCCTCTTTTATTAAGGTTCTGAAAATAGCGATTAATTCGGTTATCTCTTGTGGAGTTAAGACAGCAGATGGCTCATCAAAGATTAAAATCTCTGCACCACGATAAAGTGTTTTTAGTATTTCCACCCTTTGCTGCATCCCTACAGAGATATCGGCTATTTTTGCTTTGGGATCCACTGCCAATCCGTATTTTTCCGAAATGGCTTTCACTTCTTTTTCCGCTTTTTTCAGATCAATTTTCCCTCTATGAACCGTCTCTTTTCCCAGGATAATATTTTCTGTGACAGAAAATGTATCAATCAGCATAAAATGCTGATGCACCATGCCAATCCCTAAATCATTGGCTATATTCGGATTCGAGATATTGACTTTTTGTCCTCGAGCACGAATTTCCCCTTTTTCCGGCTGGTATAAGCCAAAAAGCACATTCATTAGCGTAGATTTTCCTGCGCCATTTTCCCCAAGCAACGCATGGATTTCGCCTTTTTTCACTTGAAGCGTTATATTGTCATTCGCAACAATCCCTGGAAATTCCTTGCGAATGTTTAACATCTCAATTACATACTCCATTCGTTTCACTCCTTT
>JBDNRM010000324.1:0-3798 GCA_047718615.1 Bacillus sp. (in: firmicutes) | reverse complement strand
GGTGCGAAGACTCCTGCGGGAAATGTGGGAAGGCTAAAGACCCCGCAAGGCAACGAGGTGGATCAGCTTCCTCCCCGAGGAAAGCGAATGTCTGTAGCGCAATGGAACAACAGAGTTTGTATACTTCACTCTGTTAAAAAACATAAATAACCATTTAAGTGCTAAATTAGAAAATGTTTGTCTTTACCTATTATCTATTTAGTTATGTCTCAGCCTCTTTTTACATGTATAAAACATATTGCCATAACCGTATTTTTTAATTGTAAGTAACAAACTTGAGTTTTAGCTCGTGTGGAAGTTTCCGTAGTATCAACAATAAGTGTAGTCCCCCCTTATTAAATCAAAATTCTATCCTAACCCAAGTAAACAAAGAGCAATTATTAGAAGAACTATAGAATCTCCTGGTATGTCCTACTTCCAATAGATGCACTAACAAGCCCTTTAAATATATATATAACCGTGTAGCCATTATTGAGTAAGATTCCATCATTAAATCTAATTGAACCTATTATTGCGCGAACCTGCCACGTTAGAGAAACAACAAAAAGGCTCTACTCCTTTTTGAAGTAAAGCACCCATTCGTAAAAGAAGGTATTAATTAGAATGCGATTATTCCGCCGCTATAGCCTGGGCTTTAGTTAAATGAACCGTACTAGTTGGATGTTGTGGAGGAGCATATATAGAATAAAGTTTTAAAGGGGTATTGCCTGTATTGGTTAAATTATGCCAGGTGCCAGCAGGTATCATAATGGCAAAATCGTCATAAACTTTTTGAACAAAGTTTAAATTATCTTTTCTATTGCCTAATTGCACAATCCCTTGACCTTGTTCAATCCGTAAGAATTGGTCAACGTTAGGGTGAGTTTCTAAACCGATGTCTTCACCAACATTAAGACTCATCAATGTAACTTGCAAATGATTTCCTGTCCACAAAGCTGTGCGATAGGTATTATTATACTTTGCAGCCTCATTAATATTGACTACAAATGGTTTCCGTCCATAATCCATTACCTTATTTCTTGAGTCATCATAAATATTCCAGTAATCAGGCTGACTTATATAATTATTATACATTGCGACATTAGCATTAGGTTGATATGGGTATGGATACACCCAAGGAGTATAGTACATCTTATTCAATCCCTTCACAAATTTATACAAATTATTGTATGCACTATTTTATTGGAATGTACCTATGTGCAGGGCGGACTTGTTGTTGCTAGTTTTAGTAAGTTATATCAATTTTTGTTTTTCTTAATACAAAGTCATACAGTAAATGATTTTATCAAACTTTCAAAGAAATTATCAGAGCTGAACTTACCATCTGATTATGTTTTATTCAATATCAACCAACAATCTTCACCAAACATTGCTAAAAAGGGATCTGTGTAGGAATAGGAAGAACTAGTGTTCTTATTACATGATAAAAAATAGTAAGGCGTGGGTATCCATGCTTTGCTATTTTTTTCAATTAGACAGATTTTTTACTTATATATATGGAACCTCTTCTTTATGGAATAGTTTTGTTTAGTACGAATAAATATTAAAAGTTGTGATTTTGATATAAGGGTTCTATAATATAAGTAGTTTCTTATATACTATATATTATAGAGGTGTCATAATGATAGAACCAATTGAAGAAGTAGCTGCAGTATTGAAGCTTTTAGGTGATAAAACCAGAATTTCTATGCTTGGTATGCTCTTGCACAATGACTGTTGTGTATGCGAGTTTGTGGAACTCTTTAAGATGTCACAGCCTGCCATCAGTCAACATGTAAGAAAACTTAAAGATGCTAGCTTGGTAAATGAGCAAAGAAGAGGACAATGGGTTATCTATTCTTTAAACCGTAAAAATACTTATTTCCCTTTGGTTCTAGATATATTAAGTCATATTCCCGACCAAAAGGAGAAGTTTATCTGGTTAGAACAAGAAGGGATAAGAATAACGTGTAATTAATTGGAGGTTTGATTTCTTTGCTACAATCTATTTTAGCTGTTGTCATCTTTTTGGTGACGCTTGTATTTGTCATATGGCAGCCGAAAAATTTATCAATTGGTTGGTCTGCATGTGGCGGAGCTATTTTAGCTCTTCTTTTTGGTGTTGTTAATCTATATGATGTTTGGACAGTTACAGGTATCGTATGGAACGCGACTTTTTCTTTCATAGCTATAATAATTATTTCTCTCATTTTAGATGAAATTGGTTTCTTTGAATGGGCTGCTTTACATATGGCAAGAGCTGCAAAGGGTAACGGAGTAAAAATGTTTGTCTATGTCTCCATATTAGGAGCAATTGTTGCAGCATTTTTCGCAAATGATGGAGCAGCACTCATTTTAACTCCGATTGTACTAGCAATGGTAAGAGCATTGAAGTTTGATGAAAAAATGGTATTCCCCTTTATTATTGCGAGTGGTTTCATTGCGGATACTACATCATTACCATTAATAGTGAGTAATCTTGTAAATATTGTGTCAGCAGACTTTTTCAACATAGGTTTTAACGAGTATGCTTCGAGAATGATAGTACCTAACTTATTTTCTTTAGTAGCCAGTATCTTAGTGTTATATCTATATTTTAATAAAGGTATACCAAAGCGATATGACTTAAATCATTTAAAGGTGCCGTTTGAGGCAATTCGTGATGAAAGAATGTTCCGATTGTCCTGGGTTGTAATTGCAGTATTATTAATTTGCTATTTTGCTAGCAAATTGTTGAATGTACCAGTTTCCGTTATTGCTGGAATTATCGCTATTTTCTTTCTTTCCATGGCTAGACGAAGTGCAGCAGTCAATACTAAGCAAGTTATTAAAGGCGCTCCTTGGGCAATTGTATTCTTTTCCATAGGTATGTATGTTGTAGTATACGGCCTTCGTAACGTAGGACTGACTACATTACTTGCTGACGTTATCCAAGTAGGTGTTGATAAAGGACTTTTTACAGCAACGATGACAATGGGGTTTCTTTCAGCAATTCTTTCCTCGTTGATGAATAACATGCCTACGGTTATGATTGATGCCTTGGCTATTTCTGAAACCTCAGCAACAGGCGTAATGAAGGACGCACTTATATATGCAAATATTATTGGTTCTGATTTAGGCCCTAAAATTACACCAATCGGCTCATTAGCAACATTATTATGGATACATGTACTTTCACAAAAAGGTGTCAAAATATCTTGGGGTACCTATTTCAAAACTGGAATAGTTATCACTATTCCAGTTTTATTCATTACTCTTTTAGGCTTATACCTACGTTTACTTTTGGTTTAAAAGATTAAATTAAAACTAGCTAGTTAAAGGAGAAAAAATATTATGGCAAAAAAAACAATTTACTTTTTATGTACAGGAAATTCTTGTCGTAGCCAAATGGCTGAAGGATGGGCTAAGAAATATTTGGGTGAGGAATGGGAAGTGAAAAGTGCTGGATTAGAAGCTCATGGATTAAACCCGAATGCAGTGAAGGCAATGAATGAAGTTGGAATTGATATTTCTTATCAAACATCAGATGTAATTGAGGAAAAGATTTTAAACAATGTAGAATTAATCGTGACGCTTTGTGGTCACGCAGCAGATAATTGCCCTGTGACTCCATCTCATATTAAACGAGTTCATTGGGGATTTGATGACCCTGCTAAAGCCGAAGGAACTGATGAAGAAAAATGGTCATTCTTTCAACGAGTTCGCAATGAAATTGGAAATAGAATTAAGCAATTTGCAGAAACAGGAAAATAAAAGTATAATTATAGAGCAGAAGATTGTGAGATGATCTTTTGCTCTTTTTATTATATGTCTATACAT
>JBDNRM010000323.1:0-3818 GCA_047718615.1 Bacillus sp. (in: firmicutes) | reverse complement strand
CCTATATATGCAATAGAATCATAATCCTTTTTAGAAAAGTAGTTTCTTCTAAATATATTCTTTTTGGTCCACTTAAACATTTTCGAAAATAACGGGTATTTATATATCTCTTTATAAACCTTTTTATATTCCCTCTCAAAAACCTCTTGCGCTTTTTTAATAGAAACACTCAATTCTTTTGATCGCTCTTCAATTAAATCCAGCTTTAATATATTTGCATTTAATTGATCAACTGCTTCTAGTACTTTAATCATTTGCTGTTCAATTTCATGAATTTTCTTATTGGCTGATACATGACTAAAAACACCTGTCAACGCAAGAACAGGAATAGCTACTATTCCTCCTAATACCGCTGTTCCTGCAGCAATTCCACCACCACCTACAGCTAAGGAACCTCCTCCAAACCAGGCTAGTGTTGCATTAGTAGCGGCTACTCCAGATAATCCTGCAATAGCTGTTCCTGTTGAAGCAGTACCAATTGTTGAAACTAAAGCCCATGCTCCAACAGCAGTTCCAACACCTGCAGATAACCCTTTCGTTGCACTTATAGCTACTTGCCCAGCCGTTATTGTATCGTCTATTTTATTGAAATCAATCGTTTCGTAATCATTGCCTATACTTCTGTATATAAAATCTCTATCTTTGCCTTTTAGATATTTAGAGATTTTGGATATTTTCTTTAATGATTTCAAAGCCTGAACCTTTAGATGTACTGTTTCTTCCAGTAATCTATTGACCTCTTCTCTTTTGCTTTCCATACTTGCATATAAAGATTTATATTCATTTTGCAATTCCTCAAACTCTTCTACCTTCTTTTCTATTCTCCCAGATGCTCCAAAGGTAACAATATTTTTAATAATCCCCACTATATACCTCCCTACCAGTTTTTATAGAACTATTTTACTATATACCATACTATTTTTGGGTTTTCTTTTTTGACAAATTGCAATAAAAATCGACAATAAACGCTAAAAAAGATAAACCATAAAGAAAATCTTCATCCGGATACGCTAAATAAACGCTATAAAAAATCCTGAGCAAGTGTCTTTGACTCTTCCATCAAATATTCAGATATTCTATTTTCAATTTATTAAATTATAGTGAGTCCTCTTCTGCCTTATTTATTTTTCGTTTACTAGTCTGCTCCATATTCCACAAAACACCTAATTACCCTTTATGAATCACCGACAAGCTTCTTAACGTTCTGGGTCGTCACTGTGGCCTAAGATTCAGAAAAAAATTCATCATGTTTCTCTTATCCCCATTTTCTTCTTCTCCATTATTTGTTCGTCCTTTGATCTGCTTAAAGACATTGCTTCCCACAGAGCTTCCTCAGATATTTCTTGCTCTTCTTTTAAATCGGAGATAGTTCGTGCAATGCGAAGAATTTTGACTTGCACTCGATTACTCCATTTCTTTTTCATTGCCATTTGCCGAATCATTAGTTTTATTTTTTCTGATAAATTATTTGTTTTCATTAATGTCTCATAAGAAACTCGACCATTGCATACTTCGCTCCCATATCTCTCGTATTGCTTTTCACGTGCTAGAAGAACTCTTTTTCTTATCTCTTCTGACGATTCACTTTTTGATTCCTTTTTTTCAAACGGCACTGATTGCAAGCTGATCGTAATATCAAATCGATCACGAATTGGTCCGGAAAGGCGATTTTGATAGGATTGAATTTGTTTGTGAGTACAAGTGCAGTAATGATTAGTGGAACCTAGGTATCCGCATGGACAGGGATTCATTGCACCTATCAAAAGGAAGGTTGCTGGATACGTTACAGTTGAACGAACACGGCTGATCGTCACTTTCCCTGTTTCGATTGGTTGTCTTAACATATCCAGTGTTTTCTTCGAGAATTCGGCCATTTCATCTAAAAATAAAACACCTTTATGTGCTAAGGAAATTTCTCCAGGCTTTGGATTTGTTCCTCCACCAATGATGGAAACACTAGAAGCAGAATGATGAGGACTTCTGAAAGAGGGAACGTTCATAAGACCATAATCTAAGCCAGCTAATTGATATAAACTAACTTTTTCAAGCTGAGCTTCATTGGATAAAGAAGGTAAGATGGAAGGAAAGGTTTCTGCCAACATACTTTTCCCGCAACCTGGTGGACCAGTCATAAAAACATGATGATCACCAGCAGCAGCTATTTCCAATGCACGTTTGGCAAAGCAATGACCAATAATATGAGAAAAATTTTTATCATACCTTATTTCGGTTTCACTCGTTTTCTTTGGAATATACAAAGGGAAAATCTGCTGTCCAGATAAGTGTTTAATTACTTCCTTTAAGGAAGAAACAAAGAGAATTTCAATTTCTTCCATTTTTAATTCGGGAAGTTCTTCATTAAATGGCATATACAATAGGGTAACTCCTAATTTTTTTGCAGCCAATGCTGCTGCAATCATCCCTTCAAACGGGAGAATGGACCCATCTAAAGATAACGCACCAATAAAGCAAGTGTTTTCTGGTATCTCTGATTTTACCGCTCCTATGCTTTTTAATATGCCCAGCGCTATCGCTAAATCGAACAAAGGTCCATTTTTCTTTTGTTCCGCAGGTGAAAGATTTACGACTATTTTTTTATCTGTTAAAGGATAACCAAAACTATGAAGAGCAGCCGTTACTCGTTCCTTTGATTCCTTTACCGATGCGTCTGGTAAACCAACAATCACAAATATATCTATTCCTTCTAGAGTTTGCACTTCCACCTGCACACGATAACCCTCTACGCCCTTTAAGCCGATACTCATTATTTTTGTTACCATCTACTCATCTCCTTACTTTTCATGTCTTTTTTCTATAACAAGTATTTTAGTAGATTTTCTTTCTTCCAATGGGTCTTGTAAAGTACTGATTGGATAGATATCCGCCTCTTTCCCCTTAGCATGTAGAAACTTTAAATAATTTTCCACCTGAGGTTCAGGAAAATAAGCAAGAATTCTTTCTGAACTTATTAAAGTATCTTCTGAATGTTGAGCATAATGAAAGTAGCTACTCCATGGATAGTCATTCAAATCTGTAACCATCTTTGCTCGAATTGGATTTAGATGGATATATCTATTTACTTCCAGTTCATACTCCAAGGAAGTGATCAATTCTGAACCATAACGACTTTCAAATACATGACCAGTAAAATGATATTTTTTATTAAAATACGTAGCATATTGTGAGTGAAGATATTTCATAATGGTGCCTGCGGGGAGGTGAATGGTCTCCATTTGGAGATGAATGTGGTTTGTCATAAGACAATACGTTTGAAGTATAAATGGTTTTAAAGCTTCCGTCTCTTTTAAAAGTCGAAGATATTCGTGCCGATCTTCCTCATCACGAAATAAAGCAGTCCTTCGAATTCCTCGACTAGTAATGTGATATCTAGCTCCTGGAAACCAAATACGCCTTTTTCTTGGCAATGTATTACCTCCAATCATTACGAACATGAATTTTAACTGACTATGAATGAGCTACCTCATTTTGCAGGGAAAGTAAATGGAAAAAGAAATTTTTTGAAGATCAAACAGACTATCGTAGAGGAATCGGAGAGAGAGTACTAACACTACATATCTTCTACATAAAACATTAAAATCCTTCCTCTTTTTTTACTTTAATAAAAAGAAAAAAAAGAAACCATCAAACTATATCAGAAAGATAGTCCCCCCCTTATTTCATAAGCGCGTCCTTTCTAAAAAGACAAATGTCCTTTTATGGGGTCTGACCCCATAGCCTTTGACCCCATAGCCTTTTCCCCCACACAGTCACTATTCTCAACTTTCCTCTTTACAAAAATAAAAACCAACGAAAAGGAG
>JBDNRM010000322.1:0-3845 GCA_047718615.1 Bacillus sp. (in: firmicutes) | reverse complement strand
GGATTTACTAGTATTTGAGTGACTGCTATAATACTAGATAAGAAAGAGGTGTTTTATCAATGGAGATATTTAGTATTCGTGAATTAACAGAAGTAATACATCATGTCGAAATTGAAGGACAAGGGGGTATTTTTAAAGAGGAGACGGGCCTTCTGCCAAAGGATCATCCTAAAGAATTTCTAAATAGAATGGAAAACTATAGTACGGATAGTCAATTATTAAATAAAATTAATGCTTTAACAGTAGATGAAGCTCTTCATATTTTTGTAAAGTCCGTCTTTGTTGTTCGCATTAAACAACTAGAAAGTACAAATTATGTGATAGAAAATGATATTCTTCATAAAGTATTTTCAGACTATTTAATGGAAACTCCTACTCATTCTTAATCATTTATAATCAAACGCTATTTTCTAATAATAGATAATTGCTTTTGAACTTGCAGTTTGAATACACTTCGCTTTCTACTTAGCGGGCACAGAAAAACTCATCTTTGCACTCCTGCAGAATGCTAAACCTTTTTCGCATTTCCGTAGGAGTCTAAGTGTATTCTGTCTCCTAAGAACTACTCCTTTCATTTTCTTTCACCATCACAAACTGTGATACAACAACCTCAACAAAAAAATGTCCCATTCACATTTTGAAAATAACATTGTGTAAAAAAAGCGAGTAACTTTCAATTGGGACATCTTATTATAGTTATCGTATAAAGCAGCTTAATCGATTTTTTTAAACCTCTTTTTTAGCGGATCTGTTTATTTATATTTTTTGCTAATACTTCTACTGAATTCTTCTTCACATATAAATGAACAAATTTTTTATCTGCCAGTAAATTGGTTTTCCAATTTTCATGGCTCATTTTCTTTTTTAACTGTTGAAAAATGTACATACTATTCACACACCTTTCATCATTCTTATTTTTTTCATTCCCCTTATTTTGTTAAGTTAAACTTTTTTAGAAAATTCTTACTTTCATAACTACAATCACCATAAATTGTATTCAACGTAGAAAGTAGGTAAAATAAAGTGACACTTTTTCTAAAAGAACGTAAAGGAAGATGCTTACATGGAAATAAGACAACTTAAATATTTTATTGAAGTAGTAAAACAAAAAAATATCACAAAAGCATCGGAATCTTTACATATTTCTCAACCTGCACTAAGTAAAGTGATTAAAAGTCTTGAGGATGAAATTGGCATTATCTTAATCCACCGAACCAATAAAACACATGAATTAACGGATGCCGGTATGATTGTATTTGAATATGCAAAAAAAATAATTGCCCAAGTGGATGAAATGGCGACAACACTGCTTGATATGACAAATTTGAAGCGTGGAAGTATTAATATCGGTATTCCCCCTATTATTGGGAGTTTATTTTTTCCTAAAGTCATCGCCTCATTCCATCGATCCTATCCAAATATTCATATTAATATTAAAGAATACGGTGCAGCAAAAGTGGCTAAAAGTGTGGAAGCAGGAGAATTAGAAATGGGGGTTTCTGTTCTTCCAGTTTCAAATGAGGCTTTAAATATTTTTCCACTTTTACAGGAAGAGATGAAATTAATTGTTAATGAAACACATCCACTATCAACAAGGAAAGTCGTTCATATAAAAGAGTTAAAAGAAGAAAATTTTGTTTTTTACAGTGAAGAATTTGCTCTATATGAAATCATGAGAAAAAGATGTATTCTCGAAGGATTTGAACCAAGCATTATTTTTAAAAGTTCTCAATGGGATTTTATCGTAGAAATGGTTGCTGCCAATCTAGGAATAACTATGCTTCCACAGTCCATTTGCAATAGAACAAATAATAAGCATGTCCGCATTATCGATTTAAAACCTGTTACCAAATGGGAGTTAGCTATTGTTACAAAAAAAGATCGTTATCTCTCCGTTGCCGGACAGCGTTTTATTGAGTCTGTAATGAAATAGTTGTTAAACAGCCTAACATTCTGCACCTCTCCTCCTGCTGGTACACATGTAACTTGAAGTAGAAGCAAATACTCCTAGGGTATTTACAGGGCCTGCGTGACCCCATAAGAGGGGAATCGCCGCCCGCCCCATGGAAAGTCAAGTGTATTCCAGTTTCAAAAAACACCTATTTTTTACCTTCTAAAAAAATGGGCTTTCTCTACCTTTCTTAAACGAATTTTCACATTTTTTTCACAATTATCCCTTCATAATAAATTTACTCTTGACAAAAACACGCATAATATAAAGCGTTTTCACCTATTATATAAGCGTTTTCATTTCTTATTATAACTTTTAGTTATATTAAATATAATAACTATGTATTTTACGAATAACATTTTAAGACGTATGATTACTTTATCAAAACAAATTGATTATATGATGTCTATATAAATATTTTTCATTTTGTGAAGGGAAATGATTTGCTTGAAATTCATTGTTATTATTACTCAAATTTTATTTATCCATGTATTTCTTTATATTGGAATGGTAATAAAATGGGTCGTACCTCTTCCTATTCCAGCTTCCATGGTTGGATTAATACTATTATTAATCTGCTTACTAACAAAAATTGTCAAAATTGAATGGGTAGAAAAAGGAGCAACTTGGCTGCTTGCAGAGCTTTTGCTATTTTTCATTCCTTCTGCAGTTGGGATAGTAAACTACGACGAGATACTAAATATGAAAGGGATTCAAACGATTTTATTAATTGCGGTTAGCACATTTGTTGTCATGATCGCAACTGGTTTTACTGCAGAAAAAATTTACAATAGAAAGAGAAGTTTTTCCAAATGAAAATAATCTTTTTAACCGCAATTACTTATTTATTTTATCTTTTTTCAAAATGGTGCTATAAAAAAACTGGCAACCCATTATGTGGTCCGTTATTATTAACACCTGTTTTATTAATTGCTTTCATCACTATTTTTCATATTTCTGCAGGAAGTTATTTGCAATCATCCAAATTATTAACACATTTATTAGGTCCAGCTACTATTGCCTTTGCAGTACCTATTTATAAACATAGAGAACTATTAAAAAAATATTATCTAATTATTTTAGTAAGTGTTACGACCGGAACAATTGTAGCGATTATGTCTTCTTATTTCTTGTCATTATTAATCAATCTACAATCAGATTTTATTATCAGTATTATTCCTAGATCTATTACAACACCAATTGCTATTGAGGTTTCAGAAGAAATTGGGGGTTTACCAACTTTAACGACAGTTTTCGTTATTATCACAGGGATAATAGGTGGAATTATCGGTCCATTTGCGATAAAATTACTAGCACTTAAATCATCCATTGCAAAAGGATTAGCATTAGGAATGGGAGCACATGGTGTCGGAACAGCAAAAGCTATGGAAATTGGAGAGCAAGAAGCTACATTTTCAACATTAGCAATGATTTTAGCAGCATGGATTACTGTCGTATGGGGAAGTTCACTAATACCTTTATTAATGAATGTAGTAAGCAGCAGTTAACACATTGTATTTAATAGGAGGCATGAGAATCAATTAGGATTCCATGCTTTTTTACATTATATTTTGTGTTTTTATATCTTTAGGCACTTTTCTAAAGATCATTGTTCTCAAATAGAATGCAATAAAAACCTTTGTTAAAATAGATTGATTAAAGTGTATGGTGAGAGTTGCAATATTCTTGCTGGAGGAAGCTCAAGCGAAGCCACGCGAACAACGAGGAGCATTCAGGAGTAGACATCAACTTAGTTGTCGATGGGGAAAGTTTGCGAAAAACATCCTATCTTTATTAACAAAAGAGATTGTTATTCATTCTTTTTTATAAAGTAATCAAAATCAAAACCACCCGTGATAACGGGTGGTTTGCTCTACGGCTGAAAGCCTTTGTT
>JBDNRM010000321.1:0-3904 GCA_047718615.1 Bacillus sp. (in: firmicutes) | reverse complement strand
ATATAGGAATATGTATTTGTTAATCGTATGAACTCTTTCTTTATTGTTGAATATATTTTTTCACGGCATCTCTAAGATCATCAATATCAAAAGGTTTAGCAAAATGGGTTAAAGCTCCTAAATCTTTTGCCTCTTGAATCATATCAAGTTCACCATAGGCTGTCATAATGATGACGCGGATTTCTTGATTTAGTTTTTTCATTCTCTTTAATATCTCAATACCATCCATTCCAGGTATTTTCATATCTAACAATACTAAATCTGGTGTTTCTTTAGTTAAAATCTCTAATGCTTGTACACCATTTGCAGCCTGAAATGTATTGTATCCTTCTTTTTGAAAAACTTCATTGAGAAGTATACGAATTCCAAACTGATCATCTACAATCAAAATTTTACCTTTCATAATGAACCTACCTCTCTTATCTAACATTCCCCATTATTTTTCAACCTTTTTTATTTTCATTTAGATACCTTTCTACCTATAGGTCATATTTTCCTGCCATTTTCAATAAATTTTACCTTTTCTATTCCGTTCTTTATAATAAAAGTTGTATAAATGTAATTTTTCTGCTTTTTTTTCGTAAATGCAACTATATTTTATACCGCTTCTTAAATCCATAGCGGACCACCGCTTTCAAAAATTACTAAATAATGCTCACTAAACCTTATTTATAATTTATTTTATAAAACTTAAAATACGGAGGGTTAAAAATTGCTTAAAATGTTCTCAACCCAGTTAAGCGGGTTATTTAAAAGAATTCAAGAAAAGGAAGAATCGATAGAAGATAGTGCACGTCTACTAGCCCAGGCAATAGTAGGCGAAGGGAATATTTATTTATTTGCAACGGATGAAATGGCCGGAGTCATTGACGAAGCTATTAAGAGCACGGAACCTTTACAGCATGCTAAGGAATGGAAAGAACAGGGGCTGCATAATATCGCACCTAATGATCGTTTCTTACTGATTTCGAGAACTTCTGATGACGCTAATATAGTTGATTTTGCCAAACAGCTTCATGATCGCCAAATTCCTTTTATCTCAATTTCCACGATTCTATCAGCGGAAGAAAAAGGGATACAAGATTTAGCAGACGTGCATATTGACCTTGCTTTAAAAAAAGCACTACTTCCTGATGATAATGGCAATCGATACGGATACCCCGCGTTAATGGGCGCTCTGTATGCTTATTATGGTATTAAATTCACAATAGATGAAATACTAAGTGAATATGATTGATTTGTTTTAATGTAAAAAAGCTAACGTTGAATGAATGTTTACACTACTCATTCACGTTAGCTTCTTTTATGCGGATTTTTCACTTTAATTGCCAGCGACGCTCAAGGCGCTTCCGCTTTTCTACTGTCCAGCTCCGACGTCTATTGCCTCGTGTCAAATAACCTGCCCGATTAAAAGTAAAATACACTTTTTATCGGACAGAACATTTGCATTTCGGCAATAAACAAGACGTCTCCGCTTTTCTTCTGTCCAGCTACAGCGCCTAGACCTTGTGTAAAATAACCCTTTGACTCTGAAAGTTGAAAAGCACTTTCTGAGTCAATGGAACATTTTCCTTCAGGTCTGAACAAGGCGCTTCCGCTTTTCTTCTGTCTAGCTGCGACGTCTATTGCCTCGTGTCAAATAACCTGCCCGATTAAAAGTAAAATACACTTTTTATCGGACAGAACATTTGCATTTCGGCAATAAACAAGACGTCTCCGCTTTTCTTCTGTCCAGCTACAGCGCCTAGACCTTGTGTAAAATAACCCTTTGACTCTGAAAGTTGAAAAGCACTTTCTGAGTCAATGGAACATTTTCCTTCAGGTCTGAACAAGGCGCTTCCGCTTTTCTTCTGTCTAGCTGCGACGTCTATTGCCTCGTGTCAAATAACCTGCCCGATTAAAAGTAAAATACACTTTTTATCGGACAGAACATTTGCATTTCGGCAATAAACAAGACGTCTCCGCTTTTCTTACTTCTCTGCTTTTTTTATGCTTGCGCCGATAAATTCGCGGAATAACGGCTGTGGTTTTGTTGGTCTTGAGATAAATTCAGGATGGAACTGTGATGCTAAAAACCATGGATGATCTTTTAATTCTACTATCTCTACTAAACGGCCATCAGGGCTCGTCCCAGAGAAGATAAATCCTGATTTTTCCATTTCTTGACGGTATTGATTATTAAATTCATAACGGTGACGATGTCTTTCATAAATAACTTCATCTTGATATGCTTCGTAAGCTTTCGTATTTTCCTTTAATTTACAAGGATATAATCCTAAACGAAGTGTTCCGCCTAAATCTTCTATATCTTTTTGTTCTGGAAGTAAATCAATAATTGGATACGGTGTTTCTTCATCTATTTCAGAAGAGTGTGCCCCTTCCCAACCTAATACATTTCGTGCAAATTCAATGGAAGCTACTTGCATGCCTAAACATATCCCAAAGAATGGAACTTGTTGTTCACGTGCATATTGTGCAGCAAAAACTTTCCCTTCAATTCCACGATCACCAAATCCGCCAGGAACTAAAATTCCATCAGCGTCTTTTAATAGTTCTGCTGCGTTTTCAGCTGTTACTTCTTCTGCATTAATCCAATCTATATCAATATCTGAATCAAAAGCGTATCCTGCATGCTTTAACGCCTCTACAACAGAAATATATGCATCCTGCAATTCTACATACTTACCAACCAAAGCAATTTTTGTTGTTTTCGATAAATTGCGGACTACATCTACTAATTTAATCCATTCATTCATATCTGCTTCATCACAGCTAAGCTTTAAATGATCACAGACAATTTGATCTAGCTTTTGGTCTTGCAATGCTAATGGAATGGTATATAGTGTATCTGCATCACGACATTCAATGACTGCATCTGTATCAATATCACAGAATAAAGCAATTTTGTCTTTCATATCTTGTGAAATTGGTTTTTCCGTTCTTACCACAATAACATTTGGTTGTATCCCTAAACTGCGAAGTTCTTTTACACTATGCTGTGTTGGTTTTGTCTTCATTTCTCCTGCTGCTTTAATATATGGTACTAAAGTACAGTGAATGTACATAACATTCTCTCTGCCAATATCATTTTTGATTTGACGAATTGCTTCTAAGAATGGCAATGATTCTATGTCTCCAACTGTTCCGCCAATCTCTGTTATTACAACATCTGCGTTTGTTTCGCGGCCAGCTCTGAAAACTCTCTCTTTAATTTCATTTGTAATATGAGGAATAACTTGAACTGTTCCGCCAAGATAATCCCCGCGGCGCTCTTTCTTTAAAACGGTAGAATAAATTTTCCCTGTCGTTACATTGTTGTACTTTGTTAAGTTAATGTCGATAAAACGTTCATAATGTCCTAAATCAAGATCAGTTTCTGCACCGTCATCTGTAACAAAAACTTCCCCATGCTGATATGGACTCATTGTTCCTGGATCCACATTTATATATGGATCAAACTTTTGAATCGTAACGCTCACTCCACGATTTTTTAATAAACGGCCTAAACATGCTGCTGTAATCCCTTTTCCAAGTGATGATACAACACCACCTGTTACAAAAATATATTTTGTCATTATAAAATCCCCCTTATTTATCAGTTTGTACATATTCTTCTTTTTTAAAGACGAATAACCCTATATTTTTCACAGGGGAGCGAAACGACTGGCACAACACGCATTTATAAAACGAAACTCCAGCAGGAGGCTTTTCCTTCCTCCTGTTGATTAGTTGGACCAATCAGGTTTTCCTAAGCAGTTGTCTCCCCTGCCTTCACTTTCTTGCCATTGCCAAGCATAATGGAAGGAGCCTTACTGCTTTATTAACACGTGATAAAATAGTTATACACTATTATAAGAAACACACATGATTTCACACTCACACCCCGGCATGAAAATTTTTTCTA
>JBDNRM010000320.1:0-3921 GCA_047718615.1 Bacillus sp. (in: firmicutes) | reverse complement strand
GTAAATAACTTGTAATTTATTATATTTTTACTTTAAATAATAAATGTTGTATACTAGAAAGAAGGAGTGATGCAAATGAACCCATCCGCTATTTGCCCTAAGTTCGAAAAGGCTATGGGAATCTTGAGTCAGCGCTGGACTGGATTAATTATTTATCAGTTATTAAATGGGTCCCAGCGTTTTTGTTCCATTGAATCTTCCATTGGTATCAGCGGCAGACTTCTTTCTGAAAGATTAAAGGATTTAGAACAGCAAGGAATTGTTTCAAGAGCTGTATACCCTGAAACTCCAGTTAGAATTGAATATTCCCTAACAGAAAAAGGACGCTCCCTTGAACCTCTTATGAAAGAAATTGAAAAATGGTCTCAAAAATGGCTAAATAATTAATTATCCGACTGCTGAGAAAAACCTCAAAAAAGGCACACTCATTTTGAGGGTACCTCCTGTACAGTATATAAAAGGGAAAGTTGCAGTTTTAATGGAATTCACTAAAACCTTCCTTTCCTTTCAAATAAATTTTTCCATTGCAGTAAGAAAAGCGAAGGCGCCTTGCTCAGCCCGAAGAAAAAGGGTCCTCTTGATTCAAAAAGTGCTTTTTACTTTTTGAGGCATGAGGCTATACTCACTAGAGCTAGACAGCCTTCACCTTTCAAAAATAGAAAAAAATGAAGGTATTACAACCTTCACTTTTTTCCCTAGCTAATCTTCATCCTTAATATCCAAATCCTCTGGAATGGGCTCATTTAATAATTCTTCTACATATTTTTTATACTTCTCCACTTGTTTAAAATGAGTAGTAAACTGTTCCTTATTTATTAAATATTGTTCTCCATCATAAAGCGCTCGTATTCGTTTCTCCATTATTAGTTTTTTCACTTGCTTTTCGGATATGGACAATAATTCCGCAGCCTCTTCTATTGTAAGATACATCCCTTATACACCTTCTTTACTTTGCTATTTTTAATATTCCCTTACAATTTCTTTATATATCCTTAATCCTGCCTTCAAATGAATTGGCTATACTGAACTTGTAACAAATAATTATATTTATTGCTTGTTTCCGTTAATAATGTTTTTACAAAAAAATACATTTAATTAGTAGGAGGAGTAGTAATGGCTATAATTCTTAATGGTTTATTTTTAGTAGAAGTAACAGCAATATTTGTTTATATTTTCTACAAATCATTTTTTGTTTCTGTGAAAAAATAAGTGCCTTTTTCTCGTAAGCTTCTATTCCCTCGGTTAAATACCATTGTTTTACAATCTCCAAGCAAAGTTTTTTTAGTTATAAAAAATCTCCTTTTTTTTCCTTTTGTTGTCCATCCATTTTTTTAACTCTTGTGTTGTCATAGGTTTTGCAAAATAATACCCTTGAATAATAAGTTCACAACCACTAATAGAGGATAAAAATTCCACTTGCGCTTTATCTTCTACCCCTTCAATGATAATGGTTAAATTAAGTGATTGACCAAGAACAACTATTGCTTTCATAATCTCCGAATCTTTATCTGAATGAGGAACACCATCAACAAAAGACTTATCTATTTTTAATGTTGATACTGGCATTCTTTTCAAATAGGATAAAGAAGAAACTCCTGTTCCGAAATCATCTAAAGCTACAGAAAACCCACATGTTCGAAATTCTTTAACAGATTGGATTGCTCCTTCTATATTAGCTACAGCGCTTGTCTCTGTCATCTCAAGTTCTAATTGCTCTGCATTAATTCCATAATTTATTAAACTCTCTTTTAGCACGGACAATAATCTTGGGGAAGTTACATATGTTCCTGGTATATTTATAGAAACCTGCATATCTAGTCCATCTTTTTTCCATTCGATAATTTGCTTACAAACCTTATGAATAATCCAATCTGTCACATCATTCATTATGCCGTTTTTTTCTAAAACAGGGATAAAGATGGCTGGTGACAGTAAGCCATGAATAGGATGTTTCCATCTTAATAATGCTTCGACTCCAACAATATCATTTTTGCAGACAGAAACTTTTGGCTGATAAACAATAAAAAACTCATCATCCCCCATTGCACGATCTACATCATGTACTAATTGACTCTCCAATGACTTTATATGGACAGTTGAATCAAAAGGAATAATAGCATTCTCAAATGCAGTGGAAGGATGATCTAACACTGCTAGTGCTTGTTCGTAGATTTTTTTTCCATTGTTTTTATCTAGTGATGCAGAAACGGATATGGCTGTTTTAAGCTTTAACAACTGATCATCTATTGAAATTGAATTAGAAAGAATAGTAGATATATTTCTTAATTCTGTCAGTAATTCTGCTGATAAATCATTACTGGTAATAAATGCAAACCGATTCCCTTCAATTCGATATAACTCGACACCCACTGGTTTTAATCTTTCACACAGATTAGAAATATACTTAATCACTCTGTCACCAAATGAATAGGTATATAGATTATTAAACTTTTCCATATCATGAATATGTAAAATTGCTAGTTTTCTCGAAACTCCATTTGTTTTTAATGTTTTCTCAAATTGTCTTCTGTTTGGTAATTTCGTTAAAACATCAAAATAATTTAATCGATAATCGACATAACGATCTATTACACTAGACAAGATAGATGTTATCAATATTACCGATATACCTGCAGCAATAACGATTATAAGAGTATTCATATTCATGTGATGCATATGCTGGCCGGCTATATCTATTGTAGAATAAACATAATATCGTACAGAATGCATCCCTGTATAATGCATACCAGCAATTGCCGTACCTAATAAAATAGATGTACATATTTTAAAAATTATATTTTTCATATATCTATGAAGTCTTCCAAATATGTATAATGACACAAAAGACGCTACAATGGCTATTATAATAGAAAGGATAAAATAGCCAAGATGATAGGCATACTTTACTTTCATTTCCATCGCCATCATTCCTATATAATGCATGGAAGAAATACCAAGTCCCATCACAATGCCAGAAATACTATATGTTTTAATCGACTGCCCCGGAAGGCTAGAAGTATAAAAAGCAAGAAAGGAAGCGACTATTGCTGGCAAGACAGAAAGTATTGTCAGCAGTTCATTATAATGCATTTCAATTGGAAGCATATAGGAAGTCATTCCAATAAAGTGCATGGACCATATTCCAACTCCCATTGATATAGAAGCAAAAATCAACCATACATAACGCGGAAGAAAACTGTTCGATTTTATTCGCTCATGGATGGATAAAGCAGTATAAGTGGATAAAAATGCGATAACAAGAGATAGAACTACTGTTGGAATAGAATATTTACCATACAAATAGATCACTTCATTAACATCAGGTAATGTAAACATTTATTATTTCTCCTTTTAAAAAATAAGGATGCACACGTAGTAAATCTTAATTCTAGTATTTTGGGTAGACATCCATGCAACCAAATTTGTACCTTGAACGATGAAAACCAGACCCGTTTGATTACGTTCGTTATTATATTGACTGCGGACTATTAGAAAGAGCCGCTTTTTAGTGGTACCTACCAAAAATACACTAAGTATTTTTTCCTATAAATGAATATACTCTTTAATTAAAAGATGTCAACTATTTACACCTTATATCCTCTTATTAGCAGCTAATTAAGAGGATGGCAAGTGTTCGAGTTACCCTCTATCAATGACCGCTCCTCTCCTTATCTATGACATTCGTTTCGTATATTAAAAATTTCTCATTGCCATCTTTTTCAATTGAAGCTAATGCAATGGTTGCCTTTCTGTTAAAGGAAGAGTGATTGTCTAAATAAAATTGATAATCCTCGGAAGCATAATATAAAATTATTTCGACCTGTCGATTATTTTCAGAAACAGATCGCAAAATATTATTTATTACCTGAATCAATTTCATAAATTAAACCCTTAGAGCCGCAAGCTATCTGAGGCACAAAA
>JBDNRM010000319.1:0-3951 GCA_047718615.1 Bacillus sp. (in: firmicutes) | reverse complement strand
TTCTCATTGCTCTAAACCAAGTTATAGCAATACATGAAGAAGAATTTATAACTGCTAAGTTTGAGTTAACTCTATAAAAAAACATAAATAACCAGTATAGGGAAGTAATCATTTACGTGCTAAATTAGAGCATGTTCGTCTTTACCTATTATCTATTTAGTTATGTCTCAGGCTCGGTAAAAAGAATCCTACTCTCGTGTTCCTTTCATTTCTAGCCGTTCCATTATTCGTCTTTTGCGATAGAACATTTCTGCTGTTTCGGCGATTGCCTCTATACTTGAACGATTGGAAAATGCACCAAATATAATGCCGAATACGGGCACCATTTGAAAAAGCTTTTTCCATCCAAAAGAGTCTCTATATGCATACACGACTTCTCGCCATCCTTGCATTTCCGAAATAACTTCTCTTTGTACTTGTTCCTTGTTTTGATCATAATGACCTAATTGTGCCAGGATCGTTTTTTTGCCAACAATATCAGCAGAGACAAATTGTAAACATTTCACAATGAAAATTCTTTCTTTTTTGTCATTGGGATTATAACCGTGACATATTGCAATATCCTGCAATAATTTTATCTGCATGGATAATAGTAAAGGGATATCAAGACCTAATGTTAAAAAACCGCCGACACCTGTGCTGGCACCTTGAATAGTTGCTAATTTTTTTCTGTTTTTTGTGAGTTTTTTTACTGCTTTATGCATTTCAACAAGTGGTATACCTTTTACTTCTTCTAATGATTCAATGGAAAGATGCTGATAATATTTTTTAACAGAAGATATATTGCTTAATAATTTTCCGCCGCTTTGAATATAGTTTCCCATTTCATCTAACAGCTGTCCAATTTTATTTTGAATAAAAGCAGGAGTCCATTTATCCAATAATTTAAATGGTAAACGGCTGAGCTTTTCCCAAAACCATAAGCCACTTTGGTCTTTTTCCCATTTATGAATAGTGGTTAATTCACTTTGTAAGTAGGATGTGCTTTCCATAATTTGCTCCTTTATAAAAAAATAACTTAATTATAAGTTTGTACTACTGATACGATTAAACACGAAAAAAGTTACAAGCAACCAAATATTTTTGATTGCTTTCATCCTTTCTTTCGAGTATTATAAAAAATAATTAAATAGTAAAGGATCATATTTATATGATCGCCTTCGGGGTAGGGTGAAATTCCCAACCGGCGGTGATGAGTGAAATACTCTAAGCCCGTGACCCGGCTTATAGGAATATAAGGCGGTGGATTTGGTGAGAAACCAAAGCCGACAGTAAAGTCTGGATGGGAGAAGGCATAACGAAACAGCTGTAAATGAGTTTACCTGTATAAAATGGACGGAAAACGTATCATTTTTTTGAACTATATGAATTTAGCTATCTATTTCCAATAAAAGGATTTTTTGATTGGGAGACAAGCAGTTCTTTAAAATTCAAAAATTTGAAATTTCCTACCGTTTTTTTGTTATAGAATTTCCCGTATATTCAATATACGGGTTTTTTGCATTTTATCGTATTCATTGGGCAAAATAGGTTAAATTAGCTGAATTTTAAAAGAGTATATGTGTACTATCTATTTTAACAGCTGCAGTTCTATTGTGAATTTGTTGAGTGATGAAAAAACAGAATTATTCGAGTTATTCAATAAAAGAGAGTGTATAGACCTAACTATAGCTGTTCCTGTTGCCCACTCATCCCATACTATCCCCAATTACACTTCGAAGTTGCTGTTTATTTTTTCTGTTTTTAAAATTTTTTCTGAAGAAGGAGGGTGTTTTTTGTTTACTGGAATTATTGAAGAAAAAGGAATAGTGAAAAAAATTACCAAAAGTGGACATTCTCTAACCTTAACCATTCAAGCCTCTGTCATTATGACTGATTTGCATTTGGGTGACAGTATTGCAGTGAATGGAGTTTGTTTAACCGTAACTTCTTTTAATCAAACATTCTTTACATTAGATGTGATGCCAGAAACATTTCAACAAACTACTTTGCATGTATTAAAAGATGGCAATATTGTTAACTTAGAACGGGCAATGCAAGCAAATGGCAGGTTCGGCGGGCATTTTGTGACAGGGCATGTAGATTGTACAGCAGTCATTTTACATAAGAAACAGGTGGAGAATAGCATCGTAATCGAAATAGAGGTTCCTAATAAATATGCTCATCTTTTGATAGAAAAAGGATCTGTTTCCATTGATGGGACGAGTTTAACTATTTTTCACAAACGGGATCATTCCTTCACTGTTTCTATTATCCCTCATACAGCAAGCCTATCTATCATTGGCACGAAACGAGTGGGGGATTTAGTAAATCTGGAGTTTGATATGATGGCTAAATATTTTTATTCTTTTATGAATAAAAATAATCAAAAAGAAGATAAAAGTAAGATTACTCCTGAATTTTTAAAAAATAATGGATTTTATTAAGAGTGCGTGTTCAAAAAGGAGGATAAAAAGGACCGAGAAGTTCGAGGCGTCGTAACTTTGAGCATCGGAACGTATGGTATGGATACGTGAGAAGCGGAAAAGTAAGACAACGAAGAAATTCGATGTGTCATTTTTACCGGACTTTTTGAACAACCTCTAAGAGGGAAGGGTGTGTTTAGATGTTTCATTCCATTGAAGAAGCTGTAGCTGATTTGAAAAAGGGAAAAGTAATCATTGTTTGTGATGATGAAGATAGAGAAAATGAGGGTGACTTTATCGGATTAGCCGATATGGCAACTCCAGAAATGATAAATTTTATGGCAAAAGAGGGCAGAGGATTAATCTGTGTGCCGATTAAAAAAGAGTTAGCTGTCCAGTTGGAGCTTGCGCCGATGGTTGCTGTCAACAATGATCCTCGTGGAACTGCATTTACTGTCAGTGTTGATCATAAAGAAACAACAACAGGAATCAGCGCGTTTGAACGAGCTTTTACAATAAAAAAGATGGTTGAAAAGGGAGTAAAGGCGCAAGATTTTACTAGACCTGGGCATGTTTTTCCGTTAATTGCAAAAGCAGGTGGTGTGCTAGAGCGTAATGGACACACGGAAGCTGCTGTTGATTTAGCAGAGTTAGCTGGAAGCTACCCTGCAGGAATTATCTGTGAAATATTAAATGAGGATGGAACGATGGCAAGAGTGCCAGAGTTAACACAAGTGTCAAAACGTTTTGATATAAAAATGATTACAATTGAAGGGCTAATAGAATATATAAAAAAATCAATCACAAAAGAGGAGACGACAAAATGATCAAAACATACGAAGGTAACCTAATTGGCAGTGATTTAAAAATAGCTATTGTTGTTTCAAGATTTAATGAATTTATAACAACAAGATTATTAGCTGGTGCAGAAGATGCATTAAAAAGACATGGCGTAGAAGAAGCAAATATTTCAGTGGTTTGGGTGCCTGGTGTGTTTGAAATACCATTAGCTTCGAAAAAATTTGCCGACTCGAATGAATTTGATGCAGTGATTACATTGGGAACGGTGATTCGAGGAGCAACACCACATTTCGATTATGTAAGCAGTGAAGTATCAAAAGGTGTGGCAAGTTCTTCCCTTTCTTCAGGAGTTCCCATTATATTTGGTGTTCTTACAACAGAAACGATTGAACAGGCGATTGAACGTGCTGGAACAAAAGCTGGAAATAAGGGATGGGAAGCTGCAGTTGGCGCAATCGAAATGGGTAATCTATATAAACAGTTTAAGTAAGCATCTTTATAAGTATTGAAAAAGGACGACTGCAAAATGGCAGGCTAATGGAGAATATTTTTTTGATACTTTGAAAGAGGCAGAGACATAACTTAATAGTTAATAGGTAAAGATGAACATGCTCTAATTTAGCACGTAAATGGTTACTTCCCTATACTGGTTATTTCTGTTTTTTCATAGAGTTAACTCAAACTTCGCAGTTATAAATTCTTCTTCATGTATTGCTATAACTTGGTTTAGAGCAATTAGAAAAGG
>JBDNRM010000318.1:0-3986 GCA_047718615.1 Bacillus sp. (in: firmicutes) | reverse complement strand
ATTTTATATTGTGTAAATTTCTTATAATAAGGCATCCCCATTAAACTGACCGCGGCATGAATCCATTGGTATTTTCTTAGCGCTCCTAATGTTACAATGCCTCCCATGCTTGTACCAACTAGTCCAATTCGATTAATATCTATAAAACCCTTTTCTTCAAAATTCTCTTTAATTATGTTAATTTCATCTATTGTCTTTAATACAATTTCCCAAAAACGAATATTTAAATCCATTTTTACATAACCTTCTTCTCTTTCGCCGTGATATAAACAATCAGGCAAAACGACACGAAAGCCTTTTTCCGCTAAATTGTAGGCGAAGTGAAGATTATGTTCTTTTGCACTAGTAAATCCATGGATAAATTGAATGAATGGAAGCTTTTGATCGTAATTTTCTTTTTTTACTATATGTAATAATGGAATTTCATTTATAAATAATTTTTCAATAAGAACCATAAAAAACTCCTTTGACTACAGATGAAAAACGTTTACTCTTTCACTTAAAGTGGCACTTCTGAATAAACAAACTTATTCAGAAACTTTCATTATTTTCAACACTTTATAACTGCATTATTCTACATAAATACGTTTACCACTATAATGCAGATTTTTTATGAGAAAGTAAGTTATTTCTGATTATAAAAGCATTATTTAACAAACCTTTACAGTAATACGCTAGAATTAATGCATATATTATAATAAAATTTTATATGTATATAATGGATAGTAAATTAAGTTTATCATGAAGTGATTTGTTTTTCTAAATATAACACTTTATAGAAAAAGCGGAAGCGTCTCTTCATTCCCAAAGAAAAATTTTCTCTAGGTTCAAAAAGGGTTTTTCAACTTGTAATGACAAGAGGCAATGCTCACAGGGGATAGACGCTGGTGCTGGACAATCTGTTTTACCATTTTAAACATACTAGAAGGAGAAACTATGACGGACAAACATCTAATAGCACTCGATCTTGATGGAACATTATTAAAAAATGATAAAACTATTTCTCCCTTAACAAAAAAGGTTATTCAAAAGGCACGGGAATCCGGACATATTGTGATGATTGCAACAGGGAGACCTTACCGTGCAAGTGAAGCTATTTATCATGAATTAACTTTAGATACTCCTATCGTTAACTTTAATGGTGCGTTTATTCATCATCCTAAAGACAGAAACTGGGGTTTTTACCATTCACCTTTGGATATGAAAACGGCAAAAAATATTGTGGAAGCATGCAGCGATTTTTCTTATCATAATATTGTCGCAGAAGTTATTGATGATGTATATTTTCATTATCATGATGAAAAGCTGCTTGACATTTTTTCATTAGGAAATCCGAAAACAACAACAGGTAATCTTCTTAATTATTTAGAAGCTGCTCCGACTTGTTTATTAATTCATACAGAAGAAGAACATGTAAAAAACATCCGGAATCATTTATCAGATGTGCATGCTGACTTAATTGACCACCGCCGCTGGGCCGATCCTTTTCATGTAATCGAGATTGTAAAAGCGGGTTTAAATAAAGCTGTTGGATTGAAAAAAGTTTCTGAGTTTTATCAGATTCCCCAACAAAATATTATTGCATTTGGTGACGAAGATAATGACTTTGAAATGATTGAGTATGCTGGAAAAGGAATTGCAATGGGAAATGGCATACAAGAACTAAAGTCTCTTGCTAGCGAAATTACATTAAGCAATGAAGAGGATGGCATAGCTGTTTATCTAAATGAAGCTTTGAATTTAAAAGCCATCTAACGGAAGTGGTTAACTTTACCTTCATTAATTCTGCCTCTCTTGTTCCATACTATAAGAGAAGCAGTGATGTATACAGTTAATACTGTAAGTGCTGTTTTAAGCCACTTTATATTTGGAGGGATTACCTATGGGAAAACGTAACAAATCAAAACGCTTTGTACAACAGGGTGTGGACTCCGTAACTAAGCATGCTGAACGTATCCCTTTTCACATGACCTATGCAGAAGCAGAAAGCTATAAAATGGCAAATGTGAAGGAATCTACTCATGGAGGAATATAAATGGGAAACAGATTATTTCAAGAAGCTAGAGAAGCTGTTGAATCTATAAAAGCCGCTCAAGGCCAAGATGTTAATGATTTATTGGCAAAAGCCAAAAATGCAATTAGTTCAGCATACGCCAATACAACAAGTGCTGAACAGCAACAATTAGCAGAGCTGCAGAAAGAACTTGAACAGTTAGAAATTCATTAAAAAAAACAGCTTCACTGCAGTCATTTCTGTAAGTGGAGCTGTTTTTTTTGCTACATGAATCAGGAAAAAAACTCTAATTCTACAGGAAATGGATCGGTATAATTTTCTGCTTCCTCAATTAAATATAAAATAAGCGTTCCATTTTTTGGAAGACTCTTCTCTGGAATCTTAAGCTGAATGGTAAACCTTCCATCTGCTTGTTTTTCAACAACTTGATTGGAAAGAAGTTCATTATGACCATCCTCCACTGTATAGAGCAGTTTATTTGGAGTTTTAGCTATGCCTGTGATGGTGTAATGGCCATGATTTCCATCCACTTTGATGTTTTTATACATAGTATTTTTCTCTGGAACAGTAATGGTAGCAACTGTCTTTATTTTCTCTTGTGGATTATCCAACTGTGTTGAAGCGAGTACAGCCTCTACTGTATAATCGCCTGCTTCCACTCTTTTTCCATTATTTTTATAATCCCATTTTTCTTTCCATCTATACGATTCATTCGGTTTTAGCGTCATATCCTGAATCGCCTGTAGAAAAGCTTTATTAAGCGAATATCTATACACTTCTTCTCCCATTTCAGATTTAATGGAAATTTCATATTTTTGGGAAGAGGAAAAGTGTAATTTTTTGGGCTGATTCCCCAGGTTGCTTAACTTTAATTGCAACTCCACTTCATCCGTTCTAGTTATGGCATGAATCGTAAATAGTAAGTTTGCATTTCTTTTTGCCTGTACCTCTTCTATAAAAACAAAACAGATAAAAAGAACAGTTAAGATAATAAAGATTCGCTTCACCAAAAACCCACCTTTATTCTTTTCTGAAAAAACCAAAAATCGCTGTTGTTTGTACAATATTCGTAAATGCTTGAGGATCTACTTCTTTAATCACTCTTTCTAAATCAAACAATTCATAACGGGTAATGACAATCATCATCATATCCCTTTCCTCATTGGAGAAAGCTCCTTTTGCTGGGATCATGGTAATACCCCTGACTAGTTTCTCATAGATAGCTACTTTTAATTCATCTGATTTTTTGGTAACAATCATTACTGTCAATTTTTGATGCCGTGTATGAATCGCATCTATCACCCTTGTTGCTGCATAAAGCGTCACTAAAGTATATAGAGCCTTCTCCCATCCATACAGATAGCCTGCAGTTAAAATAATAATGCTGTTTAATGTAAAAAAGTACGTGCCAACAGGTTTATCCTGCATCCGGGAAAGTATCATCGCTACAATATCCATCCCACCAGTTGAAGCACCTACTTTTAATGTAAAGCCAACACCTACTGCTGCAATGACGCCGCCAAAAACAGCATTTAATAATATATCATCTGCATATGCATTCACTGGTATGAGTTCAAGAAATAAGGACATAAATGCAACACTTAAAAAACTATAAAAAGTGAATGATTTTCCTACCTTTATCCATCCTAATATAGCAACTGGCAGATTTAATAGAAAAAGCAAGATCCCTGTTGACAATGGAGAAACACTGGCGATTAATTGAGCAACCCCGGCAAAACCACTAGCATATACATCAGCAGGAATTAAAAAACAATTCATAGCAATTGCATTCAACAACGCTCCAATAATAACAATACTTAATTTTTTGAATGGCAACCAATACATTTTTTATCCTCCAATTATAGTAATTTTTGCTATATTACTATTTCCTATTCATTGTTTTTTTACAAAAAAAAATATACACTACTTGTATGTATTCGCCTGTTTTTCACCATTCGAAACACAGCTTAAG
>JBDNRM010000317.1:0-4042 GCA_047718615.1 Bacillus sp. (in: firmicutes) | reverse complement strand
ACAAAAAACATATATGTAACTAGGGTACTTAAAATATAAATGATCCTCTAGTGTCATTATACCCTTTCTTGCCTTCTTTTATCATCCATTAAAGATACACTCTAAAAATTGAACTAGTTATTTAATAGGACTGCGCTCTCGATAAGTCCGCAGTCCGCATACACTTCGCTTTCCTACGGGAGTCTTCTTGCCATGCTTATTGCTTCCTGCTTCAACATATCAACGAACTTAATCAAGCCGCCTATTTTCGTCGTTCATGGTGTAGCATTTTTTGTTGGATGGGTCTCTATGATCATGATTATTTACATAACAAAAAAAGAATCAAAGCATTCCTCTTTGATTCTTTTTTGCTATTTTATAATTATTTTGTTTTGTCTTCTTTTTCAATCTTTTCTACTGGTGATTGTCCATGCCATTCTTCTGTTTTGTTTCTTTTTCTTTTTCTAATTTCATTTACAGCAAAAATGGCAATTATAATAAATATTAAAAGAAGAGGTACTGCGAAAAAACCGTAAAATAAACTGAAAATGCCATTGAAAAACTCTCTCATTTTGAACCTCCTTCGTATTAACAGGAACTGGTTAATACGTTACGCCCTATTGTAAGTATACTAATAATATTCCCTTATTCTTCAGCTTTAAACTTACAATATAGAGGTTCTTCTATTGTTACAAAAAGTTGTAATACCCATTTTTGATAATAAAATTATTTTTGGTTGGCTATCCTGAAAAAAGGCTTTGGCTCTCTCGAATAGTCCGCAACCGGATTACACTTCGCTTTCCATGGGGCGGGCGCCGAGCCTCCTCGGAGCTTTGCTCCTGCGGGGTCTCGCCTGTCCCGCTAATCCCATAGGAGTCTTCGTGTATTCCGGCTGCTCCCTGCTAACAACAAACTCAATCACACTCGCCTATTTTCATTCTTCATGGTATAAATTTTTGTTTACATGAAAAGTGTGTTTTGCTCTCTCGAATAATCCGTAGTCAGAATACTCTTCGTTTTCCATGGGGTGAGCGGTGAGCCTTTTCGGAGTAAACTCCTGCTATCTTCTCGTCTTTCTCTCGTTCCCATAGGAGTCTTCGTGTATTCTGACTGCTCCCTGCTTCAATTACAAGGATAAACATAAGAAAATCACTTCTTTTCATGTGCCTTGGTTTAAATTTTGTTTGCATAGGTATCTTCTGCTTATTTCACAGGTAATGCTTTCAAGAAGTCAATTGCATCTTTTAATGTGCTAACAGGCACTATTTTTATATCATATCCTTCTTTTTTTACTTCGTCTTTGATTTCTTTCTCATTTGTATCCTCTTTATTTATATCTTTAGGGTAAAAGAAAATATCCACCCCTGCTTTATGTGCAGCTACAATTTTATGTCGGATGCCGCCAATTTGTCCGACATTTCCTTTTGCATCCATTGTTCCGGTACCAGCAACTTTATAGCCTTTTGTTAAATCTCCGTTTACCATTTGGTTATATATTTCTAATGAAAACATTAATCCTGCAGAAGGTCCGCCTATATTTTCCGTATTAATCTTCACATTCAAAGACGGATTAATTGTTATATTATCTTCGGGGGCAATGCCTATCCCTACCTGGCCTGTACTTTGCTTTACCACAATTGTTGCAATGGAAGCCGTTTTTGTTTTGTTATTGTGGGTAAACTGTACTTCTACTTTTTCGCCTTCTTTTTTCCCTTTTAAATAATCTATTAGTTGATTGGCTTCTTCAAAATCCTTGCCATCCACTTTATGAATAATATCTCCTACTTGAATAATTGATTTTGCCTTTGAAGTTGGCAGCACACCAGAAACAAAGATTCCATTGTATTGATAATCCACTTTTTTATTGGCTTCATGAAAACTAGAAATAATCGCACTTTGTTTCGAGGTATCCATCATATGAAGCAGCAATGCATTATACTCTTCATCTGTCAACGTCCCTTTTACTTCCTTTTCCTTTTTCACTTCTGTATGAGGGGCTACTAACCCATATAGCCATATATACGGATTAGTTGCTTTAATGGAATAGACAGTAGTTAAATTCAGACTGCCTTTCTCCGATTTATGGCCATCCTCAACGGTCACTTTTGCTGCAAGAGGTTCAATCGACCCTGGCTGGTTTAAATAATAAGGGGTTGGAATAAATACTAAAATGATCATTATTCCAACGATTGCAATAAATATCTTTTTTTGAAGTCTATTTTTATTCGCCTTATTCATGTTTTCTTATACTCCTTAACTCAATTTCTCTTTGATTTACTACATTTATAACATAATAATGCACGTTAATCCTAAAAATCACATTAAAATAAGATGGGATTACGCCGAATATACAGGCAAATAGCTCTTATACATTCTGTAAAGCCTTTTTCAACAAAGAAACACCTTTTTTGATTTGTTCTGTTGTTAGTCCCCCATATCCCATAATAATTTTTTCCTTGTGCCCACCTTTATTAATACTGTATTGTTCTACCGGATACACACATACCCCAAATGATTTTATTTGATGGCAAATTTCCTCTGTAAAATCAACACCTGGAATTTCAACTACTAAATGCATGCCTGCTGCTTTGCCAATAATTTTTGATTTTTTAAAAGAGTGAAGTATGCTGTTTACTAATACTTCTCTTCTTTCTTGATATATTCTTTTCATTTTACGAACATGCCTATCTAGATGCCCTTCCTTAATAAAACGTGCTAACACAAATTGTTCAATGGAGGAGGTATGGCGATCTGTAAACCATTTCAATTGTTGGAATGCTTCGACTAAATGTGGTGGTAAAACCACATAGCCTATTCTTAAAGCAGGCGATAATATTTTACTAAATGTTCCAACATACAGTACATGTTCTTGTTCTATTCCTTGCATAGACGGCACAGGAGCATCTTCATATGTAAATTCACTATCATAATCATCTTCTACAATATAACAATCCATTTTTCTTGCATACTCAATGAGCTGCAGCCTTCTTTGTATGGACAAAATGCCCCCTAAAGGAAATTGGTGGGAAGGAATAACAAAGACAAAACTTGGTTTTTCTTTCGGCAATAATTCTGGGATAATCCCATTTGCATCAACAGCAACTGGATAGACATGCGCATTTGCATAAGTAAATATATTGCGCATCTCATCTGTGACAGGGTCTTCTACAGCAATATACTCCGTTTTGCGATCGGAAATAAGCAGTTCCGTAATAAGCCTTAATCCCTGTGTTGCACCAGAGGTTATAATAATTTGGTTTGGCTGGCATTGCACCCCTCTTGCTCTATGTAAATATGCCGCTAATACTTCCCTTAATTCGCTTATTCCGCATGGATCACCATACCCAAAAATATGCTGTGGTGATTCATTGCAAATTTCTTTTGTCAGCTGCCCCCATTTTTTGCGTGGAAAATGATCAATGGCTGGATTACCGCCCCGAAAATCAATTAATGTATTCTCTTCTTTTTTTATTTCCTTTGTTTCCTTTTTATAGGGGTTAACCCGTATATTCGATAGCGATGTTCCTTTGGCAACAAATGTACCAGCTTTCGGTTTCACCTCCAAATATCCCTCTGAAATAAGCCGATCATAGGCCTCTAAAACGACATTCCGCGATACGCCTATTGTGGAAGACAAATCTCTTGAAGATAATAATTTCTCTCCTTCTTGCAACTTTTTATCTAAAATTCCTTTACGAATTTGTTCATAAACTTGCTGGGTTAAAGACTTAGCACTAGAACGGTCTACTGTTGTAAAAATCATCTTTTAATTCCCCCTGAATTTCATCTGGTACTATAAAAGTATTTGATTACTGGTTCTACTATATACCAGTATAACATGTTATGATTTTGAAAAATATGAAAGAGGGGATTGTACATGAAAACAATCGGTTTAATTGGTGGGCTTAGTTGGGAATCTACGGTAGATTATTATCGCCTTATTAATACATTAGTAAAAGAATCTTTAGGTGGACTGCATTCTGCAAAATGTCAAATGTACTCCTTTGACTTCAGCTCCGAGGAGTAAACTTTGATAAAAAAATGTGAAAGATGTTAAAGTAAC
>JBDNRM010000316.1:0-4062 GCA_047718615.1 Bacillus sp. (in: firmicutes) | reverse complement strand
TTTAGAATGAACTTTCGACTGCCTAAGTAAAAAAAAGGACTTTTTCAGTGGCCTCAGTTTACTCCGAAGGAGGCTCGGCGCCCGCCCCATGGAAAGCGAAGTGTATTCCGGCTGCGGACTCATTGAGAGAGACAAACCCTATTTTCAGGGTAGACAGATATATCTTTGGATGTATTTTCTAGATTTAAGGAATTGTACTAGTTGATTATAAAATAGAGAGTATTACTAGAAAGGAGTGGTCAACTACGAGGTTTCGCATCAACAAGTTTATCTATAGATAATAAAATTTGCAGAGAAGCTGGAGAAGAAGCCCTTAAGCACAAACATAAAGTCCGAAAGATTTGAAGACCCTTTTTTAATCAGTTACTAAAACGCAAAAACGGCCTCAGCCCTAAAAATATAGAGCTGAAGCCTCCTAGATTCTTTAAATTATTCTACAGTCTGCAAGACAAGAACGAGTACACAAAGAGACACCCCATACAACTAAAATTGCACCATGGAACATGAAATGAAGCAAATTTCTTAAGTTATAAGCAGGAAGCAGACAGAATACACGAAGACTTTCGTGGGAATGCAAGACGAGACCTGACGAAGCGGCTCGTAGATGAGCCTACAAGAAAGCACCTGCAGAACCCTTTTTTAGGGTAGCCTCGCAATCTGAGAACTAATCCATTTGCTCCTTCATCTGCTTCAAAATTTTCTTCTCCAACCGAGAAACCTGCACCTGAGATATCCCAAGCCTTTCAGCAACCTCTGACTGAGTCTGGTCTTTATAATACCTTAAATAAACGATAAGCCGTTCTCTTTCATCTAATTCACGTATAGCTTCCTGAAGCGCAATTTTATCAAACCATTTCCCTTCATTGCCATCATCAATCTGATCTAAAAGAGTAATAGGATCTCCATCATTTTCATATACTGTTTCATGAATAGAAGAAGGCGATCTTGCTGCCTCCTGTGCAAGCACAATATCTTCAGGGGGAATCTCTAAGAACTCAGATAGTTCACCAACTGTTGGAGTTCTTCCATACTGTTTGGACAGCTCATCTTTCGCTTTCCGGATTTTATTGCTTAATTCCTTTAACGATCTACTCACTTTCACCGTTCCATCGTCACGAATGAAACGCTGAATTTCTCCAATAATCATTGGCACAGCATAAGTCGAAAATTTAACATCATAACTTAAATCAAATTTATCCACTGACTTTAATAAACCGATACAGCCAATTTGGAAAAGATCATCTGGATCATATCCTCTATTAAGAAACCTTTGAACAACAGACCATACTAGACGCATGTTTTTTTGAACAATTGTATCTCTTGCAGTTTGATCTCCATCCTGGCTCTGTTTAATGAGCTCTTTAACTTCATGATCCTTTAAATATGTTTGTTTTTTATCTTTTTTTACCTCCACATCCATAGACGATTCTCCTTAATTGCTTAGCATTTTGCTTTTCATTAAATGCTTGCGCAGACGGATCTCTGTTCCACTTTCAGGGCTTGATTGCACTTCAATATTATCCATAAAATTCTCCATAATGGTAAAACCCATGCCAGATCTTTCTAATTCCGGTTTAGTTGTAAATAGTGGCTGTCTCGCTTCCTCCACATCGATAATGCCTTTTCCTTCGTCTCTAATCATCAAATCAATATAGGAATCTTCCAAAATAACAGAAATATAAACAATTCCATTTGGATCATTTTCATATCCATGAATAATACAGTTCGTAACAGCTTCCGAAACAACAGTCTTAATTTCCGTAAGTTCATCCATGGTTGGATCTAATTGGGTAAGAAAAGCAGCAACTGTTACACGAGCAAACGATTCATTTTGACTTAACGCACTAAATTGAAGTTGCATTTCATTTTTCATATTATGCTACCCCCAATCGTTGAAGTGCAAATTCCTCATTTGTTTCCAGCCTCATAATTTTAAATAATCCTGACATATCAAAAAGCCTTTGAACACTTGGAGAAATAGCACAAATAACCATCTCTCCACCTAACTGTTTAATTTGTTTATATCGGCCTAAAATCACACCAAGACCTGAACTATCCATAAAAGATAAGTTTTCTAAATTAAGCACTATATGACGAATATTATAACTTTCAATTGCATTCGTTGCCTTTGAGCGCAGCTCCTCTGCATAATGATGATCTAATTCACCAGCTAATCGAATACAAAGGACATTATTTTTCACTTCAAGATCAATACTCAGACTCACTATCCATAACCTCCTCATTTGGTTTAGTGAGTCAATTCTATACTGTTCCTTTCAATTCCTTCCCGAAAGACAAAACTAGTGCTAATTCGCTAAAAATAGTAAAAATGATGATTTATTCGACAACGCACAAAAATAATTCACGAAAGTCCAGCTTCAGAGTTGATCGAGACGCTTCCGCTTTTCGTTTTCCAGCTGCAGCGTCTAACCCTTATGTAAAATAACCCTTTGTCTCTGAAAGTTGAAAAGCACTTTCTGAAACAAAGGAACATTTTTCTTCAGGGTTAATCAAGACGCTTCCGCTTTTCGTTTTTCAGCTGCAGCGTCTAACCCTTGTGTAAAATAACCCTTTTCCTCTGAAAGTTGAAAAGCACTTTCTGAGGCAAAGGAACATTTTTCTTCAGGGTTGATCGAGACGCTTCCGCTTTTCGTTTTTTTAATTTGTTTTTGTGAACATTCCTGTTGATCGTTTAAATAGTTGCCACCAGTTTGCTGATTTTATATCTTTTTGGGCAACGAGTGGACTTTCCACTAAAGTTTTACCGTCTTTTGTAAACTTAATGGTTCCTATTTTCTGCCCTTTTTCAATCGGCGCTTTTAACTTTTTGTCTATCGTGATTTCTTTGTTCACTTTATCCACTTTTTCGCCTTTTTTTGTAAGGAGAGAAATGGGTTCACTCGTTACTGCTGTTATTTGCTTTTGTTCCCCTTTGCTGACTTTCACTTTACCAATCGATTCATTTCGTTTATATATAGGGTGTGTTTCATATTGACTGAAAGCGTAATCCAGCATTTTTGTCACTTGGGCATTTCGTTCTTTTGACGTTGGAGCTCCAAAAACAACCGCTATCACACGCATGCCATTTTTTTCAGCAGTTGCTGTTAAACAATATTTTGCTTCGTTTGTAAAACCTGTTTTTAATCCATCCACTCCTGGATAAAACTTAACAAGACGATTAGTATTAACTAGCCAAAACTTTTTATCGCTATCTTCACGTAGGTACGCTTCATAAGTACCAGTGAATTTCGTAATATTTTCGTATTTAAGAAGTTCTTTCCCCATCACCGCCATATCATTAGCTGTGCTGTAATGATCTTCTGTCGGCAAGCCAGTTACATTTTTAAACTTTGTATTTTTTAATCCTAATTCTTTTGCTTTATTATTCATCATTTCAACAAATGCTTCTTCTGAACCGGCAAGTCTTTCTGCTACTGCAACAGCCGCATCATTTCCTGAACCGATGGCAATTCCTTTTAACATTTGTTCTGTTGTCATTTCCTCACCAGGTTCTAAAAAGATTTGTGAACCACCCATTGAAGCAGCATATTCACTAGTACGAATTTTTTCATCCATTTTCAACTTGCCTTCATCAAGTGCTTCCATAATCAAAAGCATCGTCATAACTTTTGTCATACTTGCAGGGGGTAGTTTCTCATTGCTGTTTTTTTCATACAAAATTGTACCTGTATCTCGATCAATTAAGATAGCTGACTTCACATTTTCCACCAATTCAGCTTTTTTTTCTGCAGCTAATGTTGGCTGAGCCAGCGTTAATGCCATTAAAATCGTCGTTATTACAATTGATATGATGCGTTTCATCTCAAAGACCCTCCATTCTCTATAGATTCCATTTTTTCCAATGAAGGATATTTTATACTGTCCACTCTTGAATAATTTTCTTCTCCAATTGGATTATTTTCCATTACTTGACTTTCATACGAGAGTAGGATATGGTAAAAAATGATTTTCTCTTCTTAGTTAAAAAGAATATACTTATAAAGTACCACTATCGTCGCATAAATAATGATTGAATTTTCTGTTTTTATTTTTGTTGCATTA
>JBDNRM010000315.1:0-4097 GCA_047718615.1 Bacillus sp. (in: firmicutes) | reverse complement strand
GCAACCTGTTTTAGAATAAGTTCTTGTCTTCGAATTTCATGACAAGGTATGATGAGTAAACACTAGTAGCGTTGATTTTTTATGTTATTATTCAACGTTGTTCTCCCAAAATGTGCACTTTTAGTCTATTTCTATAAGATGGATGTTTTCACCAGTTCAACGACAGCAACTAATGAATCAAAACGGCTTGATTGGAGTGTAAGGTGCGAAACTCCTGTGGGATTAGACCCTGCAGACCAAGGGCCGAAGCGGCTAAAGCCGAGCCCTACGGAAAGCGAAGTGTATTCAAGCTACGGATAATTACCACAAACCTTTTTTTTACATGAATAAAAAACCCAAATCATGATACGAAATATTATTTACGTCTTCGTATCATGGTTCGGGTTTATTTTCGGCTGGAATACTTATGTCCCAGCTTCTTCATTTGTAGGAAAAAGAGGTTATTTTTGATCTATTATATGGACTAATTCATCATACAAAAGCTGTAATCCTTTTTCACTGACTTCGACTTTGCCATCTGCCAATGCTAATGGTTTATCTACAAGCTCACCAGTTATTATACAATGTGCTTCTCTTTTGTATTTCTGCAAGATAATTTTATCTTCGTCTGTAAAAATCTCTAAAGGATCATCATAATTAATATTAAGTGTTTTTCGCAATTCTTTCGGTACGACAATTCTGCCCAGCCTATCTGTTTTTCTTACAATTCCAGTACTTTTCATTATTTTCTTCCTTTCTCTTAAATAAATAATAGTAGGAAAAGATAAAAAGATGGAAGTAGTTAAAGAATATGCATGAAGGGAAAGAACATATTCTTTATTCAACAGTTGATAGTTCCTTCTATTTAATCTTAATAATAACAAAAAATTCTAAAAATAGGAATTAGCACTGGATAAGAAATCAGAATTAATGAAAAGATTTTTGGAAAGTAAAATCAAGAAGGGAAGGAAAGAGCTTGCATTGCAGCAATTAACAAAAATATATCTAGTAAGATTAAATGTCTTAAACACTTATTTTTGCATCTATTATAGTCATCCTTTAATCTTTGTAATTCAATGTTAAATAATTTGTATTCTAATTCATTCTGCATGTCATCACCTTATGTCTTTTAGTTATAGTTTTCTTTTCCCAGGTGCAGATTTATTTAAACATATTAAGCAGGAATCAATTAAAATATATTCTTGCTTAATATGTCTTCTCATAAAAAGAAGCTAACGCCTACTGTTTAGTAGGCGTTAGCTTAGGCTACCCTGTAAAAAGTCTTTGGCTCTTTCGATAAGTCCGCAGCCTACATGCACTTCGCTTTCCTGCGGGCGAGCGTCGAGCCTCCTCGCTGCGCTGTGGGGTCTCGCCTGTCTCGCTTTCCCGCGGGAGTCTTCGTGTATTCCGGCTGCTCCCTGCTTCGACGAAAAAAACTTAGGGTATTGCTTCTTTTCATGTGTTTTAGTGCAAATTTTGTTGAAGGGGTGTCTTACCAGAAATAGGGTTTGTCCCTCTCAATAAGTCCGCAGCCTACATGCACTTCGCTTTCCTGCGGGCGAGCGACGAGCCTCCTCGCTGCGCTGTGGGGTCTCGCCTGTCTCGCTTTCCCGCGGGAGTCTTCGTGTATTCCGGCTGCTAGCTGCTAATAAATTTAAGAAACCTACTTCTTTTTATGTGTCTTGGAGTAAATTTTGTTGCTTGGCTGGCAACTGTAAAAACGTCTTTTCGGTTTTAACCAGCAATTAACAAAAGATGATTATTTTCTAGTTAGATAGAATTATTGAATGTGGCGATAAACACCTATAACTTTTCCAAGGATAATAACATTGCGTAAAATGATTGGCTCCATTGAACTGTTTTCTGGTTGTAGTCTAATAGAATCTTTTTCTTTGAAAAATCGTTTGACGGTCGCTTCATCATCTTCTGTCATCGCAACTACGATGTCACCATTGTTCGCAGCACTTTGTTGCCTAACGATCACATAATCTCCATCTAGAATCCCTGCTTCAATCATGCTTTCTCCCATAATTTCAAGCATAAAAATCTGTTCATCACTTGGAGCAAGCCTTTCTGGCAAAGGAAAGTATTCTTCAACATTTTCAATTGCAGTTATTGGCAGGCCGGCTGTCACTTTCCCGACTACAGGCACATTAATAATATTATATTTAGGAACGGAGCTTTCTTCCAAATCAAGTATTTCAATAGCACGAGGTTTAGTAGGATCTCTTCGAATTAATCCTTTGCTTTCTAATCTAGCTAAATGGCCATGTACAGTAGAGCTTGAAGCAAGTCCTACAGCTTCGGCAATTTCTCTTACAGAAGGAGGATAGCCTTTTGAGCGGACTTCATCCTTTATATAATCTAATATATCTAGTTGTCTTTTAGATAATTTTTGCATATTATGCACCTCAAGTTTATTTTCTTTTGCTAATTATAGCATGTATTACCAAACGATACAAACATAAGTTCTGATTTTTGGTTGACACGAAACATTTGTTCGTATAACATGTAAATACAGAGACGAACATATATTCTAAAAAAGGGTGATATTAAATGTTGAAAAAAATATGGACAAATTATTCTTACTCTATTATTCTAATTGTTTGTAGTTTTATTACATGTTTAGTTGTGCTATTAAGTCAGGACTATTATGATAAAGATCAATATATAAGTGTTACAGTGGAAAAAGGGGATTCTATTTGGCGGCTTTCAGAGAAATATGAAGGGACATATCAAATGTCTAAAAAGGATTTTATTCATTGGGTAGAAAAGCAAAATAACCTTTCAGCAAATCAGCTTGCAGCTGGTGAAAAAATTAAAATACCTGTTCGGTTAGAAGATGTAAACATCCAGTTAGCATCAGAGTAATGGTTATAAATGAATAGAAGAGAAATTAAATATAAATATAATGTAAGATAAAAAGACAATACATGATAATGGTGGTAAAAAATGAATGCGATTATTTATTGCAGAGTAAGTACGGATAAAAAAGAACAAGCATCTTCTCTAAAAAGACAGGAGGAAGAATTAATACAGCTTGCTCATGATAATAATTTTACGATTGCACATATTATTAGAGAACAGGCAAGTGGTTATGATTTAGAACGTGATGGCATCTTAAATTTATTAACCTATATAAAAGATAAAGATATTTCTGCTATTTTAATTCAGGATGAAACAAGATTAGGAAGAGGAAATGCAAAAATAGCTATTTTACATTGTATTTTAAGAGAAAATGTAAAACTGTATAGTATTTCACATTCAGGAGAGTTAATTTTATCAGATGCTGATTCAATGGTTCTACAAATTGTTAGCTTAGTAGAAGAGTACCAAAGAAAAATTCATAATATTAAAATTAAAAGAGGAATGAAAAAAGCAGTTGAAAATGGTTATAAACCACATAAAAACTTAAAAAATGTTGGAGAGCACTCGGGACGAAGCAGAGTAGAAGTCCCTGTAATGGAAATTGTTAAATTAAAAGAGAATGGGCTAACTTTTGCTGAAATTGCCTCAACATTGCGAGGGTTCGGATATAGTGTTTCAAAGGCAACGGTTCATAGAAGATATCAAGAATTTTGTGAAAAAGCGGAAAAAGAGACAAAATAATAGTAAGCTTTATTTCGTTTATTTTGTAGATTATATATGATATAATATCGCTTTGATAAAGCGGTAGGATTTAAGAGGAAAATTTTATTCTTAAATAATTAAATGGATGTTATGCTCTGTTGTTTAAAAGGAACACTGTATGGAAGTTAAATGTACCAAGTGATAAAGTAATATTGCATGGCGATAGCCTCCTGTTATCCTGAGATTTTACTCAGGATTATAGGTAACATGAATGGAGGGAGAATGGTATGATTTCTAATCATAAGTTGGCTAGAATAAATGAACTGGCTAAAAAGAAAAAAGAAAGTGGTTTAACAGCAGAAGAATCAAAGGAGCAAACGAAATTAAGAGCTGAATATTTAAAAGGGTTTCGCTCGACTATGTTAAACACTTTAGAAAATGTAACGATTTATGATCCAAATGGGGATGATGTAACACCGCAAAAACTAAAAAATCAACAAAAAAACAGAAAAAAACTACATTAATATAGCTATAACTATGTTTTATCT
>JBDNRM010000314.1:0-4101 GCA_047718615.1 Bacillus sp. (in: firmicutes) | reverse complement strand
AGCAACCCGTAGTGGAAAGCAACCCCATAAGAAAAGCGCAAGCGCCTTGTTTAGCTCCGAAGAAAAATGTTCTCCAGACTCAAAAAGTGTTTTTTACTTTTAGAGGATGGAGGCAATACTCACCGGGGCTAGGCGCTGACCGGCTAAATACGCCACGTCCTTATGTCTTGGCCGGCACTTGTACATCCTGTACGGCGAAGCTAGACAGCCTTCACATTTCAAAAAGTATATACTTTTTCACCTTTTAAAAAACAAACCTCCCATTTTATTGTTCTAAACCGAGTAACCTCAAGACTTGGAAACGAATTTGATGGTGCGAAGTTTGAGTAGTTAAGTATGAAAACTATGTTGTTCCATTACGCTACAAACACTCGCTTTCCGCTGGGAAGAAGCGGCTAAAGCCGAGCCCCACGGAAAGCGAAGTGTATGCAGGCTGCGGGTGTTTACCGCAAACCTTCTTTTTTATATAAATAAAAAACCCAAACCATGATTACGAAATACTTTTTACATCTTCGTATCATGGTTCGGGTTTATCTTCGGCTGGAATACTTATGTCCCAGCTTCTTCATAATTTATGATGCTTTATTTTCAGATGAAAGATCTTCATCCGAATTATATATGTCCGTGTCTAACTCTCCAAGCGTTTTACTTGTTACGACTCCTGAAACCATTGACCCACTAACATTTAATGCAGTACGTCCCATATCAATTAATGGCTCTACAGAGATTAATAACCCTGCTAATGCAACTGGTAAATTTAAGGTCGAAAGCACGATTAATGTTGCAAAAGTAGCGCCTCCACCTACACCAGCAACTCCAAATGAACTAATCATTACGACAATAATTAATGTCGCAATAAAGGAAGGAGACAAAGGATTAATTCCTGCTGTTGGAGCGATCATAACGGCTACCATTGCTGGGTAAATACCAGCACATCCGTTTTGTCCAATCGATACACCAAAGGATGCAGCAAAGTTAGCAGTAGACTCAGAAACGCCTAATTTTGATTTTTGTGCGTCAATATTTAATGGCAGTGTCCCAGCACTTGTACGAGAAGTAAAAGCAAAGGTTAATACTGGAAGCACTTTTTTTATATATTTTTTTGGACTTAATCCTAATACGGCTAGAATAACTAAATGAACGATAAACATGGCGATTAATGCTGCATAAGAAGCAATTACAAATTTCCCTAATTTTAATATAGCATCAACATTACTGCCTGCAACTGTTTTTGCCATTAAAGCAAGAATTCCGTATGGAGTAAGACGTAATACAAGTGTTACTATACGCATTATCACTGAATAGACTGCTTCAACCATCTTTTGAAAAAATTCGGCCTGCTCAGGATTTTTTCGTCTTATTCCAAGTAAGGCAACTCCAATGAATGCTGCAAAAATAACAACCGCAATTGTAGAAGTAGGTCTTGCTCCCGTTAAATCTAAGAATGGATTTGCAGGAAGAAATCCAAGTATTTTTTGTGGAATTGTTGTACTTTGTACTTCTCCTAAACTTTCTTCTAACTGCTGACCACGAAGTGCCTCCGCGTCACCAGAATTAATATCAATTGCTTTTAAATCAAACCCAATAGCGGATGCAATTCCAAGTGATGCAGCAATTGCTGTTGTCAGTAATAATGTTCCTATCACAAGACCACTGATCTTTCCTAGGTTATTTGACTTTTCTAATCGTGTAAATGCAGAGATGATGGAAATAAACACAAGTGGCATAACAATCATTTGTAATAACTTCACATAGCCATTACCTATTAAGCCGAACCAGTCATTCGATGTTATTATGACTTCTGAAGTTGGCTCATAAAACAATTGTAAAATAACTCCAAATAAGATGCCTAGTCCCAGTCCAGTAAAAACACGCTTGGAGAAGGAGACATGCTTCTTTTGCATATAGAATAAAATACTAAGAAGCACTAATAAAAAAATAATATTTAAAATAGATAAAAAGTTCAACGAAAATTCCTCCTAATACAATATGTAATAATTCCGATTGGTTAAATTGGAATTATAATTCTTAAAAAGAATAACATGCTTAGTGGTGTATGTAAATAAAAAATGGAAAAAAAAAAGCCTACACACAAAACTTTGAATTTGTCCATTTGTGGAGCAGACGTTTTTTTATTTTTACCCTTATTTTTTCTACTTTTCTCTCGCAGGTGTCACATGCAATCCTCTGCCATTTGTCCATTCTACACAAAAGAGGTTTTTTCTATCTTCATATCCCATTTCCTCTAATTGGCTGCTAAGCCACTCTTTTGTCTTGCCTATTCGTCTGAATTCTTTATCTACATATTCACCATTACTTATTAGTAAGGCAGAAGGGTCAGGTTCATTAACTCTTACAATGCTTAACATTCCGTTTGTTTCCAATTGTGCATGCTTCACTTCTGTTAAAGAGAAAATCCCGTTCATTCTTAACATAGTACGAAACTGTTCCATTGCTAAATCATTTTTTTGGAATTCATCCATATTAAGTTTTCCATTACTCATTAAAATGGAATCTTCCCCTTTTATTATTTTGCGTACTCCTCTACTATGTGTCAGTTTTTCGATTATAAAGATAAGTATTTGCCAAAGTAGAAGCGTATAAAGCAGTTTATGAATCTCGATTTTAGGATTATAAATGACACCTCCGACAATTGCGCCAAGAACAATAATTTGCAAAAAATCAAAAGGTGTTAATTGTGACATTAATTTTTTGCCAGAAAATCGAAGTGAAACCAATAGACAGATGAGTCCAATTATTAATTTTAAACTGATATCTATGTACATATAAAGTGCACTTTCCTTTCTTACTTATAAGTTGCTATTATCCTATCTATATATTTCCTATCCTTATACTGATTAAACTTTATGCAGAAAATCAAAGTGATTTTTAAAAATTGTTATCTGATAAACAGATTGAAATTTTCAGCTTAGAAAATATAATTTGTATCCATTTGAAATAAACAGAATGAGTGGAAATGGTTCAAAAAGTGAAGAACTCATACCTAAATTAACTAGTCGGTTTTAGTTTATGTAAAATGGGGATGATGCCCAAATTTTAAAAATTTAGGCTTAATAAAAAAGTTATAAAAATTAAAGTATGATGCAAGATAGTAGTAAACGAATGCAAGCATCGTTTATGAAGTAAGAATGTATAGGGGGAATATGATGGAATTATCATTATTATTAGAGTATGGTTGGGTTTTACTTATTTTAATTTTTTTAGAAGGGATATTATCTGCTGATAATGCCCTCGTTTTAGCTATTATGGCAAAGCATTTACCAGTAGAACAGCAAAAAAAGGCGATTAATATTGGATTGATATTAGCTTTTATCTTTAGGATTGGCGCTATTTTTGTTATTTCGTATCTTTTTCATGTTTGGCAAATTCAAGCGATTGGAGCTGCTTATTTAATCTTTATCGCATTAAAACATTTATTAAAAAAGGATCATGGAGAAACAAAGAAACAAGGGAAGAGCTATCGTATGACTGTTGCACAAATTGCCTTAGCAGATATTGCATTCGCGGTTGATTCTATATTAGCAGCAGTAGCACTTGTTATAGCTTTGCCAGATACGCCAATAAGAGACATTGGTGGGATGGATGGTGCTCAATTTATTGTTATTTTAATAGGAGCCATTGCAGGTTTAATTGTTATTCGGTTCGCTGCAGGTTACTTTGTTAAAATTTTGACAGAACGCCCAAGTCTTGAAAAGGCGGCAATGTTACTCGTTGGCTGGGTTGGAGTTAAGTTATTAATGCATACGCTTGCGCATCCTTCCTTGCATATTATTTCTCATGATTTTGTGGAAGGTCCTATTTGGAATACCATCTTTTGGTCGGTTATGCTTCTGATCGCTTTGGGTGGATGGTTTTTATCAAAAGGAAAACCGGAAAAAAACAGGGAAGCGAACTAACTAGAAAAAAGGAAAGAAAAACAGACAATATATTCAGGTAGACCCTTATACACCATGGCGCATGAAAAGATGCAGCATTCTAAAATTTATAAGCAGAGAGCAGTCAGAATACACGAAGACTCCCACGGGAATGCGAGAAAGACGAGACCGAGCGACCGAGCCTAGGTTGCCATATATAGTGGGT
>JBDNRM010000313.1:0-4110 GCA_047718615.1 Bacillus sp. (in: firmicutes) | reverse complement strand
TTCCGGTAATCCTTTATTTCTTGAAAAAACTTAACATATTATAAAATTATAACACAGATAAATCCGGTGAAAATTTTGTCTTGGTCGTTTAATGGTAAAAATCATAAATGTAAACTACATCAAAGAATGTGGCAATATGAAGCAGTTTATTATTGCATGCATAACGCCAATGTTCACCATGTTCGATCTACATATCTACTCTCAATAGGTTTGAAGAGCTATGATCAAACAGCTCGGTGTAGTCATTGAGGAGTTGTGCGAAAATGCGGTCCCAGCTTTGTGACAAGGCATAGGATCTGGCGCTTTGGCTCATTTCATGACGTATGGTTGAATCCTTAAGCAAAGTGAAAAGTGCATCTGCAAATTCACGAGCACATTTTGGAGTACATAGTTTGCCGTTTAGATTATCAGTGATAATATTTTTCACTCCGCCGGCATTTGCGCCGATTACAGGTGTTCCACATGCCATTGATTCCAATACAACATTGCCGAAGGTTTCAGTTGATGAAGGAAATACCATCAAATCAGAAGCGGCATAAACCTCTGCTAATTGGTCTGGTGTTAAGTATCCGGTAAATTGAACATTTTTGGCGGCACTGGACTTCATGTCCTTCGCAAGCGGACCATCGCCCGCAATCAGCCACTGGATACTGGTTCCATACTTATCATTTACCATGCCTATAATTGATTGCAGCGTGTCAATATCTTTTTCTGGAGCTAATCGTCCTGCAAAACAGATCAAGTGTTTTGCAGTAATTGAATATTTTCTTCGAATGTCGTTTGGATGCTCAACTGGATGAAACAAGTCACAGTCTACACCTCTGCTCCAAATGCTTAGATGCTGAAACTGTCTTTTCTCCAACTGTTTAAGTGTTTCATGAGACGGTACAAAGGTTTTTTGCAGTGAATTGTGAAACCAGCGAAGGTAATTCCATAATATTGGGGAGAGAAATTCCATCTTATAATAGGTTAAGTAAGCGTCGAAGTCAGTGTGATAGGAACCCACAAGCGGAATGTTAAACTTGTTCGCGTAATATTTTCCGAGCAGCCCCATTGTAAAAGGCGTTGCTACATGAATGAGATCCGGCTGGAAATGCAGCAGTTTTTTCTTAATAAGATGATGATTTGGCACAGCAAGGCGGCATTCCGGATAAACCGCAAATGGAATACTTTTTAATTTTTGTACATGATTATTTGTATTTTCGTCATTTACATTTATCGGTGCGAATACCGTATAACTTATTCGCTTACGATCAAAATAGCTTGTTAGACGATCCAGAGTTTTCGCAACGCCGTTAATCTGTGGAGTAAAGGTATCTGTAAAAATAGCAATTTTCATCGATGAGCCTCCCCATTATATCGGACAGTCAATGGCCAAGGGCGTTTTCGTTTCGTGAAAAGAAATTCATGATCATTCTTTTAGTTTAATTAGAGATCGTTAAGTTTGTTCTATATGTTGTAAATCTGGTACAAAAAAAATGTAAAAAAAATACAATGATGCCGAGACAGCTTAGACATAATGAGCTATATTAAAAAGAAAAAATCATTCTATATGACTTAAACTGTTTTCAATATAATTAGAAAGAGGTGAGACCTTGCTCGTCTATGAAAATAAATCAAAAAAAATAAAGGCTTATGCATTGGATTGCGAACATTGGGATGATTTCACTGTGCTATTCGGCGAACGAGGAGCATGCGGGGGATGCTGGTGTATGAACTGGCGTTTGAAAAAAGCAGACTTTGAAGCACAAAAAGGGGAGAAAAATAAGCAGGCGATGTATCAACTCGTTGAAAATGACGAATCTGTTGGCATTTTGCTTTACATAAACGATCAGCCAGCAGGATGGTGCGCCGCATCGCCCCGCAATCAATATGGTCGTTTAGAACGCTCAAGGGTCTTCAAGCGAGTTGATGATCTGCCTGTATGGTCGATCACCTGCTTTTTTATTGCCAAACCGTTTCGAAGGCAAGGATTATCAGCAGAATTGATCCAGGCTACTGTTAATTTTTGCATACAAAATGGAGCTGCAGTGATTGAAGCCTACCCAGAGATTCCTTATAACTCAAATGAGCCAGCAGCTTTTTTATGGAAAGGGATTCCCTCTGTTTTTGAGAAGGCCGGTTTTAGAGAAACAGTGAGGCGTTCGAAATGGAAACGAATGATGCGGTATTATGTTCAAAAATAATAAAACAGTTCTCTGTGTTACAAGAACTGTTTCATCAAATCTATTGGGTTAATCAGGCAATCGGCAATCCGCCGGTAACGCCGTAAATTTGTCCGGTTATATAGCTGGATTCATCGGATGCGAGCAGGACATAAACTCCGGCAAGTTCTGCAGGCTGTCCGGCACGTTTATATAGAGAAGACTGTCCAAACTTTGGAATGTCGCTTTGAATTTGTCCCCCGCATACTTGAAGCGGTGTCCATATCGGCCCAGGCGCGACAGAATTGACGCGAATCCCTTTTGAAATCAATTGTTTTGCAAGTCCTTTAGTGAATGTGGCAATCGCACTTTTTGTCGGCGAGTAGCTCAGCAGTTCCGGACTTGGATTATATGCTTGAACAGAACTTGTGGTAATGATTGAAGATCCTTTTGGCAGATGTGGCAAGGCGGCTTTAACGATCCAATAAAGAGAAAAAACATTTGTTTCAAAGGATTTGCGCAAAACATCTGTTGGAATTTCGGTAATATTTTTATAAGCCTGCTGCATGCCAGCAACGAGGGCGAGCGTGTCTAGACCGCCAAGTTCTTGGAATGCTTTATCAACCATTTGCTTGCAGAATGCTTCGTTGGTTATATCACCGGGAATCAGCACTGCTTTTTTCCCCGCACCCTCAACCAACTTTTTGACATCCTCAGCGTCCGATTGCTCATAAGGCAAATAATTGATCGCGACATCTGCGCCTTCCCGTGCGTAGGCAATTGCAGCTGCTCGGGCAATTCCCGAATCTCCACCTGTAATGAGCGCTTTTCTTCCTTGTAACCTGCCGGCTCCCTTGTAGGTTTTCTCACCACAGTCCGGCACTGGATTCATTCGCGACTGCAGTCCGGGGGCAGGCTGTTCTTGCTTAGGATAAGTGCTCGACGTGTATTCTTTCGTAGGATCTTCAACGACTGTTTGAACCATAAATTCTCCCTCTTTTTCTGAGATTTTAATCATTTTTTCATTCATAGCATGCACTAAATCATCTGTTTTATTTTTCGTTAAATAAATGAAACTTTATTTATAACTGCATTTTTGTGCCACTTAAAGTACTATAATTAATTTAATTCGGGAGGCATTTATATGCTAAAAAAAAGGGCACAAGGATTGAAGAAAGTACTTGATTCATTGATAATCCTCTTTTTCTCTATTTTTTTATTCTATTTTGTAAGAATGCTCCATACGAGACCACCTATGCTTTATATACATATACGTACCAAAGCGGGGGCTTTTTTGCTGCTCTTTGCCACGTTGCTGTTTACAAAAGATTACATTATTAACCGATTCTCAAAAAGGCAAATAAGAAAATAAGTATAATTTTAAAACCGACATAAAGGTTAGGTAATAGTTTGAATAAAGATTAATAAAATGAAACAAGCCGAAAGATGCAGACTGGCGGGAGAAGGCGACTCCATTTAGGACCCTGCGTGTATTGCGTATTCACAGGCGTTTAGATTGGCTTACTCTATCCGTAAAACAAATCGAAAGTTGAATTAAATATTCAACTTGATAAAAGAGGATGAGGTACATGATAAGAGGCCCTTTAGAATTATTCCGTGTTCTTCTGCTCGTTGCTATTTTCGGTTCACTGGTTTCGTCCGGCATCGTCTTGATTTATCATTTGATGCATTTATCGGTTGGCGGTTGGGGCTATCTGCTCGTATTCTTGGCGACATTAATGTTTATCTTTGTCCTGTATCGAAATAGGCTTCAATTCAATGGATTTTTCCTTGGCAGGCAGCGTCGCAGTCTTCCAGAGTGGCAAACACGTACTTTGATTATTATTGCAATTTTTTTGATCGTTATTGCACCGATCGTTTGATAATTTAACAAAATACTTTATTTCTTTGAGTTGAGGCCGTATAATTGTGTAAAAAGGGGGGTCTAAATGAGAGAAAAATGACG
>JBDNRM010000312.1:0-4219 GCA_047718615.1 Bacillus sp. (in: firmicutes) | reverse complement strand
ATCTAATACCAATACATACAATAAAAGAAATAATTTTTCTCTCTCCTCATATCAAAATATAAAGCTGCTAGTTTTCAAGGCTAGCAGCTTACGGCATCAACTTTAAAAAAATATATTTAATATCCATTCAATAAATACAACTGTTATGCAGCTTTAGATAGTTTTTGCTTTTTATTTTTGGATTGCGGAATCCACCACTTCGCAAAAGTTGGTACACCAAGGAAAAATACCAAGTATATTGCCAATGGTAAGACAACTGCTATCCAATTACCTGTAAATAACAATGAAGGAGCTAACGAAAGAAGAATTATGTCAACCGGTGCAACAATTGGCGTTAGAATTGCTGTATCATCAAGTGTTGAACTTTTATTATTTGGATCACAAATCCTTAACAAAGATAAACTAATAGCAAAACTTCCAGTTGCATAGCCATATACAAAAATTGACTTTTCAAACCAATCTTTTTTTATTAGTCTTGGACCAAAGAAAAGGAAGAGGAAGAACATCCCAGCAATTCCAATGATCATTAATGCAGCAAATGGAACAGCATATTTCACAATAATTGGCACATTAATAGAGGCAATCCCAAAGAATACTAGATAATCAGTGATTGTACCGCCAAGTCTAGTTATTATTTTCTTATCAATATACTTATCTGCTTTCGTTGCTTTTAGAATGTAGAATAAGATAATCGCAAATAAAAATCCAAAAGAGAATGCTGGCAGATTAATATTAAAGCTTTTAGATAAATATTGAACAAATAAATAAGCTAACCCAGATGGGATTATTAGTAAAGCCACATGCAACGCTAATGGATCTAGTGAGATAGGCGAGAGTGTTTCCTTGCCCAATGATTCTCTTTTTTCTAAAGGGATTAGACCGGTTTTTAATTCAGGAGCCAATGATTTAAAGTCTTTGATATAAGACGTTTGCCCCTTTCTTGTAGCCCACTTGATAAGGATAATACCTCCAAAAATACCCGTTAAAGTCCCAACTGTTGCGGAAGTCATTGCTAAATCAGTAGCATCTGCCCATCCAAGATTTTCAAGGGTTGCACCAAGCGCGGCAGCCGTTCCATGTCCGCCTAACCATCCAGCTCCAAAAATTATTCCAAAGCTTGGATTAACGTTATCAATAAATGGGATTATTATAAATAATGAGAATGCAATTGGTATTAAATATTGCCAGCCATACACAATTTCACGTAAACACATATAACTTCCTAAATTTTGTATATTCTCTTTTAGACTGTTACCAGAAAGACCAAATCCTCTTAAACCAATACTTGCAAATACTAAAATAACCAGCACACTAGAATACATGCTAAATTGATCAGAAAACTTTAAGATGCCAAGACCATATTTACCTAATCCAAGTCCTAATAGTCCTGCTATCAAACTTGTAGGAATAAACATTTCTTGAAAAAGCTTTACTTTAACGCGTATCAATTTAGCAATTAAAACCAATCCACTTGCAAGCATCAAATCAACCAGTAAATTATAAATAGTAAATTCCATCCTAAAACTCCTCTCGTCTGTTAGAAAACCTTTTGAAAAATATGCATCTTCCTGGTTTTGTTCTAATTGTTGTTGTTCCTATTTCATAAAATTCCTTTGTGTAACCTTACTTTTTAATTCCAAAAAACCAGTTAACTTTTCTCGTGTTTTTATGTAATATTAAATAACATGCAATTACACTTTTCTCTTCTAACCCTCCTTTTTAAAAGAAATCTCATAAAATAAAAAGAAAAAATGTAGAAATACGCATTTTTAATTATTGAATCTCCAAATTGTTATTGATTGTTACCTATAATCATTACAAAATTTGTACTATAATGTCATATTATAACACCTAAAAAATAACTGTCAATGTGATTTTTTAGAATTGTAAGACTTTTCATTCTTTTACCTTGAAAACTTCGCTGTTTTTTGTCAAAAAAAATAACACATGATGTTAAGTGGTTGCTTTACATCATGTGTTTTAGCTGTTTTCACAATAAAAAGATATTCCCTAAGTATAAATAATCCTATACTTAGGGAATATCTTTTTTATTTCGTTATACTATAAATTTAATCTTATCTGCCACAATGAACTGCATGAAACGATGGGAAGGCACTCCTTCTCTATCATTGGAAACTCCTGTAATCGATAAAAGGGGATATCCCTGCGATAGATTAAGGTAGCGGGACATTTCATATGTTGCAAATACTAATTCAATTGTTTTCCGTGGATTAACAAAAGCAATATTATGCTTTTCAGATAGGATGGTAAACATAGAAGTATCATTTAAGTCTTCGTCTAGCATAAAAGAAAATTGCTCTGGCAGACGAGAAACTTCCAGTGCAACAGGAACATTATCTGCATAGCGAATACGTTCAATCACAATAATCTTAGAATTATGCTCTAACTCTAACAACTCTATATCCTTTTCATTTGCATCTTCAATAACACATTTGATAACCTTTGCTCCTGGTGTACAGCCAATTTCTCGACACATCTCTGTAAAGCTTTGGATGCCGCTAATTCCCCTGCTCAGCTTCTCTGTATTTACGAATGTACCTTTCCCTTGTTTTCTAATTAATAAATTTTCCTTTGCTAATTCCTCTAACGCATTGCGGACCGTAATCCGGCTTACATTATAAAGCTTGCTTAATTCCACTTCCGTTGGGATTTTTTGCCCCTTTTTAAACTTTCCCTCTTCAATATCACGACGAAGAAGATCGGTAAGCTGCTTATACAAAGGTAATACATCTGTTTTTTTTAAGTTCATTGTATCTTCCCCATATCCATATTTATATAACCTTATAATACTATTCTGAAAATATAAACGCAACCTCTTAATTTTTATAAAAAAATATCTTAGAGAGGAATTTTCTTCTCTAAGATATTTTTAATTACGACAACTAATCTTCATTGCTATACGATAAAGACTAAATTACATAATCCATTTTAAAATATATTCATTTGGTTTGTAATTAACACCTATTACTTTTATCTAAAATGGATAATATTATATATACGCTAATGCTCTTTTGCCTTTTTTATTTTGATTTCCAATAGAAAGATAGTATTCTAGCTCTCTTAAAATGAGAAGAAGCTGTGCTCTCGCTTCAAAAGTTTCCCAACTGACAGGTAATTTATCTTTTTTAAAATCCTCCTCAACTTCCTTAAGCTTCTCTAAAAAATTTTGTTCATTCGTTTCTGACTGCAGGGACGAACCTAGCGATTCAATAAAATCAGCTAGATTATAGCGCTGCACAACCATTGTATTAATTTGAGCTATTTCTGATAGTACCCTTTCTAAAATCTCCATTTGTTTTTCCCGCTTAGAAAAGTATAGATAATAATAGTTATCCGTTCGGGAAAAACTATTCTCTATATATCGAGAGGCAAGGGCTTTTGCTTCTTTTATCGCTTTACTGGCTTCTTTTATTTCATTTTCCGTCCAAGTCATTTTATCAGTTCTTAAGTATTCAACCATTTCAGTGATAAGATGCTGTAGCTTAGAATCTACTTCTCTCTTTCTAGAGAGTAATTTGCTTTCAAGATTTGGCATATATAGGTTAACAACTAAAGCTGATCCCACTCCTATAATTATTAACCCTACTTCATTAAATACAACAGACCAGGTCATATGTGTGGAAGTGTATATATGCAAAATAATTACCGTGCTTGTAACTACCCCTTCATTTACCTTTAATAATACTGTTGTCGGAATAAAGAAAAGCAGCAATGCACCAATCATAATTGGATTGTAGCCAAACCCTTCAAAAAATATATACGTAAAAGGAATAGAAAGCATACATGCTGCTAAACGAGATGATGCACTTTTTAACGATTTTTTCTTTGTTGTTTGAACACACAATATTGTAATAATAGCTGAAGATACATAAAACTCTAGTTCATAAAACTGACCTAATAAAATAGCAAGAGATACAGCTAGAGCAGTCTTAATTGTCCTAAAGCCTATTTTATATTTCATAGAAATACTCCTTTATTTTAATTTCCCTATCCCGTTATCAAAGGAAGGACATGCTTTTTCAGATTAATTTTCCTAGTATCGCATGGGAAGGGTGATATTCCATATATAGATCCGTATTAATAATTTTCATGAATTGCTACGTTTTCTCGATGAAATAATTTTCTTGAACTTTTTTCATTCGATTATTTTTTATTTTTCATTCTCCTTTTTTTAATTTCTGTATAACAGAGATTATAT
>JBDNRM010000311.1:0-4223 GCA_047718615.1 Bacillus sp. (in: firmicutes) | reverse complement strand
TTCCTCTACTATATACAAATAGATTAACTTGTCAGATAATTTGACAAACAAATGGGAAAGTATTATTTGGAGGTTTTTAAATGGGAGTCATCGAAAAAGTCAGCAGCTTTGCTGGGAAAACATTTACGTTATGGGTTTTAATTTTTGCTATTATTTCTTATTTTTCACCAGATCATTTTAAGTGGCTAGGAAATTATATTGTCCCATTATTAGGGATCGTTATGTTTGGAATGGGTCTGACACTCGAATTGTCGGATTTTAAAGAAGTGTTAAAACGACCAAAGGATGTTGCTCTTGGAGTCATCGGACACTTTATTATTATGCCATTGCTTGCCTTTTTATTAGCTATTGGATTGGATTTACCAAATGAAGTAGCAGTTGGCGTAATTTTAGTAGGATGCTGCCCAAGTGGCACAGCTTCTAATGTAATGGTGTTTTTAGCAAAAGGAAATGTTGCATTGGCTGTTGCGATTGCCTCTGTTTCTACAATTCTTGCACCCATTGTAACACCTCTTCTCATCCTTCTTTTTGCAAGTAAATGGGTTGATATTAGTGTTGCATCATTATTCCTTTCTATCGTCCAAGTTGTGATTGTACCATTAGTGCTCGGTGCAATTATTAAAAAATTCTTTAATAAACAAGCAAAAGCTGGTGCTAAAGCAATGCCGCTTGTTTCTGTTCTTGCGATTGTATTAATCGTTTCCGCAGTTGTTGCAGGCAGTGCAGCCAAACTTGCTCAAACTGGTTTACTTATTTTTGGAGTCGTAATTCTTCATAATTTACTTGGCTTTTTGATTGGTTTTTTCTTTGCTCGTTTATGCGGGATGGACCTAGCAAAACAAAAGGCTGTCGCAATGGAAGTCGGCATGCAGAACTCTGGCTTGGGAGTAGCCATTGCTACTGCACATTTTTCTCCGTTAGCAGCAGTTCCAAGTGCTATTTTCAGTGTATGGCATAATTTATCAGGATCTCTTCTTGCTAATATATTCAGCAGAATGAAAGAAAAAAAACAAACAGAACAAATCAGTAACCAAGATACACAAGCTGCAAAACAAGCAAACATACGATAAGTGCATGTTCAAAAAGGACCAAAAAGTGAAGCCAACGAAGAAATTCAGCATGTCATTTTTACCGGACTTTTTGAACAGCCTCTAAAAGGAATTTTATTGACGTTCTAAAGAAATTCCTATATCATTTCTTTTAGTATGATCTTGTGTATAAAAAGAGGTTCATAGCGACCCTCTATAAAAAACTATGGAAACATGACAGAAAAAAGCCATGTCCATAATGGAGCTGGCTTTTTTCTTTGTTCCATGTCACCTTTTTTATTGCTATGAATTCATCTCGATTTTGTACCGATACAATGATGGGAGGTTTTATTATGTCTGGCAGAAAAACAGAAGAAGGCTTAGAGGATTTAACTTTATTAGGGAATCAAGGAACAAACTATCTATATGAATACGATCCAAATATATTAGAATCCGTTGATAACTTGCATGTGAATCGCGATTATTTTGTCAAATTTAATTGTCCGGAGTTTACCAGTCTGTGTCAATAAGGGCACACTTCAGTGGCAACACTGTCGCTTAAACCTCGTGAATTCAGGGAAGGAAAGCATTTTCTAATCCTGAGCCAAGCTCCTATTAGGAGAAGGTGCAGAGACTATCGAAATCATGCAAATAAGAAGCGTTTGACGTATTATTTGTAGAAGAAAGTAGAGTACATCCATTTGGATGGAAGCGCGAGGATTCTTATTTTTTATCGCAAAAAAGTAAGAATATGATATAGTCCACCTACAGATAAAAAAGCAAGTACACTTGTATGATTGCTTACCTTATCCAAGTAGCGCCAATCACTGGTCAACCTGATTTTGCAACAATGTATATTAGTTATATTCCTAATGAAAAAATTGTAGAAAGCAAGTCATTAAAATTGTATTTATTTAGTTTTCGCAATCATGGTGATTTCCATGAAGACTGCGTTAATATTATTATGAATGACTTAATTAAACTATTAGATCCACGTTATATTGAGGTTTGGGGGAAGTTCACACCTCGAGGAGGGTTATCCATTGATCCATACTGCAATTATGGAAAAACTGGAACGAAGTTTGAAGAAGTGGCAACACATCGTTTAATGAATCATGATCTTTATCCTGAAAAAGTAGATAATCGTTAGCTATTAAAAGATGCAGAAAATAGATTTCTGCATCTTTTTAGTTGGTTATCGTTTTTAATCTGCCTGCGTGTCATTAGCAATCTACTATGCTCGTCATTTGCATACAGAACTTATATGGGCAAGATGATGTTTTCCATGCCAAGCATAAATGCCGATATTCTCTTTCAACACCACTGTTCCTGATTCTGGATGAATAAAGGTTTTATTTAATTGCTCCTTAGTCAAATGGCGCAGCAGATTTCCTAAACGAATATGCAATGTCTTTATAAGTGTCAAAGATACATCAATTGGCAGCTGATAATCAGACAATTCCGCCCATTTTGATTCTTCATATGGTTTTATAACGGGAGTTTCTTCTGTTAACGCTAACTTAAATCGCATATACGCATTTAAATGACTATCTGCAATATGATGGACTACTTGTCGTACAGTCCATCCACCTTCACGATAAGGCATGTCTAATTGCGTCTCATTCAAGTTTTTTATAACAGCTTGAAGCAAGGCAGGCAGCTTTTCTATTTCTTCTATCCACCGTTCTACTATTTCTTCTGTTATCTCATTCTCGTATGTAAATTTGCCAATCGGATATTTTTTGTCCATAAAATCCCCCTCTTCCTAATGGTTTGTAAGTATTGTTCATATGCTCTTTGCAATAAGTAGTATGTAAAATAATTTTAACTTGACTTAGAGCATACACTTTATCCTACACAAATAAAAATTATAAAGGAATTCTAACTTCAATTGTTGTTCCGATATTTTCTTTGCTAATAACGGAAACTTCTCCATGATGATTTTCAATAATTTTTTTACTCACCATAAACCCTAAACCGGTTCCCTTTTCTTTCGTTGTGTAAAATGGTTGACCTAATTTAGCTAGAACTTGGCTTGAGATCCCGCATCCTTCATCAATAAATCGGATGATAACCTGTTTACTTTGGTGATTTTTTATTTGAATTATCAACTTTCCTCCATTTCCCATTGCTTCAATTGCATTTTTTATAAAATTTATCGATACTTGTTTTAACTGATTCTTTTCACAATTAATAAAAATATCTTCTGATTCAAAATCCATTTCGATTTGCACATTATTCATTATTGCTTCTGCTTCCAATAACAGGACAACATCTTTGATTAATACATGGATATTCGTAGATTCGACATGAACTGCCTGCGGCTTGGATAGCATTAACAGCTCACTTAAAATTAATTCAATTCTTTCTATTTCCGCTTCCATTATTTCATAATAAACTTTATTATTTTGTTCTTCATGTTCCATAAGCTGCAAAAAACCTTTAATAGCTGTCACAGGGTTTCGAATTTCATGTGCAATTCCGGCTGCCAATTCACCGGCAATCGATAATTTTTCTGTTTTTATTAAAAATTCTTGAGCTTGTTTTTTTTCAGTCATATCTCTAATTATCGCAGCTCTCCCTGTTATTTTATTGTACTCATCTATAAGAGGAAAACTGGATAACATCACGTGGAGTTGAACTCCTTCTTTTGTTATTCTAATGGATTCATATTCTTCTACATTTTCTCCCAAGAGAGTTTTGCATTGATCTTGGTAGACTTTTTCTTTTTCTGATTCTGGGATATGAGGTAATTGTGAAGAATATTTTCCAATAATATCTTGGCTTTTCCAACCGAAAATTTTTTCAAACGCTTTGTTAACTGTTAATATGACATCCTCATTATTAATAATAAATACAGAATCTAAATTATGCATAATAAAGGACTGTAATTGGTGAGTCGTAGCTTTGATAATACTTTCTAATTCTTTTCTTTCTTTATAAACTGTAAAATCTGGGTTATTACCTGGCATATACAATAAAGATTCTATTATTTGGAAATCATTCATGAAGTAGGGATATGTAGTTATTAATTTATTTTGATAGGAGGCCGTTATTTGATCACCGTTTATTGCGACAAGTAAATTATTTTCCAACTTATATTCATCTGTTAAAATTTTGCCAACTTCATGGATATTAATTTTTTCATTGATATCTTCCTTGACCGGAAGATGAATCCAGCAGTTTACTTGCATT
>JBDNRM010000310.1:0-4284 GCA_047718615.1 Bacillus sp. (in: firmicutes) | reverse complement strand
GCTGGAGCTAGACACTAATCTAGTTTGAAAACTTTATACTTTCTTACCTTTTAAAAAAAGCGCGGGCGCCTTATTCAGCCTCAAAGAAAAATGTTCTCTTGACTCAAAAAGTGTTCTTTACTTTTAGAGTCATGAGGCATAGAGGCTAGGCGCTTGCCGGCTAAATACGCGTAAAAGAAGAAAATCGACTAAATATGCAACATCGATTGACTCGCATCCTGCGAGCCTTATGTCTTCACCGCACTTGTACATCCTGTATGTCGGAGCTAGACAGCCTTAACATTTCAAAAATTTTATACTTTCTTACCCTTAGAAAAAAACACTGCCCTTGGACAGTGTTTCAAAAATCGATCTCCCTTAAATTTTTACCTGTTCTTCTGCTTCCATTAATTTATTAACAATTTCATCATATTTTGGACTATTTAAGAAATTATCCACTGATACATGATGCGTATTTGGCAATTTTGAAATGGCACGATCTGTTAAATCTTTATGTGTAATAACAAGATCTACATCACTTGGAAGATTGGCAATAGATGTATTCGTTACTTCTATACCAGAAACGCCAGATTTTTTCACTTTGTTTCTTAGAATAGATGCACCCATAGCACTCGAACCCATTCCCGCATCACAAGCAAAGATAATTTTTTTAACCTCATTATAGTCTATTTCCGCATTAGTTAATTTTGATGCTGGTTGATCTGTTAACGTTGATGCTACAGAGCTTTTTTTACCTTTTAACGCTTCCATTTTTTCAGTAGCTGCGTTAATATCTTCTGTTTCTTTTTTACTTGTTTTTAGAATAATAGAGGCAATGACAAAGGACACAACTGCCGCAACAAATACACCCGCTAAAACACCAAGATGCTGACCTTTTGGAGCCATTGCCATTACAGCAAAAATACTACCTGGTGATGGTGTTGCCACAAGACCTGCATCAAATAAAGTAAATGTAAATACTCCACTCATTCCCCCACCAATTACAGCTAATAGCATCATTGGTTTCATAAGAATATATGGGAAGTAAATCTCATGAATACCGCCTAAAAAGTGAATAATTGCTGCACCTGGTGCTGTTTGTTTAGAAGTTCCTTTTCCAAATAGGCAATATGCCAATAGAACACCAATACCAGGTCCTGGGTTTGCCTCTAATAGGAATAGAATAGATTTTCCAACCGTTTTTGCTTGTTCTACACCAATTGGACCTAAAATCCCTTGATTAATTGCGTTATTTAAGAACAATACCTTTGCCGGTTCAATAAAAATACTAGCCAATGGCAGCATGTTAGCATCAACAATTAATTGTACTCCATTTGATAGAAAGTTACTTAACCCTTCAACAACAGGACCAACATATTCAAAAGCAAAAATAGCGATAATAGCACCTAAAATTCCTGCAGTGAAGTTATTAACTAACATCTCAAAACCAGTTTTGATTTTTCCTTTTAATAGATCATCTATTTTCTTTATTAAATATCCACCAATTGGCCCCATAACCATAGCACCAAGAAACATTGGAATATCCGCCCCAACAATAACCCCCATTGTTGCAGTGGCGCCCACTACGCCACCACGAACGTCATACACCATTTTACCGCCTGTATACCCAATTAATAGCGGAAGCAGATATTTAATCATTGGACCAACAAGTTTTGCTAATTCCTCATTAGGAAACCAGCCTGTTGGAATAAATAGCGCTGTTATTAATCCCCATGCTATAAAGGCTCCAATATTCGGCATAATCATCCCGCTTAAATGACTTCCGAACCTTTGTATCTTTACACGTAAATCACTTTTATTTTCATTTGACATTTTAAATTCACCCCTTCGCTTTCATATTTTAATATTAAAGCGTTTTCATTACATAAACAATTCAAACTAAGTATAACTTTGACAGAGATATAGTTGACAAAACTAAATTAAAGAGATTGTTCTAAAAAAATGGGTAAAATGGACACATCGAATTTCTTCGTTGGCTTATCTTCCGCTTATCACGTATTTAAATGGAGGATCTTCAACTAAAAACACTCACGTGAGCAACGTTGAAGTCACCACATCCTATGGAAGCTCGATGCTCAAAGTGAAGCTGCCTCGAGCTTCTTGATCCTTTTTTTGAACACGCACTTCAATTATATTTTCATAAGAAAAGCGCAAGCGCCTTGGTAAGCCCCGAAGAAAAATGTTCTCCTGACTCAAAAAGTGCTTTTTACTTTTAGAGGCAGGAGGTTATCTTTCACAGGGGCTAGGCGCTGGAGCTAGACATTAATCTAAGTTGAAAAATTTTATACTTTCTTATCTAGTAAAAAAGAAGGAAATTCCCTTAAAAGGAGTTTCCTTCTTTTTTTATTAAAGTGTATTCTTTTCAGTAGTAGACTTTAGTATTTCTATAAAATGAATATGATGTTCCTCAATGCTTTTTAATCGGAAAATATATCCTTCTTCCTCAATTTCTTCCCCTTCCACTGCATCAAAGTGGTTTGTTAAGAACCACCCGCCAATTGTATCCACTTCCTCTTCAGCTAGGTGTGTTCCTAGAAGATCGTTCACTTCGCTAATTAAAACTTTTCCACTTAATACATAATGGTCTTCATCCAATTTGCGAATATCAGCAACTTCATCTTCATCGAATTCATCACGAATATCTCCAACTATTTCTTCTAATATATCCTCAACTGTAACAATACCTGAAGTTCCGCCATATTCATCAAGCAATATAGCCATATGCGTTCTCTCTTTTTGCATTTTAATCAGCAGCTCACGAATAGGAACTGTCTCAATAACACGAATAATCGGCTTCATATACTCTTCTAATCGAATATCTTCCTTGTTTTGTATCTTAGCTGTTAAAAATTCTCTTATATTCATTAAACCTAATACATTATCTTTATCGCCATTTACAACCGGATATCTCGTATAGTTCTCTTCTTCCAGAATATCCATTATTTCATCAAATGTCTGGTCAATACTAATCGTTACCATCTCTGTACGAGGAACCATTATTTCTTTTGCGATTCTTTCATCAAATTCAAAGATATTATTTACATAGTTCAATTCATTTTTATTAATTTCTCCGCTTTTATAGCTCTCAGACATTAAAATACGCAATTCTTCTTCTGAATGTGCCAATTCATGCTCTGATGCTGGCTTTAATCCAAATAATCCTGTCAACATTCTTGCTGACCCATTTAATAACCAAATAAACGGGTAAAGAATTCGATAGAACCAGATAATAGGTGGAGAAAATAATAAAGTTACAGATTCAGCTTTTTGGATAGCTACCGTTTTTGGTGCCAATTCTCCTACAACCACATGGATAAAGGTTACCGCAACAAAAGAGATAACAAAGGATATGATATGAGAAACTGATTGAGATAGCTCAAACTTAGTAAAAAGTGGTTCTAATATTGCTACTACCGTTGGCTCCCCTATCCAACCTAACCCTAAAGCAGTCACTGTTATACCCAATTGACATGCTGATAAATATTCATCTAAATGGGTGGTAACTCTTTTTGCTGCTAATGCACCTTTTGCTCCTTCTGTAACTAATTGATCTATTCTTGAACTCCTTACCTTAACAATCGCAAACTCTGTTGCAACGAAAAATCCTGTTAATGCTATTAAAATGACAAATAAAATGATATTAAAAATCTCCAATAACTAGCCTATTAAAGGCTTACACCTCCTGATTTTTTAAAAAAATTTAACTTAACAGAAGCAACAAAGTTTGTATTAAAGAAATACTCTCATGGGATATAGTATTTCTAACTTCGTTTTTTTTATGATTTTGACCTTCAAAAGAGGTTAACACGCCCTTAATTTCTTTGTCCAGACTTTCCAGCATCTTTTTTATATGTTCAATATCAACAGTTTCCATTTTTTTATTAGATAGACTTTCCTTGATTTCTTCTAAAGTCATTTTTTTCTGTTTACATTCTTCTATAAATTTAATCTGTTGTACCGCATGTTCATCATAATAGCGATAATTTGCAGCAGAACGTTCAGCTTGCAGTAGACCAAGGGTTGTATAATAATCGATGGTTCGCTTTGTTACTTCCGTCATTTTTGCTAACTCGCCAATTTTTAGTTTCACATCCCCATGGTTCCCACCCCTAACCGTCACGTTTTAGTTTTACTATTTAATTATATAGGCTTCACTTAGATATACACAAGAAAAAAACTTTCCAACATATTATAACTTCACATAAAAAACAAAAGAAAATCAGCTCTTTTTCCTTTCCCTTTACAAAAAGAAAATAAGCAGCTTTTTGATATATTTTTATAAAT
>JBDNRM010000309.1:0-4288 GCA_047718615.1 Bacillus sp. (in: firmicutes) | reverse complement strand
AGTTATTATTGTATAATAACTATACTGGAAAATATGACTATAGTATTATATACGAATAAGAAAATTGGTAATAATATAGGTATTAACTAATAATATAGTAATATTTTTTTTTATGATAAAAAATACATAAGTTATAATAGGTATAAAGAATGGTATTTTAACAGATGGTTCCAATTGACTAGGAGGTAGATGAGATGAAAAAGGTAGTTGTACCTGGTGTCTTTTTAGCAGCATTAGCTGCACCGGTACTTGTTCATGAAGTACATGCTGATTCTATTAATGGGAAGGAAATAAAAAAATATGTTGATGTAGATAAAAATTCTAATCTTAATGTCAGAAAGATTCCTTCTACATCGGCAGAAGTTGTAGCAAAACTGAAAAAGGATGACGGTGTACTCGTTGCCAGTGAAACAAATGGATGGGCGAAGATTTCTATTAATGGAAAAACAGGATATGTCGCTTCCAAGTACTTAACAGCTACGACAGCAAATACACAACAAGCAACAACAAACAACTCCAAAGCGGCAGAAAATCCAACAGTCAAATATGTGAATGTTGATAAAGGCTCTAGTTTAAATTTACGCATAAAGCCTTCTGGAAATTCTTCGATTATTGTCAAGTTGGCAAAAGGTGTTTCTGTAACCTTTTATTCAGAAACAAATGGATGGGCAAAAGTAAAGGTTTATGGAAAAGAAGGATATGTTTCATCGAAATATTTAACAGAATCAAAAACAGCAACTACTGATTCAACTACCACTGTAAACAAGAGTTCCAACAATCAAATAAAGTCTGTAATTAAGTATGTCAATGTTGCCAATAAGTCTACTTTAAACATGCGCAGCAGCGCGAGTACAAAAGGAAGTATTGTCACAACTTTAAGCAGAGGGACAAAAGCAGAAGTTCTATCTGAAAAAAATGGATGGACTAAAATTAAAGCAAATAATAAAACTGGCTATGTATCCAGCCAGTATTTATCAGCAAACAATCCGGTAAAGGGTACAGATAATTCAAAAGAAGAAGTTAATTCGACCAAATTAATGTATGTCAATATTAATAAAACATCAACGTTAAATTTACGCAGTACTGGAACTACCTCTGGTAAAATCTTGGCAAAACTAACAAGAGGTACGCAGGTGGAAGTATATTCACAAGCAAATGGCTGGTCAAAGATAAAGGTGAATGGAAAAACGGGTTATGTCAGCTCTGAATTTTTAGCAGCAACAAAGATAAGTGACGACTTATCAGATGAAGGAAATCAAAATAGTTCAGATGAAAAGCAGGAAGAAAATAAAACGAAATACGTAAATGTTAGTGGGAATTCCTCATTAAATGTTAGGAAATCAGCATCAACTAGTGCAGCTGTTCTTACGAAACTTGCTAATAATAAGGAAGTAATCGTTTTATCAGAAAAAGATGGATGGACAAAAATAAAAGTTGAAAATATAACTGGTTATGTAAGTACAAGTTATTTAACAGATAAAAAGAATACAGCAAATTCTACAGAAGAACCCAATCAAAATAATTCAGATGAACCAAATAATGATAATTCTTCGGATGAGGTAACAAAATACGTAAATGTTAATAAAGGTTCTAATTTAAATATGCGCGAACAGCCAACAACAACGGGAAAAATTATTAGTAAATTAGAATCTGGAACAATTGTAACTGTATTGTCTGAAAAGGATGGATGGGCAAATATCTCAGTGAATGGGAAAACTGGCTATGTTAGTTCAGAGTTTTTAGCGTTTAAAACAGGTGAAGAATCTGGGACAAGCAATGGAACAGTACATACTACTTATCAAAATTATGATATTTCGCTTGATCAAATGACAACGATTCAAATGGAAGCAACTCCACAAACGGACAAAAAATATAATGTTTACATAAGAGAAGATGCTTTAGTTTTCAAAACGGCTGATGCTACAAAAGGATCTGTCCTTGGAAACGGCTGGAGATTAAGAGGAGGAGCTGGCACTGAATATTGGGTGACAAATAAAGTGAACAGTGGAGATCAATTAACTGTAGTAGCAAAAGTGAAAGGGTCAGACGGCTATTATTGGTATGAAGTAAAAGGTACGTCTACATGGGTAGCTGCAAGTAAAGACGACACTTCCTATTATATTAATCCACAGAACTTCGTTTCTAATAAAGTTACAACGATGCAATTCTTAAAACTATCAGAAACGACGAATATTAATGATGGAGAAGTAAATGAAAAAATATTAGCAGGAAAAGGAATTTTATCAGGGAAAGCTTCTGCATTTGTAACAGCTGCAAATGCATATGGTGTGAATGAAATATATCTTATTTCCCATGCATTGCTTGAGACAGGTAATGGAACCTCTACATTAGCAAGTGGTGTTTCCTACAATGGAAAAACAGTTTACAACATGTACGGAATAGGAGCTTATGATGGCAGTGCTGTCACTAGTGGAGCAAAGTATGCTTATAATGCTGGCTGGTTTACACCTGAAGCCGCAATTATTGGAGGAGCAAAATTTATTGCCCAAGGTTATATTAATGCTGGACAAGATACATTATATAAAATGAGATGGAATCCATATGCGGCAACGGCAGAAGGAGTGGCAACACATCAATATGCATCAGATATTGGATGGGCTACAAAACAAGTAAATCAAATCTATAATTTATATAATCTATTAAACTCCTATACTCTAAAAATAGAAGTTCCAGTATATAAGTAATGAACTTAAAGCTAAAGCTGTTTTCAAAAAGCAGGATTACAGAAAAAACGGAGTACACAGAAACTCAAACAACCAAATTTTGCACCATGGCGCATGAAAAGAAGCACTTTCTAAAGTTTATAAGCAGGGAACAGCTGGAATACACGAAGACTCCCGCGAGAATGCGAGAAAGACGAGACCCCGCAGCGCAGCGAGAAGGCTCGGTACTCGCCACATGGAAAGCGAAGAGTATTCCGGCTGCGGACTAATTGAGAGAGCGAAATCCTCTTTTCAGGGTAGCCTAACTAAAAAGAAGAAGCTAAACCTATCAGCAGATTGCTGAGGTCATAGCTTCTTCTTTTTAATAAACATTTACTCATTTTCTATGATGCAGCTGTCAACAGTATAATCCTCAAATTCTATATCAGTTTTCATACGTAGCACATATTTAGCAAGCTGCTGGCCAATAAATGGACCCATCGTTAATCCAGAAGCTCCTAATCCATTAGCAATAAGCAGTCCATCATAGTTCCGTACTCTTCCAAATACGGGCAGAAAATCAGGAGTGAATGGACGAAATCCAACTCTTGCTTCAACAAAAGTGCAGTTTAATAATCCAGGCGCATATTTTAATGCCTTATCTATTACTTCTTTTATGCCCCCAACTGATAAACGATAGTCAAAATCAGTGTTGTTTTCATGTGTTGCACCAATAACTAAATGATTATTATCTAAAGAAAGAATATATTGATCATGAGGAGGCATAACAACAGGCCATTTTGTACAATCCGTTTCAGGTAATTCCAAATGGATAATTTGTCCTTTTTGTTCTGTTACCTGTAATGAAATGGATAAAGGCTGCAATAATTGATCTGCCCAAGCTCCAGCTGTAATAATTATTTCATCTGCTAGTATAGTTTGATCCTCTGTTCGTACTCCGATAATTTTTTTCCCTTCTATAATAAGAGATGCATTTGTATGTAAAAATATAGCTCCTAGTTTTTTAGATGTTCGGATTAGAGCATTGCGAAGGGCAAAACCATCGACTCTTGCAGCCCCGCTTACATAAACTGCTTCATAGCCAGCTGCAAGTGGAGGGAATAAGTCTTGTACTTCTTCTTGACTCAATAGTTTAACATTGCCTATTTCTGGTGCGGTCTCTCTTCTTTTTATCGTTCGATCTAGCATGGCTTCTAATTTGCTGTGATCAGAATGGATGCTTAATGCCCCAACTTTTGCATAACCAGTAGAAAATTCTTTATACTTTGCTAACTCTTCTATTAAATTGGGGTAATATTTTGCCCCTTCCCTTGCTAAACGATACCATCTTTTATTTCTGCGCTGTGATATCCATGGGCAGATAATACCAGCAGCAGCAGCTGTTGCTCTGCCATTATCTTCTCTATCAATGATTATAACTTCGGCTCCTCTTTTCGCTAATTCATATGCAGTGGATGCACCCAAAATCCCACCGCCAATTACAATTATCTTTTTCATGTTTTATACCATCCTTGACATTTTGTGATAGTTAAAAGTGATTATCGTTCATTTTTACTATTATATCGTATAAATAATTTTCCTCACAATGTCGAATAGTGGAGAAT
>JBDNRM010000308.1:0-4289 GCA_047718615.1 Bacillus sp. (in: firmicutes) | reverse complement strand
ACTTTAACATCTTTCACATTTTTTTATCAAAGTTTACTCCTCGGAGCTGTATTTCTAAGGGTATCACTGTAGTCATCGCAATGAAGGTGATTCATAAATTAATCAACAACCAGAAGGTAACTTTACATGAAGATTCCTTTATCCACTCTGCCAAGGGAAGCCATTACACCAGTCCAAGATATCAAAAGTTATTAAAAAATATGGTCTAGCCCAATCTATGTCTAGAAGAGGGGTTGTTTTTAATCTAAGCGTTGAGGTAGACTATCGATATCAGTAGAACTTAAAAAGATGACCCCTGAACAGTATAGGGATCACTTCTAGTTGATTGAATCTTTTTTTTCATGTCTCTTTGACATAGGTGCGAGTTTAAAGCAGGACAGCTTAAAAAGTAATTAGAGTTTGTATGGGTTTAATTTTCTAATTGAACAGATGGACCAAAAAACTCGTAATGAATCGCAGAGTCATCAATATCCATTTTCTTTAAATGTAAGATAACGTTTCTTAAGAAGGGTACAGGTCCACATAAATAATAATCGGCATTTTTTTCTTGAATAGTATTATGCAGCCAGTCATGATCAATCAATCCTTGTTTTTTAAAATGGATATCCAGTTTATCTTCATCGGAAGGATTGTCGTAAATAAAAGCTAAACGAAGATTCGGCATTTTTTTTGATAGCATGTTTAATTCTTCTTTAAAAGCCTGTACATTTCCACTTTTTGAAGCATGGATAAACTCCACTAGTTGTTCAGGATGTGTATCAGCAATATTAGTAAGCATGCTCATAAATGGGGTGATTCCCACACCGCCTGATAGGAATACGATTGGTCTATCTGTTTTACTGCTGTCTAAAGTAAATTCTCCAGCGGGTATGGTAACTTCCAATACATCTCCTTGTTTAACATGATCATGGAGATAATTAGACACGATTCCATTTGGTGTGTTATCTTCTGCTTCTCTTTTTACAGAGATACGGAAGTATTTTTTATTAGGAGCAGCAGACAAACTGTATTGACGGTTAAATAAATATTCTTCACCTGGGATAGCTAGGCGAATGGTGATATATTGACCAGGTTTGAAAATAGGAAGATCCGTTTCATCCTCTGCTGTGAAATAAAAGGACGTAATACATTCGCTTTCTTTTACTTTATTCGTTACTTTAAAGTTTTTATAATCAGCCCAACCCCCTTCTTGAACAGCTGCTTCTGCATACATTTCTTTTTCGATATTAATAAAGACTTCTGCGATAGCACCGTAGGTTTCTGCCCAAGCATTAATAATGTCATCTGTAGCAGCCTCTCCAAGGACTTCTTTAATGGCTTTAAGTAAAAATTCTCCAACAATTGGATAATGTTCAGCTTTTACTGCTAAACTGCGATGTTTGTGGGCTATTTGTTTTACGAGAGGTATAATAGTTTCTAGGTTATCAATATACTTTGCTGCAGCAAGGATAGTATTTGCTAATGCTGTTTGTTGTCTCCCTTGTTTTTGATTGCTGTGATTAAAGATATTTAATAATTCAGGATGTGCAGTAAACATATTTTTGTAAAAAACAGTAGTGATTTTAGTACCGTGTACTTCTAATACGGGAACGGTAGATTTAATGATTTCGATTGTTTTCTTAGATAGCATAATTAACCCCTCTTTTTAAAGTAGTATTTTTAATATATCATCATACTAGTATGGATAATGCGAAAAAGCAATATTTTAAATACATCTTTTAGGTTTTTCTATGAATGATTTAACAAAATGTTCACATTTACACTATGAAAAACATAATAACTTATTTGGATGGAATGGAGGTAGAAAAGTTGAGATTAACTAGTTATACAGATTATTCGTTGCGAGTATTAATTTACTTGGCAACTGATAATGAGAAGAGGCTAGTAAATATAAAAGAAATCGCGGAAACATATAATATTTCTAAAAACCATCTTATGAAGGTTATTTATAATTTAGGAAAAATGGAATATATTGAAACAATACGAGGGAGAAATGGGGGAATGCGTTTAGCGATGGATCCTTCTGCCATTAATATAGGGGAAGTGGTTCGCAGGACAGAAGAAGATTTTTATCTTGTGGAATGTTTTGAACACCAAGATAAATGTATTATTACACCAGTCTGCTCGTTAAAGCATTTATTCAGTGAAGCATTAGAGCAATTTTTAAAGGTTCTTGATCAATATACACTTGAAGATATCGTGCAAAATCAAATATTGCTTAAGCAATATTTTTCTGCAAAATCATAAGGCTGGCTTTCTTCCTAATAAACAAGTGACTAACTGTTCTGGATTTTTAAAGTAGAATTGTTCCATAAGAAACAAAAGAGATAAGAATGATAAAAGAATACAGACAGGCGGTCATGCCATAAGTTATTACAAATTTATGGCATGGCCGCCTTTTATATATTGATCAATCAAAATGTAATTTATAATCATCTGATTTTATGATCTTGAATTTTTTCGTAAATACATAAATAAGTACAACATTTAAGAGGAAAGGAAGAATAAAGAATGTGCTTATCATAATCAGAATATTTTCTGTTGTCCAGCCACCTTCAGCTAAATGCATATAGTTTAATGGTCCTACTAAACCGGATAAACCAAAACCAGCGCTGTATGGTGTACCTTGAATATTAAAAAGTCCTGCTAATGCTCCTAAAAATCCTGCTGTAATTAGCATAGGAATAATAATTTTTGGCTTCATAAAGAAGTTTCGCATTTGAATTTTTGGAGAACCAAGTACATGAGCTAACGCAGTCCCAAGTGCATTAGCTTTGTAGCTGGCAATAGCTAATCCAATGCCTGCTGCTACGATGCCTAAGTTAGCGGCTCCTGAACCTATTCCAGATAGTGAGATGACTGTAGCGACACCGACAGTCGAAATAGGAGAAAGGATAATGATGCAAAAAACGATTGAAATCAACATCCCCATTACTATTGGCTGTAAGGAAGTAATGTTAGCAATGCCAACACCGATTAAACCGGTAGAAGACTTTACAAATGGTAGGATTAAGTAGCCGATCATACCAGGAATCAGGATGCTTAAAGTTGGCAGGAGAAGAATCGAATATTCCTTTAAACGATCTCCAATAAATTGCACAAATACCACTGCCAATGCTGCTGTTAGTCCTGTATTGACAACAATGCCAATTCCATTTAATGCAAATAAACCTTCTGTTGTTTTCTGAATAGCACCACTTCCGACCATTGCGGCAATGCCAACACTAGCTGTTTGAATAGAGGTTAATTTAAAGGTAATGCCAACCATTACGCCAATCATAACCGGTAATAAACTCATTATAATAGTCGTCAGATCTAATATATGCTGCAATGCTGGAAAGGAGGGAATCAATAGTTTTAATAGTTCACCTAATAATGCATTTGGTATTAATGAAACTACAATTCCGATACTCATCCCAGTTAATAATTTATTAAAAAATTCCTTCACGGTAGTAATCCCCAATCGCTTTGATTTTGGAATTAATTATAGAAAATATTCAGATAAGCGTCAATAACTTTTTTTAGCACTTCAACGCGAAAACGTGAAAAAGTAAATAGGAAGATGGGAAAGTATTATATAAGAATAATACATAGGAAGAATTAATTAGTAGCTATTCTATTAAAATGAGCAGTTTTAGCTAACGATATATAGTATGATAGCAATAAATCTACTCTTTTTTGTAATCTTCATAAAGAAGAGCTGTTGCAGTTTTTGTTTTCTAATAGAATGACAATAGATTTGTATAAAAGAAGGAGGCATTATCATGACAAACTTTAAACAACGAATCACACCGTTTTTAACCTTTTGTGGAAACGCGGAGGAAGCAATGAATTATTACATTTCTGTTTTTCCAAACTCTAAATTATTATCGCTTTCGCATATTTCAAAGGAAAACAGAGGGGAAGAAGGGAAGGTTCTTAATGGATTATTTGAGTTGATGGGGCAGCAATTTATGGTAATGGATATGGAAAAGAAGTATTGTCCAGAGTTCACTTGGGCTTCGTCTCTATTAATTGATTGTAAAGATCAAACAGAATTTAATTCTCTTTTTTTAGAATTATCTAAACATGGAACCGTAATGATGGGGCCAGAACCTATACTTCACTTCCGACAAGTGGCGTGGGTAACGGATAAGTTTAATATTACATGGCAGATAGTATGGGAATAAATTTATACTTTAAAACTCAAACTTCGCATCATCAAATTCGTTTGCAAGTCCTTGATATTACTCGGTTTAGAACAATAAAATGAGAGGCTTGTTTTTTATTGTGGGGGTTGCTTTCCACTA
>JBDNRM010000307.1:0-4293 GCA_047718615.1 Bacillus sp. (in: firmicutes) | reverse complement strand
GAAAAAATTTTCATGCCGGGGTGTGAGTGTGAAATCATGTGTGTTTCTTATAAGGGAAGAAAGGGGGAAATTTTTGAAATGTGAAGGCTGTCTAGCTCCGACGTACAGGATATGGTGCATTTATCCGGCCAGCGCCTCACATTGTTCTTATTAAAATTTCGGTTGTGGGCAATGATATGATATTCTACAATATATATAAATGGAAGAAATATGTATTGTTGGAGGAGAGATAAGGATGCTAACAAACAGTGAGATATATTATTTACATACAATAGAGACATGGGAACAACAATTAAATGACTATAGACTAACAAATGAAGCAAAACGATATAAAAAGTATCTAGAAATGGGAGTCAAATTGCTTCCAGATACAACAAAAAGTTCTTTATTTATGCTAATGGACCGTTCTCTTTTTGAATTGCAATCTGTATTATTTAATTCCTCCGCTCAAAAAAAAGCTACAGATAAAATATTGCAAACAGCAAGAGTCTTTCATAATAACATCTTCCGTTTAGAAGATATGAATAAGCTGACTATAGATCAATTAAACTTACTTGCACAGCAGCATATCGCTCATTATCGAATGTTGGCATTTAGTCAAGGTGCATTAACAGGAAGCGGAAAATCGTCTTTGTTATTAACAGATATTTTAGCTGCTTTAGTCATTAATCTTCGTTCTATTCAAGTCATTGCTTCTATATATGGACGCCCAGCCAATACCCCTTATGAAATTATGACTGTTTTAAAAGTTTTTTATGCAGCATGCCTCCCTAAAGAACTGCAAGGAAATGCATGGAATGAATTAATGGAGGAGCTAGTATATAAAGAAGAATTTTTTTATAAAGGAAAAGAAGAAATAGTCGACGAAAGCAACTTTGAGCTTTTAGTAAAACAGTGTGTAAAACTACTTTTCATTACAATGTACAGCAAAAGTTCACCTTTGGTTAGTATGTTAATTGGTGGTGGAACAAACTATCATTTTACTAGAAAAGTAACTGAGTTTGCACATAATTATTATCAAAAAAGCCATTTGCTTATAAAAAAATAGGCAATAATACTCCGCCTATTACGTTTTTTGATTCAGCCTATTTACTCGAAAGGAGATAATAATGGATCAGAAGGATTTGGAATTTCAAGCTGAAAAGGAACGCCTTGCTTATACAAAAAATTATATGGAACAAGTGATGGAAGAAGCCTTACAAAGCAAGGGAAATTTGGAAGTAGATATGAAACAGGCAAGTTCCGATCTTGACTATTCGGATAGCAGCTTAAACTATATTCAATTATTAACAAATAGCAGATTTTTGCATATTGCTACAACGGAATTAAATACATTAAAAAGATTAATGAATGCCCCTTATTTTGCTCGGATTGATTATCAAATGAAAGGCAAAAAAAACAAAAGAAGTTACTATATTGGTAAAACATCCCTTTATGAAAAAGATACACAGAAACCGATAATAGTAGATTGGCGCTCACCGGTTGCAAATGTATATTATGATGGAAGACTAGGGAATGTTTCTTATACAGCAAATGAGGAAGAAATAGAAGGGTATCTCTCCTTAAAAAGGCAATTTAAAATGGAAGAAGGAAAGCTCCTTCATTATCAGGATATTGATTTAACAACCACAGATGAATTGCTGCAGGAATCATTAGCTGGTAAAGCAGATCAGCGTTTAACAGAGATAATTTCCACTATTCAGGAAGAGCAAAATCAGGTTATTCGTGCGGATCTAAATCGCCCGATCATTGTTCAAGGGGCAGCTGGAAGTGGGAAAACAACCATTGCCTTGCATAGAATTTCTTATTTTATTTATCATTATGCAAAGTACTTTAAACCAGAACAGCTAATGATATTGGCACCAAATAATATGTTTATCGGTTATATCTCGGAAGCTCTCCCTGATTTAGGAGTGGAAAAAATAAGACAAACAACGTATATTGACTATGTTCGTTTATGCCTTGGGAAGAAAATTAAAATTGTAAAACCAAATGAGAAGCTTATTGGTTTGCTTCAACATCAATATAAAAATGAAAAGATGATAAAATGGTTGGCCTACTTTAAAGGATCCTTACTCTATAAGGAAGTCTTGGATCGATATTTAAACCAAATTCTCCAGAATATGAGCCCGAAAGAGGATTTCAAAATAGAAAAATTCCCTTTATATGGTGCCAAAAAATTGCAAAGATTATTTACAGAAGAGTATCATTATCTCCCTTTTCTAAAAAGAAAACAAAAAATTAAAGGGATATTACAAGCAGATTTAAAGCGTAAAAAAACAATCATTTTATCTAAGTTGACCGAAAAGTACGAAAATGCACTAGATTATGCTCTAGCAATTGACGATCCTGTAAAAAGAAAAGAACGAGTTGTGTATTTTTTAGATAAAAAAGAGGAACGAATAAACCAAGTAAAAAAAGAATCAAAGACTGCAATAAAAAAATTTATGGATAAAATGCCCACAGATACGCTTTATGGATATTATCAAAAGCTTTTTGCTAGTGAACAAATATGGAAGGAACTTGCCTCAGGTATTTTATCAGAAGAGCAAATCAGTTTTTTTGTTGCTTTTCAGCAAAATCTTTTGAATAAGAAACAAGTAGAAATAGAAGATTTAGGTGCTCTTTTCTATATGCAGCATAAAATTTTTGGAATTGACAAAGAGTTAAAAGCAAAAAATATTGTGATAGATGAAGTACAAGATTATAGTGAGTTTCAGCTATATGCTTTGAAGATAGGGTTAGAAACAGATATGTTCACACTAGTAGGTGATTTAGCTCAAGGTATTCACTCTTACCGCGGTCTAAAAAGCTGGCAAACATTAAGAGAAGAAGTATTCCCGCGGGCAAACTATTTAACTTTGCAAAAAAGTTACCGGACGACTATTGATATTATGAAAGTCGCTAATGATATTTTAGATTTAGTGAACGAGAACCTTCCTAAAGTAAAGCCTGTAGTTCGACACGGAGCTAAACCAGTTTTTCATTCTTATGAGAAGAAAATGGAGTTGATAGAGCATGTAACAGTGACAATAAAAGATATTCACAATAATGGATATCGCTCCATTGCTATTATTGGCAAAACAGATCAAGAATGTAAAAATATTTATATGCTTTTGAAAAAGAAAACGAATCTTCCTATACAACTTCTTCGTGAAAATGAGGATATGGAGAAAAATCATATTCTTATTGTTCCTTCTTATTTATCAAAAGGTTTAGAATTTGATGCGGTATTAATTGTTGCTTTGCAAGAAGTGTTTAGCCTAGAGGAAATAGATGTGAAATTACTTTATGTTGCCATGACAAGGCCAATGCATATACTGCATTTATTTGCAAAGCATAGAAGAGATTTGTTATTACATAAAGTAGACGAGAAAAATCTTCAGTTATAAATGAATGATAGAAGGGAAGAAGCATTTTTATTTAAAGGTAAGAAGATCCATACAAACAAATTTGCACAAGGAACGATGAAAATAGGCAGTTTGATTAAGGGAGCACTCAGATTATACGAAGACTCCTATGGGAATTAGACCCCACAGGAGCACGTTCACAGGAGGTTCAAGCGTAGCTCCAAGGAAAGCGAAACGGAAGTGTATTCTGACTGTGAACTTATCGACAGGGTATCTTTATTTTTACAGCTGTGGAGGAGAAAACGTGGTTCAAAACAATCATATAAAAAAAGAATTTACAAAAGTAAATTGCAAGGTTATTACGATTAGTGATACAAGAACACTCGAAACAGATACAAGCGGTAAGTTAATGATAGAACTTTTAAAAGAAAAAAATCACGATGCCGCTGATCATACAATTATTAAAGATGATGTAAATGAGATAAGAAAAGAAGTGCTCCTTGGCGTGCAGTCACCGAGCATAGAGGCTATTCTTTTAAATGGAGGAACTGGAATCTCTCCTAGAGATGTTACGATTGAAGCGGTCAAACCATTATTGACAAAAGAGCTGGATGGTTTTGGTGAGATTTTCCGAATGCTAAGCTTTACGGAAGATATCGGTTCCGCTGCTATCCTCTCAAGGGCAATAGCTGGAACGATTAATCAAAAAATAGTTATTTGCACACCTGGATCAACAGGTGCAGTCCGTTTGGCGATGAAAAGAATGATACTTCCAGAGCTTAGTCATATGGTAAGTGAAATTCATAAAATATGAATAAGTTTATGCATAAAAAAGAAAGCAACTGGCTTTCTTTTTTTAAATCTTTTTTAAATAATAGGTACGTTTCAGTATATCCACAGCTTCTTTTTTTGAAGCTTTTAAGCATGAAAATGCGTGTGTAAC
>JBDNRM010000306.1:0-4335 GCA_047718615.1 Bacillus sp. (in: firmicutes) | reverse complement strand
AATAATAATATTCAGTAAAGTTAATTATGTTATTTTTTTAAATTTCCACTTCGCTTTCAGGTACTCTCCACTATTTGATCCACATTTACTGCTCGCAATATCTTTTTCAAGTATAATAAAATGGAATCAATAAAGGAGGAATTTTCATTGGTGCAATTGGAGCAAAAAGAATACATAACATTATTAGAAAAACTATTAACTACAAGCAGCCCTTCTGGAAACACAGGGAAAATCATTGATTTTATCGAGTCATATCTTCGAGACCTGCAAATCGAAACCAAAAGAAATAATAAAGGTGGAATAATTGCAACACTAGAAGGCGAGTCCCATCTTAAACAAAGAATGCTAACAGCACATGTTGATACACTTGGAGCAATGGTGAAGGAAATAAAGGAAAATGGCAGACTCCGTCTCGATTTAATCGGAGGCTTTACTTATAACAGTATTGAGGGTGAAAACTGTTTAATTGAAACAGTAAGCGGCAAAACGTATAGCGGCACTATATTACTGCATCAAGCATCTGTTCATGTATATAAAGATGCTGCCAAGCAAGAACGCAGTCAAACCAATATGGAAGTTCGAATAGATGAAAAAGTTCAAACAAAAAAAGATGTCGAAAATTTAGGTATTTCAGTCGGTGACTTTGTCTCTTTCTATCCCAGGGTTGAAATAACTCCGTCCGGTTTTATAAAATCAAGACATCTTGATGATAAAGCAAGTGTCGCTATTCTGTTATTACTTCTTAAACAATTCAAAACAGCAAATATTACACTTCCATACACAACTAATTTCTTAATCTCTAATAATGAAGAAATTGGGTATGGAGGAAACTCGAATATTCCAGCAGAAACAGTTGAATACTTAGCGGTGGATATGGGGGCGATGGGTGATGGTCAGTCAACGGATGAATATTCCGTTTCCATTTGTGTAAAAGATGCGAGCGGTCCTTATCATTATGCTCTAAGGAAAAAACTCGCACAACTAGCGGTGAGTCATCAAATACCTTACCAATTGGACATTTATCCATATTATGGTTCAGATGCATCTGCAGCCATTCGTTCAGGACATGATATCGTACATGGATTAATTGGTCCTGGCATCGATTCTTCTCATGCATATGAACGTACGCATTTCTCTTCAGTGGAAGCAACAAGTCAACTGATTTATTATTATTTGTTATCTACTATGTAATGACAAGAAAATCACGAGCATAACCGGCTAATTGCACAGCAAAAAACGACGAAATTCGCAGCAACTACGTTAGCAGACATTGATTGACCCAACATCCTGTCTGTCAAAAGCTTGGCATGTCTCTAATTTGAATAAATAAATTTTGATACGACAAAAGGACAGCTCCTTCAGTCGAATAACGACTTTAAGGATCTGTCCTTTTCCCTTTTTGAAGGTCTCCAATAGAAAGTCCGAAGTTCATTTGTAAATGAGGATAATCTTTAAAACTTTTCCAATCTCCTCCCCATTCAAATCCTAAGGACTTTGCAATGCCTACTACTTCCATCCAATCACTTTTTCCGTTTCCATTCCCATCATATTTCATATCCCAAATAACTTGGCCATTTACATCTAATAGGGCAAAATCAATCGCTAATCCATAATTATGATAGGATTCTCCCCCTTGTGCATTGGTGACAATGGTTCCTTCTTCCGTTCTTCCTTTAGCATATAATTTATTTTGTTCAGAGAAGCTTCGAAAATCCGCTGTAATCACAATCAGAATACCTTTATCTGCTGCTTTATCAACTAAAATATCTCGATTTTGTGCAACAGTTTCGTTTAATTTTGTCGGCAGAGGTGTCTTTTCGAGGTTTTTCTCGTACCTAGCTTTCCATTGATAGAGAGAAGCAAAACTGATAATCAAGATAAGCAGAAAGAAAAAAAAGCATCCCATCCTTTTTTTCTTCATGCTCTACCCATTTTCATGTCTATTTGTTTGAACAAGTTTTTTCGCTTCGAAGTATAATACTTGAATAAATTTCTTCGTATGAATTTTCACTTGTTTCGAATGAGCTGCTTTTTCACTTTTCAACTCCGTCATCTTGCTTCTTACAATCGAAAAATCAAAAAACTTTAATGCATAATTTTCAAATTTAGGGTTGGAAAAATCAGTTAAGCCAATACTTGCCAAGTGAGTGATCGATTGATTGATTGCTCTTCTAACACGTTGTTCACTTGCTTTTGTTTCTCTCAACACATCAAGGGTCGGAGCATTATCACCAACACGCTGTCTTGCGATTCCTTCAAATAATTCTTTCAAAGAAGGAAAATTCATTTCAAATGTATCGTTTACTTCATGCTGATATAAAAATTGAATAATTTCTAGTAAATCTTTGCTGCCATTCTCCCCGATTATTCCTAACTCAGATAAAAGAAATTCTCCTGCTTCAATTAGGGTATAATCTTTAATAAAAGGCTTTTTTTTATGATCATTATTTGTAATTTCCAATACTCCATTCAATGTACGTCTAATGTCCCCTACGGTCTTCTCTAAAAGAATTTTTTGAATGACCTTTTTTGTAACAGATAAAAACTCATTGCTGTTAATTGGTTTTGTTACGTAATATTCAATTCCAAGTGAATAGGCTTCACCGATCAGTTCCTTTGATTCAACTTGTGAAAGCATAATCGTTTTTCCTTTATATTCTTCGTTCCATGAGCGAATTGTTTCAATGCCATCTCGGACCGGCATCAATAAATCGACAATTACGATATCTACTTTTTTAAAATTTAATAATTGACTTGTTACCGTTTCTCCGTTATCTGCTTCACCTACAACCTCGCCAATATCTTCATCTTCAATAATATGTGTTAGCAATGAGCGAATTACTTCGTCATCATCAACTAAAAAAAATCGCATAATTAGTTCTCCTTTATTAATCTTGCCTTTGGTAATTCTACCATAAATTTAGTTCCCGTTCCGGGAATAGCCACATGTGTAATATTTCCTCCATAATTAGTAATAATTTCTTTACTGTATGAAAGACCTATTCCAGTAGACGACATCCCTACACCGTCAAATTTAAGGGAAAAACCAGGTTTATATATTAGCTTATCATATTTTTTTTCGATGCCTATGCCAGTATCAGAAACTTCAATAAATAATCTGTCTTCCTTTTCATATGCATAAATAGCAATAGAGCCTGTTTTCTTAATTGCTTCAATACTATTAGAGACAAGATTATTAATGATAGACAATAATAAATATACTTCAAATTGATCCTGAGAAACATCTAATTCAGTTGAAAAATGAATTTTTTTTCCTATCGACTGAGCATACTTGTCATTACTTTTCACGATTATTTGCAGCAATTCATTTAGCTGCATGTATTCTGAAAAATTCTCAGTTGCAATTAATTTTGATATTCCAGCATATATTCGTTGATTATCTTTCTTAATATCATGTATATTACCAGCAATTTTTAAGGCTTGTTGACTTAATTGCTGTGTTTCTGCTCTTGTTAAACTATTATTTTTTAAAGAACGGTACAATTCATAAGACTCTTTTGTTATTATTTCTACATTTTTTAATGTTTTTTTCACATGAATATTTTCTTCATAAAGGCTTGATAACAGCAATAATAAGTGTTCATTTTTACTTGTTATCTCCTCTTCTCTTATTTTAGCCTCATAAATTACAATCATACTATAGAAAGAAACAACAAAAAAACTTCTGAAAATGGCAATCGTTCCTATCTGCAAAATATCATTCATACTATGTATGTCTACCATTCCACCTAAAATAGAAGATTGAATGGTCAATTCAATAATTTGCGAAATCCATTCTAGGGCAATACCAAAAATACCGATCTTCCAAACTTGATTTTGAATTTTTTTCACTCTTAACACAGCAAAAAAGAAGGCATAGCTTATGTAGTAAAAACAAGCAGGCAATCGCATATATAAAGAGTGTTCAAACGTATAAGAATCTACTAACAAAAAATCGACGATCATACGGAAAATACCAACAGCCACTCCTGTTATAATACCTGCCGATATAATTTTTTTTTGCGGCAAAAACAGAAGCAGAAAAAAGAAAACTGTCGGTGCAAAGCTTACTCTAAACTGATCATTCAAAGGAAAAAACTTAAATTCTCCCGCTATAGGTACCATAAAAATCATCATAAATAAAATGGAAGAATTAGATTTAAGCAATTGATGTATTTTCATTTTTCTCCTCCACTGCAATCATTCGTATTGCAAATAAGTATATCTTTAGTTGTCCAGTATTTCAATTTCTTCTTATTTTTCAAATAAAGTGAGGCTGAGACATAACTAAATAGATAATAGGTAAAGACGGACATTCTCTAATTTAGCACGTAA
>JBDNRM010000305.1:0-4356 GCA_047718615.1 Bacillus sp. (in: firmicutes) | reverse complement strand
ATATTTAATATCGTTTTAAGTTTTACTTTATTTGCTGAAATTACTTTTTCTATTAATTCTTGTTTTACTTTATGTAAATCTAATGAAATAGGGCCAGATGGTTTACCGACAAAATCAATTGCCCCCATTTGAATAGCTTGAATGGTGTTATCTGCTCCTTCCTTTGTTGTACTGGATAGCATAATAACAGGAACCGGATTTTCTACCATAATGCGTTTTAACGCACGTAATCCATCAAGCACTGGCATTTCAACATCTAATGTAACAACATCAGGCTGTAATTCTTTAATTTTCCGAATACCATCTTCGCCATTTCTAGCAGTGCCAACTACTGTAATGCGAGAATCCTCAGAGAGAAAATCGGCAATAAGTTTACGCATAAAAGCCGAATCATCCACTATTAGAACTTTTATTTTCTCCATGTATACGCACTACCTTTCAAACAGAAACCTTTTTAATTTTGTAACAAAATGTGTTTTGCTTTTTTGTGCAGAGTCTGAAAACAGTTGTTTACAATATCTATCGGTTAATTCGAATAAAGCTTTAGCAGCTATTGATTTTTCATTAAAAATAATAAAGGGAACTTGTTTTCGAACGGCCTGTAAAACCTGTTGATCATCTGGTATCATCCCTAAACTAATCGCATCTTTTTCTAAAAATCGGGCCAAAACATATTTTAACTTTTGAAATGTGTCCCTACCCTCTTTAGCAGAAATTATACGGTTCACTACTATATAAAAAGGAATGTCCTTTTTATGCAGATAAATAAACTTCATGGCGGCATACGCATCTGTAATAGATGTAGGCTCTGGAGTAGTTAAAATAATGACTTCATCCACAGATAAAATAAAATGCAATGAATCGTTGCTGATCCCAGCCCCCATATCAAATAGGACATAGTCATATTGATTAAGAAATAAGGTGAATTCATGAAAAAACCTATCCATTGTTTCCTGCCCCATATGGACAAAATCAGATAAGCCAGATCCTCCTGCTATATAGTGAATACCTTGTGGACCTTCATTGATAATGTCTGAGAACGATGCTTTATTTTCAAAATAATCTACAATTGTAAATTTTGAGTGGATCCCCATTAAAATATCAATGTTTCCCATTCCAATATCCATATCCATTAATAAAACAGAATGCCCTTTTTTTAGTAAGGAAAGCGAAAAGTTGAGAGAAAAATTTGATTTCCCAACTCCTCCCTTTCCACTAATAACAGCAAGGGTTTTTTGATGATTCTGCTGATAAATTTCTTGAAATCTTTTTCGTAAAATGTCCGCTTGATCTGTCATTTTTCATCGACCCCAATTATCCTATTTACAATTTCTAAAGAAGTTGCTGCAAGCATATCATCCGGAACATTTTGACCTGTCGTTAAATAAGCAACACCTTTTTGATATTTAACAATCAAATTGACCATACTACCATATGTAGATGTTTCATCCATTTTCGTAAAAACAAACCGATCAATATCAATAGTAGAAAACTGACGATAAATTTCCTCCATATCCTCTTGTTTTGCTGTTAAAGATAATACTAATAATGTTTCCATCTCTCTTTTATAATCGACCACTTTTTTTAAATCTTCAACATATTGTTTATTTCGGAAATTTCTTCCCGCCGTATCAATTAAAATAACATCACAAGTTTCTAGTTTTTTTGCTGCCAACTCAAAATCTTTTAAGTTATAACATACTTCTAAAGGAACATTTAAAATATTGGCATATGTTTTTAATTGTTCGATTGCAGCAATGCGATAAGTATCTGTCGTAATAAACCCAATTTTTTTATGATGTTTTAACATAAAATCTGCAGCCATTTTAGCCAATGTAGTTGTTTTCCCAACACCTGTTGGTCCAATCACGTTAACAAATTTTTTGGATAATGATAATTCTCCAAATGTATTGGACGCAATTTCTTGATGTAAATACTTTTGTGCCCATTCTTTTACCTCATTAACTGATTTGTCTTCCCCTTCTCGATACCATTTCTCTATTAGTTTTTTTACTACTTTTGTTTGAAGTTGTTCATCTAAATGTTGTTTTTCTAAACAACCCATTACTTGTTGGATTGGTCCAGGCAGTGTCATTTGATTCTTTTTTTCTTGTTGAGCTATTTCCTGCACCCGATCGTTTAATTGATTCAACTGTTCCATTAGTTGATTTGTTGATAGATTAGCAGACGAAGACATCTCCTCTGCTTCTTCCAGCTTTTCATCTAAAAGCTTTGGAAACGGAGGTATTACTTTCTTTTTAACAGATGTTTCACTATTTATTGCAGGATCAATCGCCGCAAGCACTTCAATATTTCTTTTTTTAAAAAAACCTAAAAAACCACCTGTGTGAATTACTTTTGAATGTAAAATTACTGCTTCATTTCCTAATTCAGAACGAACCTTTTTCATTGCTTCCGGCATGCTTTCTGCGATAAATTTCTTTATTTTCAATCTATATTCACCACCCCGACACTCTGTACTTCAACATTTGCTTCTAATTCGTTATACGATAATATAGGTATTTGCGGGAAGTACCGCTCTGTTAATTGTCTAATATACATTCTTACAGCAGGCGAGCATAATACAATTGGTATTTGTTCCATTACAGATAATTGCTCCACTTGAGAAGCTAAATTTTCTAATACTGATTGCGACATTGCTGGATCAATTGCTAAATAATTACCATGCTCCGTTTGTTGAATATTATCTGCAATTAATTTTTCTACTTTTCCTGACAAAGTAACCACTTTTAAAGAATCTCCATTTGACGAATATTGATTGGTAATTTGTCGGGCTAATGCTTGTCTTACATACTCTGCCAGCAGGTCTGTATCACTTGATATTTTTCCAAAATCCGCTAATGTTTCAAAAATAATTGGCAAATTTCGAATCGATACATTTTCTTTTAATAATTTTGACAATACTTTTTGGATATCTCCAATAGATAAAGGGTTTGGTGTTACTTCTTCTACTAAAATAGAATACGTTTCTTTTAAATGATCAACCAGTTGTTTTGTTTCTTGTCTCCCTAACAGTTCATATGCATTTGCTTTTATGACTTCTGTTATATGCGTCGAAACAACAGAGGGAGGATCTACCACGGTGTAACCAAATATCTCTGCTTGTTCTTTTGTTTTCTCTGTAATCCATTTAGCCGGCAAACCAAAAGAAGGTTCCATTGTATCTATTCCTTCAATAGAATCATCTTCTATTCCAGGACTCATTGCCAAGTAATGATCTAATAACAACTCGCCCCTTGCTATTTCATTGCCCTTGATTTTCAAACGATATTCGTTCGGCTGCAGTTGAATATTATCTCTTATTCTAACAACAGGAATCACCAGTCCTAATTCAATAGCCAATTGACGTCTGATCATAACCACACGATCTAATAAATCTCCCCCTTGATTTGCATCAGCAAGTGGTATTAACCCGTAGCCAAATTCAAACTCAATTGGGTCGATGCTTAATAAAGTGACAACACTTTCTGGACTTTTCAACTCATCTGTTTGCAGTTCTTCTTCCATTTCCTGTATTTGTTCAACATCCTGTTTTGGAGATTTAGATAACGAATAACCACCAAATGCTAGCAAAGCAGCAATCGGAATTGTTAACACATCATCAATTGGCGTAAATAAACCTAATAGTAAGATCGTTCCTCCAGCAATGTATAGCATTTTGGGATAGGCTAAAAGCTGTGTGGAAATATCTGATCCTAAATTGCCATTAGATGCCGCTCTTGTTACAATAATACCCGTTGCAGTTGAGATAAGAAGAGCTGGGACCTGACTGACAATCCCATCACCGACAGACATTAAAGAAAAATTATGTGCAGCATCTCCAATCGACATCCCTAACTGAGTCATGCCAATTATTATCCCAAAAATTAAGTTGATCAACACAATAATGATTCCAGCTATTGCATCACCTTTTACAAATTTACTTGCTCCATCCATTGATCCATAAAAGTCTGCTTCTCTGCTTACCTTCTCGCGACGTGCTTTAGCATCCTGTTCGGAAATAATACCAGCGTTTAAATCTGCATCAATACTCATTTGTTTTCCGGGCATAGCGTCTAATGTAAATCTTGCCGCGACTTCTGATACACGCTCCGATCCCTTTGTAATAACAATAAACTGTATAATAACTAAAATAAAAAAGACTACTAAACCAACTACAATATTCCCACCTACGACAAATGTTCCAAATGTATGGACAACTCCACCAGCATCACCAGTAGATAATATCGATCTTGTGGTAGACACATTTAATCCTAACCGAAATAATGTCATCAATAATAATATAGACGGAAATATAGAAAATTCTAAAGGCTCATTCATACTCATCGTTAATAA
>JBDNRM010000304.1:0-4364 GCA_047718615.1 Bacillus sp. (in: firmicutes) | reverse complement strand
CCGTCTGTTGCAACGGTAGAGCTGGGGATAACATCTGAAGTAGAGGCGGAGGTAGTGGCGGAGCTGTCACTAGAGCCAGAGTTGGAGGTATCACTGGAGCCAGTGTTGGAGGTGTCACTGGAGCCAGAGTTGGAGGTATCACTGGAGCCAGTGTTGGAGGTATCACTGGAGCCAGTGTTGGAGGTGTCACTGGAGCCAGTGTTGGAGTCCGTAGCGGAGCTTAAACCAGCAGTTAGAGGCGAATCATCGCCACAGTAATCTGGTAGATTACAGCCAGTTTGAACCTGGTACCCAATGCCTTGGCAAGCTCTCTTAATGCTTTTGTTCTCATCATAAATGGTCATATCAGTTCCTGAAGGTTTTTCACCTTGTCCAAATATAAAATAAGACAATTGATTGCTTTGTGCGAAGGATCCCAATGCTTCAAGGACGTCATCATGTTGACCAGGGTAATATGATATCACGTAGCCTTCTTCGCTATTACAGGCGATTCCTTTCCCAAATTTACCAGCAGTTTCAGCAAAAGAAGCGTACCATTCATCGTTGATTAATGTATCAAAATTGAACATAACAGAAATAGGATGCAGTTCTGGTAATGACATTTTGAAGAGAACTGAAGAAGGTAGTGCTGTTTTTGGTTTTTAGAGCCTATGCTAGTATAGGTCTCCGAAACACTTTTCGAAAGCTGGAATCAGAAAACGTCTAGGATTTTATACCAACACCACCCTATGCGTTGGAAATATTATAAAAGTCTTACGCCGAAAGAATATATACATCTTCGGCTTCATTTCAAGCCGTAAACATGATAATTAGCTAGATACTGGTACTGCACTCTGCCTTTACGTGCACGTTTGTAATGTTGACGTGAAGGTTGAAATTTTCCAATAAGAGCGTATTTTTGTTATCTAATTGGGAAATATCGCGCAAAAAAAAACATCCGATTACATCCGAAGTAGAAATTTCGCCAATACAGAGATTTAAAATTTCTCAAAGGCAGAGAACGGGGTTTAATACTCGAAGAAAACCCGTAGAAAAAGTTCTCCTCGGTAAACCCCACAAAGATTATATTCCCTTCCTTCCAGAACAGACAAAACCGCTGTGGAGAAAATTTTTTTCCGAACCACCACCAATCGATAGAAACATCAACAATTTCATCATAAGTAGATTTATCAAACTGTCTCTTGCTTCAAACTACAAAATTTTGACTAATCTTTCCCGTCGTAATATAAAGTGAATTGGTAGCTTAGGCTGTGTAGTAATTTTTTACCCCTTCTATATTGCCAGTAATTATAGCCAAGAGAGCCTACATAGATGGGCCAAACATCTGATTTGAGATTTCCATTGCAAATTTTGTCAATTGCTTTTCGACGAAAACAAATCAGAATTTTGGGCCAACGCGTGATAGCTTAAACTCGATTAGATTAGGTTTAATGTGCTAAGATTTCTTTTGAGTAGCAACTTGTTGTTTCAAGATTTGAGAAAAATAATAATACAAGGAATTGAAAGCAAAAATGATCTGTCTAACCATATCAATCTCTAAACGATTCATGATAGAAAGTTTCAACGATGAAATGATCGCTGTGGTGTAAGTCGGATTACACAAACACATTGTCCGTAAGATCTCTTAGATGAAGCACGATTTATATTCCGGAAAATTGTTCAGATTTAATCTTGAAAAGAAGAAGAGGGCCAAACTAATTGCAACCTGCGGTAATAGGATAGCACCAGCAGCTAGGAAAAAGATCATGACCAAACCATTGAATTATTGACAGAAATTTTTAGTACAGCAGTAAAGAGGATGGCTGCACCTATTAGTAATAGAGCTTTTTTGGAGAAATGACGTCATTAAGAATGATGCAAACATCAAATGAATTTCGTATAAATGATAGTCTGGGAGACTATGGGAAAATACAAGAAAGTTAATCACTTGAACAAAGTTTCTGTAATAGAAGAACATAGCAACTTTTAGTGACACAGGAAGCGAAAGCTGCGACTGATAGTTGCCGTTATGACAGATCATTAATATTTAGGTAGAGTTCTCAATGTATTAGGTTACCAACGAAAAAAATGTTATAAGAATATGAATTTCTTGTTTTACTCGTTTTTCTAAGTTTGGGATGATATTGTTATATTTTTCAGCAGTTTTCGCTTGTTTAAAAGGTAGAGTTGTGCGGTCCTTCGTTACTTGGACAGAAAGGTATCCAAATATAGAACGAGTACCGAATTTTGAGAAACTCTAGCAGCATCACATTTTAAAGGGTCGGGTAGCAAGGGGCACTGTATCGTCGTTTATAATCGATTTCTGGTTGATAAAAGAAAACAAAAGATGTGAATCCATAGTTCCCTACCCCCATAGTTCTTCTGTAGCATTGATTATCAAAAAGCCATATGACTCTCCTAAATATGTTGCACGTTAAATTGGGTCTCTTAAATACTACCATTACATCCGTAAACTCCTCGATCTCGCACTTTCCCTTTGAGATGGACTCGAAAGTTTAGAATTGGACATGAATAACAATGACGCATTGAGAGGAATTTACTCCTTACAGAGGAGTTTGATCTGCGCCTAAACCACGTTTCCAGAGTGTTTGCACGTGTTATTATGGTATGTCAAATCAGTTTTTCTGAGAACGAATAAGTGGTATTTTCTTATTATCAGAATCACAGCAGTGGGCACCAATCCCAATCACCTTCCCAGAGGCACGAAGAATGATGTATTCTCTATAGTTAAAAGTGATCTGACGAATACAACATTTATCGCTCCGTGGTCTGACCTACTTTCTTCTAAATTCCAACACCTATCTTCGGTCCCGCTTTTGTTGAAAAACTTTTGTTCCCGAAAAGGTTCTATCTTGGGATAGTTCAACTATAAAAGAGGGAAAGCTGTTAATTGTAATAGCCTCTTTATATTTTGCTTTGTAGAGGATTCCTGGTGGAAGCGCTATTTGCTTTCATCATCCAGTCTAAGATGGGATAAAGGAATGAGAGTTGAAAATTCATCGAACAATGTAGTTGGAAAAAGTAAATTTGTTTTTAAGGTTTTGTTGTAGGTGTAATAATTGGGTGCAAAAAAACTGTCTAAATAGGCAATTAAAAAAAAGAAAGAACGTTTGTGAATAGTAGGGTTTTAGAGTGATAAGGATTACATGAAACTTTGATCGAGAATGAAGTGATCTTCTTTTTAGACAATATTTCATACTACTAGCGTAGGGCACAAGCATCCCTGAAAAAAAGTTACTTCTATCAATGTATCCATTTGACTTTCTTTCCAATGATATTGACTTCTCCGGATAAGGGCAATAAATGGAAAGAGGAACTCGCAGGCACCACATAGAAAACACAGAGCCAAAAACATTCCTGGAATGATTTATATTGATCAATTAATATTTCCGACTTTTTTTTGAATAGAGCTTATGCCGCCCGAAAAAGATTACGCCATTAATGAATACGTAATAATTTTTAGGCTAGATAAGTTAATAAAAATGTCGAAGTACGCCATTAAAGATGTTTGCTAGGAACACATAGAGGGAAAGTAATCACCAAGAACTAGATAATTTGGTGAATGTTGTCGTAAAATTAATCTTGCGCGCCACCAGGCTAGGTTTCTACGTTTCTTAACTAGAAAGAAAAGCTTCTAATACTCTGTCCCAGATATGATCATGAACGACGGATTTCAGTTTGGGAAGAGCACTGGAATCCTCTGCAGGGTTTTTATAATTGAGAAGTTCACCTTTGAGGAATATGATTAGGGTCTACGGTCTCCTTGACAATAACGATTCTTGCTCAACCGTGTAAAACTTTCTTTGTTAATAGTACCTGAACTGTTTACATCGAGGAACAGAAGTAGGCAGGTGATTATAGTAATGTTGACATGAAAGTGGCTATAGCAGTGTTCCGACATATCTTTAATGAGAATAGGTTAATATTTGCTCCACTTTTCTCTTTAAGACATCATCAGATGTAGCTATCTTTCTTTGAGGGTTAGAATTACTCTCCGGAAAAGAGGAATAACTTGTTTTATTATAACAGGTCGCGAGATAGAAAGCTTTGTAAGGTACTAAACACATTAATTATGGCTGGATAAGCAATCATCTGTAAACAGATTTCTTTATCTTGAAGACAAATAAAGTGGAAGAATATATGTTAAGTTCCGATGGTCGTGATTTTAGGCTAAATGCAATACAAGCTAATAAAACGAGCAAAAGGTGAAAACAATTCAAAATCACAGAATAATCCGAAGCTTTATTAAATAAGAGATATTAATAGACATAGATATAGATAAAAAAAAAGAAGTTTGTATCTGATATAAAGAAAATTGACGCAGTAAGTGAGATGCTGCGAAAAAATGTTAAGCATGGGATTAG
>JBDNRM010000303.1:0-4405 GCA_047718615.1 Bacillus sp. (in: firmicutes) | reverse complement strand
TTTGGCGAGTGTTAGGTGGAATTATCTCGAAAAACTTTTACTCTTCAGAGCTGACCTTCTTTTTATTTTCAAAACCAACCTTTTACCGTGCTTGATACACTTTTCCAAACATCAGAAAAAAATCCTCCAACTCCACGCATAGCGAGTACAAACCAATTTGCCTTTTCCACATTTTCAGTAGCAATAACATCAACAGATACTGATTTTTCTCCATCGCTAGTTAAGAACGGGACATTTTTCCCATCTTTCGTTTGTAAAGTGATAGAACCTACTTTTTCTCCCTTTTTAACCGGTGCAGTAAGTTCTCCTTTACTATTTAATTTTTTTTCATCAATTATTAGTTTTGTTTTATAATTTTCTTTTTCACCATTTTTTATAACAAGGTTAATCGCTTTATTTGTGCTGATTTTCACCTTATCTTCTTTCCCTTTAACTACTTTAAGTGTTTCTTTATTTTTCACTGTGTAGTTACTTGGAAGAATTTCCTCTTTTGCAAAATTGCCAAATGCATAATCTAAAATTTTTATCGTTTCAGAAAAACGGGAATTTTTCGTTTTGCCCTTCATAACAACCGTGATAAAACGTTGATTTCCTTTTTTGGCAGTTGATGTAACATTATAGCCAGCATAATCAGTTGAACCAGTTTTCAGCCCATCAACACCATCGTATCCAAAAATCAAGGATGGCAATAACCAGTTGAAGTTTTTATACTCTCTTCCATCTCTGAATTTCAGACTTGGCATACTAGAAGTTTCCAACACTTCTGGATAATCATTCACTAAGTGTGAGGCTAGTTTAGCAACAGCTCTTGCTGACATTTCATTTTCACTTGTTTCGTTGCCTGCAGGATATTTCCCTAATAAATCAACATTATTTAAACCAGATGAATTAACAAATTTATAATCTTTTAAATCTAACTCTTTTGCTTTTTTATTCATTACATTAATATAATTTTTTTCCGTTCCAGCAATTAATTCAGCTAAAGCAGCAGTTGCTGCATTTCCAGAATGGATAGCCATCGCCTGGTATAATTCCTTTACTGTATACTCTTCTCCCTCAGTTAATCCAACATTTGAAAGTTCAGGAGCACCAGATAATCGATGAATATAATTGTTTATCTTCACTTTTTGTTCCCAAGTGATTTTACCATTTTTTATCGATTCAAGAACTATGTATTCCGTCATCATTTTAGACATAGAAGCAACGCCTAATAACTCATCGGCATTTTTTTCATATAATATTTCACCTGTATCTGCATCCACTAATATTGCCGCTTCTGACTCAAGACCTAATTCATCTTTTTCTGCTGCTTTTGCTTGTTGTGGTAGACCTGTCGATAATGTAGCTAACATAAGTAGCATGATCGCAACATACAGCATCCACTTTCTAATATAATTCAATGATATAACCTCCAAAACTATTCTATTATCTATTAAACTTGTCTAATTTTTTATGTTAAAGTTTCCCTTGTTCAGTTTAACATAAAAATATCAAAAAAAATAGACAGTGATAGCGTTCACTGTCTATTGAAAATTAAGGGAATAAAGATATATATTTTATTAAAATGATCATTAAGAAATAGAATAATTTGGTGCTTCTTTCGTAATTTGTACATCATGTGGATGACTTTCTCTTAAACCTGCTCCCGTCATTCGAACAAATTGAGCATTTTCTCTTAACTCAGACAAGTCTTTTGTACCACAGTATCCCATACCAGAACGAATACCACCTATAAGTTGGTAAATCGTGTCAGAAAGCGGTCCTTTATATGGCAGTCTTCCTTCAATACCTTCTGGAACAAACTTTTTATTATCTTCTTGGAAGTAGCGATCCTTTGAACCTTTTTCCATTGCTGAAACAGAACCCATTCCTCTGTAGACTTTAAATCTACGACCTTGGAATATTTCTGTTTCTCCTGGGCTTTCAGAAACACCTGCAAGCAAGCTTCCAAGCATAACCGCATGTCCTCCTGCTGCTAGCGCCTTAACTATGTCTCCAGAGTATTTAATACCCCCATCAGCTATAATTGATTTACCATGCTTTCTGGCCTCTGTAGCGCAGTCATATACTGCAGTTATTTGTGGGACACCTACGCCAGCTACTACCCTTGTTGTACAAATGGATCCAGGCCCAATACCAACTTTAACAACATCAGCTCCGGCATCAATCAAAGCTTTCGTTGCTTCAGGAGTAGCTACATTTCCTGCAATAATAGTTAACTCAGGGAAAGCATTGCGTATTTCTCTTACACCATCTAGTACACCTTGAGAATGGCCATGAGCAGTATCTAGCACTACTACATCTACATTTGATTTCACTAATACTTCTACCCTTTTAATTGCATCGTTCGTAACCCCCACTGCAGCACCTACAAGAAGTCTTCCATGCGCATCTTTCGCTGAATGAGGAAATTCAATAACCTTTTCGATATCTTTAATCGTTATTAATCCCTTTAATACTCCATCTTTATCAATTAAAGGTAATTTTTCAATTTTATATTTCTGTAAAATACTTTCTGCTTCTTCAAGTGTCGTTCCTACTGGAGCCGTTACTAAATTATCTTTTGTCATTACATCTGAAATTTTAATGGAAAAGTCTTCAATAAAACGAAGGTCGCGATTTGTTAAAATACCTACTAATTTTTGTTCATCCTTGTTATTAACAATTGGGACACCAGAAATACGATATTTCCCCATTAAATGTTCTGCATCAAACACTTGATGATCTGGGCTAAGGAAAAATGGATCTGTAATTACTCCACTTTCAGAGCGTTTAACTTTATCAACTTGTTCAGCCTGTTGTTCAATGGACATATTTTTATGAATAATTCCTAGTCCACCTTGTCTTGCAATTGCAATAGCCATGTCAGCCTCTGTAACAGTATCCATTCCCGCACTGATCAGCGGAATATTCAAGTTAAGATTTGAAGCTAATTGAACCTTTAAACTAACATCACGTGGTAATACTTCCGATTTAGCCGGTATTAATAAAACATCATCAAATGTTAATCCTTCTTTAACAAATTTACTTTCCCACATTTTAACGCCTCCATAAAGTAAAAAAATATTATTAGTAGGTTATCAATTGGACAAAATACTGTCAAGGTCAGTTTAATAAGTTTCATTTTTCTAAAAATTCGGGAGGTACATAAAATGGTAAATCACTATAAAGGATGGGAGTCATATAGCTGCTTTTTTTCCGCAGAATACACTCAAACCTTTCTAAAAAAATGTTATAAATTACTAAAAGTAGACGATGTAGAAAAAAAGAGCTATCAAAATTGTTATCCATTTATTTATTTTTTAGAACAAGGAAAATTATACTATCAACAAGGGCTAAATTCACCTTTATCCATTCAGCCGCTTTTAATTTTTTATGGTTTTGTTCATTTGATTAAAGCCTGCCTATTGACGTTAGATCCATCCTATCCTAGTTCTACATCTGTTCTAGCACATGGTGTTTCCACAAGAAAAAGGAAGAAACAACAGTATCGTTTTTTTCAAGATGAAGTAAAAATTCAAAAAAATGGGTTATTTACTCATATGGCTGAAAAGATGTTTTCAATAAAATCTTTAGAAGGGGAAAAAGTTAAAATGGAAAACCTTTTGAAACAAATTCCTGAATTGACGGAGCTTTTTCATATTATGAATGGACAAGATTTATTTTTACCTATTGTTCTAAATAATACTACAATTTCTATTCCTGTCCAAATTTTAGATACTTATTTTATGAATATAAATCGTTTCAAAAATTACTTAGAGAATAAGAATCATACGCCTATTAAAAACGTTGATCAAGATAAACACTTTATCACGATTGAATTTTTGGAATCTCTCCAAACTTTTGAACCTTTAAAGTATAACTTAAATGATCGGCATTACTATATTTCCATAGCAAAAGAAGATCAATCTCATCTTCCAGAAGTACTCAATCATTATTTAATTTTATACAATTTAAGTATGATATCTCGCTATGAAACAGAATGGTGGAGTGAACTATTAAAAACTACTCCAAATCAGGATTATCCTTTCATCGAGAATTTTTTATCTGTTTCTATTCAGAAGGGGCCTTATTTGATTTATAAATTTTTAGAAAATCGTATGTCGTAATATATCAAGAACAATGGAAATTTATTTTAAAAGAGTTTGTTTTTCCATAAATAAACAACTTATACCATTCATTTCTCATGCTCTTAAATAGTCATAATTTATTATATGAGTCGTAATAGCTAGTAATAAATTAACAGAGATTAGGCGCTGGAGCTGAATACAGACTGCCGTAAAACATTTAAGTCTTCTAGTTGTTTACAATTTTCTAAACAACAAAAAAGGCACTCAACAAATGAGTACCTTTTTAGTGCCTGGCGACGTCCTACTCTCACAGGGGGAGAGCCCCCAACTACCAT
>JBDNRM010000302.1:0-4409 GCA_047718615.1 Bacillus sp. (in: firmicutes) | reverse complement strand
GAACCAAGTGTACCTGACCTTAATTTATCTGTCCAACTAAGTGTAACCTATCCACCTCAGTTCAGGGAAGAGTAACTGTGCGAGAGTCTCGTCACTAACCGTCGGATCAAACGGTGGGCGTATGTCCATCGTTTCGGCACGATGAATGGTGTCTCTGATTTTAGTTCTTGAGTTCCCTGTGCTCGCTGCAATACTACGCTGGCTGTGTTTCTGGTCATGTAACTCCAAAATCCTCCGATAGTAAATCGGCATAGAAATACCTCCTCGTATCGCTGATGTCACGCGCTTTTGACGTGTGCCACCCAAGTATACAGGAGGCATTATCCGATTTATGGAACATTTTATGGCAGAAGGTGGACTATTTCTTGGCAAAAGGGGGACGATGAAGTGGCTGCCTTCAGACGCGCCTATATGTCGGATCATGAATGCCCATCAAATTCTCGATCACGTGTCGCGACATCTTTTTGGAATGATGCCTCTGTTTTTGTGAACGATTGCCTGAGTAACCATTACTTTTCTTGTGATTTTCGGAACGATTCATGAAGAACACCCCCTTTTTTGACAAATAAAAAAGGACACAGAATAACGGTTCTTCACCGTATTCCGTGTCCTCAGGCATTCCTATCTTGGACATAAATTTATAAGTATTAATAAAAAATTATGTTTTCTAATTTAACTAATTCAGCCTTTTTATTTGAATATATTTTTGATAAATCTAAACAGGGTAAAAAATCATAGCAGTAAGAACCTTTTTGATAAATTTTACCTTTTTTTCTAAAAAGCATCTTCATTTTTTCATTGCCATCTTTTCCCGATATTGATCTAGCTCTTTTGGGATCCAGTTGAAGAAATTTACATAACCCAACTTTATCAATTAAAAACCAATCTTCAATCATCTGTCTTACTTTTATTTCATCTACTGAACCAGCCCCCTCATCCCTAAGTTTTTTCATCACGTTAGGCCAGTTCACTGGTGGTTTTCTAGACATATCAAATGCATCAGTATCATACAAACAGATAGTATTTAGCAAAAGATTAGGATATTTTGCACATTGACTTTTAAAAAATCTTGCAGCTTTATTTTGGAAATTTCCATTTCCCTGTAAGTTTTTAATGATTATTTTGTCAACTTTTTGACGATCATTATTTTTTTCTATTAAAAAATTAGACATTTTGTCGACAAAGCAATAGTCGGTTTGACCTTCGACAAATATTATCGCTCCCTTATTATTCATTTATGTCCTCCAAAAGCTCTAAAAATTCGGATTCTGGATCATAGTATACCTCACTAAGCATTGAAAAAATGTAGTCCCCAAGTGAAATTTCATCTTCAGATACATTTTTACTAATTGTTGAAATTGCACCTTTTTTAAGTTTTCGGAATTTCGCTACTTTGTCATTATTAGGAACGCCAATATAAATATTCTTCAAATCTAAATATTGAATTAAGTATGGTGAATGACTAGTAATAACAATCTTAGTATCAGATAAAATCTCAGACAATATTATTAATAGTTGCTGAAAAAGTCTAGGATGTATTGAATTTTCTAGTTCTTCATAAAATACAAGTGGAATTTTTTTTATATCCGCCAAAACAGCGGAAGTAAACAAAATAAAAATTCGCCTTGAACCGTAAGAAAGCATATTTATGGATGTTACCTGATTATTTTGTGTCTCTTTAATTCTAATATCATATATTTTCTCAGGTATTTCAAATGGGACATGAATATCCTGTAATTCTTTGTCATCAAATTCTTCTTTAATATTAATCTCTATTGGTTTTATATCTTCAATCTCAGTAATTAAACTTTTATAAGAATTAATGAGAAGTTCATATCTCTGTGGTTCATGTTTCATTAATTGATATACAACTTCACAAATATTTGATCCATCAATATGATCTAAATCATATAAAGAAGGTATCGACTCATCAATGTTAATATTCTTTGTTCTAAAGGCGCGATCAGTTTCTATAAATGAATTAAAATCAAAACGAAGATCATCTAATTCTTTAATGATGTTTAAGTAGAAAAGGCTATCATAATTTGAGAGTTTATTTAAAACTAGTTCATTTTCATTAATATCTAACTTTGTATTACACCTTCCTGTAACAGAAGATAAATAATTGGCTATGCCTTTATTTCTTTTAAAATAGGTTTTAAATTTTGCTTTTTCGTTATTTTTAATTTTTAATTCTTCAGAAATAATTCTCCCCCTTTTCGTTCCTTTTTTTATCCAATCAAAAGAGAATGAATACGAAACGTTAAACATAGTAGAATCAAATTCGGTAAGGTATTCAATTAAGTAAAAGAAATTCTTATTAGCTGTCTTTTTATTTATTGGAATTCTTGGCTGACTTCTCATCATATTATCTTTTATCTTTGGAGGATTCTTAATAAAATCTTGAGCAAAGTCAACAGCATCAATAAAATTAGATTTACCATAATTATTTACCGCAATTATACCCGTGACATGGTTAACATCTAGAATCGTCTTCGACAAATTTCTGTAACCATCAACAGCTATCCTTTTTATTTGCATAAGAACCGCCTTTCAATACGACACATTTATTAACGTATCATATCCATAATTAATTATATTATACGCACTCATCCGACTAAAACGCAATAAATTTTATCGTATATTTTTTAAAATAATTCTCCTTCATTGTACTTCACTTTTGAGACTTTTCCCTTCGCTGTCTCTATAATCGTCAATCCATGCTCAACCGCTTCCGTCACCTTTGCCTTGTTCTGCACGCCGTCGAGGACGACTACAAGCACTTTGCCTGGCTCAATGTTCTGCGTCACCGATTTACCATCTGAGTTTAGATTACTATATACAAACCTGAATTATTCACCGCTTGCCGTTATTTCGGGATTTTGTCCACCTGGATGCAGACAACCTGATTTCACTTGATTTTTTTGAATGGAAAAGTGACCTTGAAGATCAATTTCTGAACATTCATGTAAAACAAGGCCGTTTTGAGACAGTCTTTCCCTGTTGATCGGATGAAAATGTTTTGATGATCGCAAGTTGCCCCTTTTTTTGTTACTCGATTTGAAGTTTTTGAATCCGGCTGAGCACGTTCCAGAAGAAGGCTTGATAGACAAAACTGGAAGACAGCTTGAAGTAAAGCGATCGCCCTGATCGAACCCGCTTACTGGCCACCTTCACGATCCGAGTTCGGATGGTTTCGATGCGCATGGCCTTCTGCTTCTCCGGAAACGTCAATGTACGCATCCAATTCGTCAAATTATAGGCGAGTAAGCTGAGCATCAGTCGCACTTCATTGGTTTGAAACTCATGGCTGGACAGATGATCCAGGTTAAACCCGGATTTGGCTTCCTTGATGTAGTTTTCCATGGTTCCCCGTTTTTGGTAGGTCTGAAAAATTTGTTTGGGGGAAAAGCAGTCAACCAAATTGGTCACGATAAAGGTATGCGTGAAGAAAAGTTCATTGGCCGGACGAATGGATTGAACAGCAACTCGTCTTGGCTTATCCCAAGACTTCGCCTGGTATACAATTTCTTCATAGGAACACTGAGTTTTGCCAATCGGCGCATCGTTGGGGTGAAGCTCCTCAGCCATCCGAAGGAGCACCGCATGGGTCTTCAGACGAATGGTGTAGAAGACGGATTCATCTTCGCACAGCTGATAGAGATCAGGGGTGGCAAAACCGCTGTCAGCGCGAACGAACGGCGTGGTTTCTGGAAAGTGCTCGTTGTCATGTTCGAGATTCGGCCGAACAAAGTCCACAACGCCATGCGATGTATAGCGATTTCCAGGACGCCGTTTCGCTTTCAAAAAATCACCCGTTGTCCCATCAAATGCCACCAATGGATGGAAGCCGATCGTACCGTAATGCGCGTTATAGTCCGAGGATTCTTGCTTTCCATACGCATCCACATGGGTGGAATCCAAGTCAAGGATCAGTGCCGGATTCTTGCGATAGCGATGCACTTTGTCGAGTAATTTCTGGTTGGCCACGCCAAGCTGATCCAGAGCATTCGGATCAAAGCGATCATAAAAACGGGAGAGGGTCGGCTGGGACGCGAGTGTTGGGGATTCAACGACCTGAGTGAACACGGGATCATGGATCAATGCATCCGCTGCGTCATCTTCAGAATAACCGGCCAGCAGCTGATAGATCTTCTGGCGCAAAAGTTGCTCATTGGAATAATCCGGACTTTTGCGCGAATCGTTCAGCACCAGATGGTGAGCCAGCGTTTTTGAGAAACCGAGTTTTTCATCAAATTCTTTAAAAATCAGATGACCGCTGTCGGAAGAAAGTTCACCTCCGGTAAAATTAACTTTGATTCGCTTATTGAACTGAAACGCTTTTTCTTTTACACTGGATAGGTTACACTTAGTTGGACAGATAAATTAAGGTCAGGTACACTTGGTTC
>JBDNRM010000301.1:0-4421 GCA_047718615.1 Bacillus sp. (in: firmicutes) | reverse complement strand
TTTGGTTCTTTCAATGAGTCCGCAGCCGGATACACTTCGCTTTCCATGGGGCGAGTGGTGAGCCTCCTCGTTTCACTGCGGGGTCTCACCTTTCTCGCAATTCCCATAGGAGTCTTCGCGTATTCCTGCTGCTCCCTGCTTAAGTTAAGAAACCGGCTTCTTGTGCCATGATGCAAATTTTGTTGCATGAATGGTTACCCAGAAAAAGAGAAATGCATACGCCCGAATAATCCGCGGTTTGCATACACTTTGCTTTTGTTCGTTAAGTATGTCGATTGTAGTAGTATAAGTTTAACAGGGCGTAAATAAAAGAAAGAACTTCTACTTTTAAAAGAATACAACAAGAAAATGCTAGAATCCAGTCAAAAAAATGGTGGGGGAATAATTTAAGATAGGAAAAAAGATTGCTGCTATTAAGGTAAATAAATACACAAAGACAGGGGATTTGCATTTTTTTTTTAGAAGAGTACAATAGAAAAGAATATAGGAATTCGACATATAATTTATCTTCCTATACTGTAAAGAAAAAATATTGACAAATAATTATATGAAAGCTATAATTACCTTTGTTGCCTTGAGGTGATATATATGAAATGGACATTAGGCCAGTTACAAAAATATCGAAGTAAGGATTTTCCGATTGATGAAACAATAAATGTGGATGGGATTAAAAAAGTTGATCCGACAATCAGACGTGTATCACCGATGCATATCACTGGTCGAACAGATATTGATTCAACAAAAGTGACTTTTCATTTGAAAATAGAAGGGTTTCTTGTGTTGCCTTGCTCTCGTACTTTAGTAGACGTGGATTATCCTATTAATGTTGAAACAACAGAAACTTTTCTCTTAAAGCTTTCCGATTACGAAACGGATACAGAGGAAGTTCATCAAGTAATTGGAGATGTGATTGACTTAATGCCAGTCATAGAAGAAATTCTTTTACTTGAAGTACCTATGCAAGTTTTCTGTGAAGATAGCAAAGAAGAAGGAGCTCCTCAATCTGGTAATGATTGGGCGGTCATCCAAGAGCAAGATAAACAGGACAAAGTAGATCCTCGTCTTGCTGGGCTTGCTAAATTTTTTGAAAACAAGTAAATAACGCCCGATTAATAATAATCGTTGGCAGACAAAAGAAACATTTGAGAATAGATTTTTCTACTCTCATTACTTTCTTAATACTCTTTAAGGAGGTGGGAAGAATGGCTGTACCTTTTAGAAGAACATCTAAAACTGCAAAAAGAAAACGTCGTACACATTTCAAATTACAAGTACCTGGTATGGTAGAATGCCCTAACTGTGGTGAAATGACACTTGCTCACCGCGTATGTGGCGCTTGTGGAACTTACAAAGGTAAAGAAGTTATTAGCAAATAATAATTTTCTTTTGGATTAAAAAGCACATGGATATTTATTCCTGTGCTTTTTTTCGTTTTTTATAATAGTAGTAGCATGTACATATTCAAATTAAATTATTGTCTGGCATAAGCATTTTTTTAATAAATAAGGGGGATCAAATATGATCGTTGTCAGTTCTTGTTTAGCAGGTTTAATGGTTCGTTATAATGGAACACATAGCTTAGATCATAAAGTACAGCAATTAATTCAGGAAAAAAAAGCAGTTGCAGTTTGTCCTGAACTGCTTGGAGGGTTTATGACACCAAGAGAACCTGCCGAAATAGTGGGAGGAGATGGGCAGGATGTCTTAGAGGGGAAAGCGAAAGTGCTTGAACTTGGAGGAAAAGATGTAACAGCGCTTTACATAGAAGGCGCGTATAAAACCTTAAAATTAGCAGAAGATATTTGTGCTACCACAGTAGTTTTAAAAGAAAATAGCCCATCCTGCGGAAGCTCCTTTATTTATAATGGTGCATTTGAAGGTGTAAAAAAAGAAGGAATGGGTGTTACGACTGCTCTATTGCGAAACAATGGCATAAAGGTTATTTCAGAAGAGGAACTTACCTACATGCTCAAATAATGAAGTAAAGACTAGCTTTTTAGGATATAGCAATAAATGTTTTTTTATATTCCGGCATGATATCAGTCTATCTTTTCTAGTAGAAGCATATGTATGAATAAAAAACACTAGGAGGGATTTATTGATGTCAACAACAAGACAAGATGCCTGGTCAAAAGATGAAGATATACTACTAGCAGAAGTAGTATTGCGCTTAATTAGAGAGGGTGGAACACAGCTCCAAGCTTTTGAAGAAGTAGGGAAATTATTATCTAGAACTAGTGCTGCATGTGGGTTTCGTTGGAATTCTTATGTCAGAAAACAATATAAATCTGGAATTGAATTAGCAAAAAGGCAAAGAAAACAGTTGAAAAAAGATAATGTGCTAGTAGAAACAGCGGAAAAGGAAGTAATTGTTCCTATCACAATAGAACAGACAGAAGGAAACAAAGAGTTTGATGAAGTTCTTATATATCTCAAAGAAGTATATAATAAGGCGCTGAGATGGGAACTGCAAAAAGAAGATGATAGTGCATCAAAAGAAAAAACAGCCCTGTTAGAAGAAAAAGTAACCCAATTAACAGTTGAAAACACAAAATTACAAAAGGAATTGAATGTAATAGAGGAAGCGTATAAAGCTTTAGTGGAATTAATGGAAAAGGCTAGACAAATGGTGGTGTTAAAGGAAGGGTAAGCAGCAAATCTTTAAAAAAGGAATCGCGAATTATTCCTAATTGGCTATTCGGATTCCTTCTCTTTTCGTAATAACTATATTCGGAATTTAGTGTTCCTCGGGATAATTCCGCGATCCCCACCTATCATAACGGTCAGCAATACGAAATTATCATTTATTTATCCCCAGATACTATCCAACTCTATGCACTCTAAATAAGATACTTTTGCAGCTCCATTTTCTGTGAATAAAGTGATTTATCATTTCAATTAATCGATCAGTTTATGTCTCCGTACAAACTTCAATTTTCTTTTCTCCATTACGTATAGAGTATCACCATCTCTTTTTCTTCCAAATTTCCTCCTTTAAGCTGTCTATAAATCAGGAGGATTCAATTAGAATCCTCCTGATCTATTTAAAAATAATGTAAACGATTTTACAAATATTAAAGGTTAAGATCTTCTATTATGCCCTTTTGATGTTCTGGTGTGTCAGAAGATGAATGGAAAGCAGGTAGTTGGAATCAAAAAGTAATTTTTACTAGTTATTTTGCATGATAATGATAAACAATTTTGAAAATTAGTGTTAATATGTAACTATCATAAAGAAGAGCGAAACGAATTAATAGAGGGGTTATTATGAAGATTGGAATTATTGGCGGTGGAGCAATTGGTTTACTTTGCGCTTATTTTTTTACGAAAAGCTATGATGTAACCTTGTATGTACGTTCGGAGAAACAACTGAAACTACTGAAGCAAAATGGAATTATATATAGAAGGGATAAGCTTACTGAAAATAGAAAAGTGAATGTAGAGCTGTTTTCTAATTGGGCAGGAAAGGAAAATCTAACCATTATAACGGTTAAACAATACCAATTAGAAGCAATATATACAAAAATTAACCTAAATAGTAATCATATAAATGATTTATTATTCCTCCAAAATGGAATGAGCCACTTGAAAGTATTGAAAACGCTGCCTGTCAAGCAGATTCTGGTGGGAATTGTCGAGCATGGGGCGGTAAAAACAAATGCGTATTCCGTTCACCATTTAGGTGTTGGCATGATTAAGTTGTCCGCCTTGCAGCCACATAAGAACGCTCTGTTAACACAACTTGTTCAAGGGTCACAGCCTTCGTTTATGATAAAGGAAGAGCAAGGTTATTTACATATGATGAAAAAAAAGCTGGTTGTTAATAGTTTGGTGAATACATTAACCAGTATATTGCAAATTAGAAATGGAGAACTCTTGGAAAATCCTTTCTTCTTTAACATAATGGATGCTTTTATGACAGAAATAGCAGAAATTATGGAATTGAAAAAGGAAGAGAAAGAATTGTATTTTTCTTATGTAGTGGAAGTAATAAAAAAAACGGCAAACAATAAATCATCGATGTTAAAAGATATAGAAGAAAGAAGACACACAGAGATTGACAGCATTTTAGGCTATTTATTGGATGAGGCATCACAAAAAAAGAAAGCTGCTAATTTAACAAAAACTTTTTACTTTATGATTAAAGGGAAGGAGACCGAATAGGAAGGAGGGGGAATTTGATTTGGTTTCTATAACAACATCCATTATAAGTTTTTTTATTATGTTCCCGATTGTTTGTTATTTTCTTGTGTTTATCGTAAGCAAACAATGGACAAAAAAGCATCGACTCTCTGTACATAGGGCATTAGATAGTAGCACGATCTTTTTTATTATTTCGGTTCATTTTCTAATGCAATTTATTTGGGGAAAATCTTATTTATCTTACATAATTATTACGATACTTTTTATTGGAATTATAC
>JBDNRM010000300.1:0-4486 GCA_047718615.1 Bacillus sp. (in: firmicutes) | reverse complement strand
CTTTAGTATATTTATTTAGCTGTTTATATTTTTGCTTCCATTCACTTAAATACTTAAAAGAATACCCTAGTAGAATGATTTCGCTGATAAAATATTGAACTAACAAGTCTATTTCCTTAAAAGATAATGGTTCATTCAAAATAAAATCTATGTATTCGCTTATTAAACTTTCAGATTCATATCTTTTGGCTAAACTAGAAATAGATAAGCGTATTGATGTACAGTCCTTTTCTTTCTCTTCATCTTTTAAGTATTGATCTATTCTTTTTATCAAAAAGTTAACATCCCTTGATAACTGTCCTTTTAACACCCACGGATTTTGTTTACAATGAAACAGAATACTTTTTAAAGAACTATTCATGCTATGTTTTAACTTTGTCTTATCACTAGTTCCCTCTCTGATATCTTTTTCAATCTCTAAAAATTCATGAAACATTAGAACAATACTATCATACCGTTTATCTTGTAATGCTTTATAGAATATCGGCATCTGCTGATTACTAAAGTCAAAATACTCCAATACTTTGCTAATGAAATAACACTGCCCACCTAACAATTTTCCTTCTGACACAATTTTTACCTCAGTTCCATTTTTTTTATTTAGGATATCATAAAAACTAAAAAAATTATTGACATGAACAAAAAATATTTATATAATTGTATTAAGAATAAATAAATATTTTCTTGAATAAACTAATATTGCAAATATAGGACATGGCATAGTGAAATGGGTCAAATTAATGATTCCCTTGTTATGTTATGTCCTTTAATTTTGAAAGTAAAGGTAAAACTCCCTAAAAAGTCGTGGTTTAGTAATAATATTTATAGTCCCTATTAACCCCCATGCTTCTTGAAAATAAATGATAAAGAACCATAACCCCTAAAGGAAAATACTCATTTTATAAAAATCATAGGTATACTAAGTATTAAAGATAAAAATTTCAGAAGTATCGGTAGCATTCCTGTTATATTAGACTTTCAATCAACTGATGTCGTTTTTTTAATTGGGGAGAATTCGTCTGGAAAATCAAATATACTAAAGGCTTACGAGTTGTTCTAGCACACAAGAAAATGCGTTGATTTGTATGACTTTCATCAGAATGATATTTCTCATCCAATAGAAATTTAAGTTATTTTGAATTCAAATGCTAAAGAACTTCATGACAAATGTTATGAGCAGAATAAAATAAAAATTAAGCAGGAAATAACTGCGGATAATCAGCAAAAATATTACTATTACTATAATGATGGTTATATTCCTCTAATAAGAGGCGATGTTTTAATAGAATTCTGCTTTCCAATGCCAGTTTACATTCAAAGGTTAGACAGTCAAGAAGATGTTGCCAAATCAGTATCACAATTTCTGTATAAAACTTTCCAAAAAGGCGGTATCCAAATTAAATTAAACAAGCATACTAATATTCATGATGCTGTTAGTCATTTACAAATAAATATGCATGAAAAAACACCCCATCATTTGGTATAGTTGATTTGTCTAAAGTACTGGGGGACATGCACCTTCTCCTATCAGCTCCGCTTGTTGTCTCTCCAGCATTCGTTGTCTTTCTTCTATTCTATTTTTTCTCGCAGGTTATTCGTACGGCCACACCGCTTCTGATTCCTGAATCTCAAATAAAACTGCAGCAATATGCTTACATTCTTCATCATACCAATTATTAAAAGCTGGACAGTTACACGAACATTTATACTTATTATCTATTTCCTGAATCACCACTTGATATCTCTTTGATCCAGATACAGTCGCACTCCATCTACCTTTTCCTTCGTCACAAATTAAATTTTGTACCTTCCCTTGTCTAAAATACCTTTTTCCATTTTGATAATTACTCGAAGAAACCCTAATCCTTTCGAGCTATGTAGCGTAGAGAGAGTATCAGCATTTTTATTCTTATTGAGCTTAGATTGATTGTATGGGGAGCAGTGCAAAAATCCAAAATTCTTTTAATCTATCAGCCTTCGACAAATTCCGCCTTACTTCGGGTCGTCACTGTGACCAGCAATTCATAGTGCTTGTATAGGAAGGGGAGTATTCGGATTTTTTTATTGTGTTATAAAGTGGAATTTAAATGAAGTTTATGAAGAATGTGGTGTAAACAAAGCTCCTTCTTTTACTTGTTTTTTAAAATTGCAATTTCACGCTCATTACGTACTGTTTTTTTCCCATATAAAGTCTTGATCTACCTTTATTACATTTAGTTTTTCTAAGATTTGACTATGACGTTCTTCATTCTTATTTTCCATCTTATATAGTTTATTATCGATTTTCTTTTCGATCTCATGTAGCTTTTGATTAAAGTTAGCATCGAATTGTTCGAATTTTTGATTCGTGTTCACTTCTATCGCTTTCATGTCTGCATTCATTTCTTGTAGTTTTTGATTCGTGGTTCCTACCATTTTAACTAATTGCGTCAACACATTCTCGATTCTGTCTAGTCTTTCCTCTTGCATTTCTTTCACCTCCCTCTTTTCATTATATACGCTTTTCCCACTATTACAACTTATTGTTGCAACTTCAAAGACTAGATTGACTGACATCTAAAAAGAGACAGTAGTTAATACCTGCCTCCCCTTTATGAGGCTTCGTCTTTCAAGACTTTAATTTACTTTATACCTTAACGCTTGAAGAAAATATTGTCCTACCATTAACATTGGACGGAAAAAAAGTGAGCGAAATGAAGGACAAGCAAGAATAACCTTATAAATTGGATTTTTATACTCTGGCTCAAACTTTACTTTTTTTATTTTTGCTAGCATTTGTTTCTCCTCTCAAAATACCAATTCAACCGATACACACAAATCTCTTTCGTCCATTCTTAAAGAATAGATTCCTCTGCCTCGTCAATTTCCAAAGCGCTGGAGACAGAGTACAACGTTTGGGTTTTACTTACAGTTCTATCCTCTTATTCATTTATTAACACTTTTTCATTTCCCTCTGATGCGTCCGTTTGCTTTTCCTTTATTTCTTCAAAGTACTTGGTGAACGCTGATTCTCCAGAATAAGAAAGGCAAAGATACTGTTTAGCTCTTGTCATGCCTATATAAAGTAATGCAATTTCTCGTTCTTTATCTTCTTCTAATGGAAATGGCATGTTGTCTACATTTACAATGAAAACAGCCTGAAAATCAAGACCTTTGCTACTATCAATCGTACTTATTTTTACAGTGTCTTCCTCTCGATCAAATTTTCTTTTCGCGTGTTCATTTTCTGTAATCCAACAAAATGGGATTTCCTCTTTCATTAGTGAATGTTTAATCGCATCAATGAAATTTACTTTATGCGTCCGTTTCACTCTATAAAGAATAAGCATTTCAGAATATGGTACTTTCTTATCTTCGTGAAGCTTTTTAATCTGTCTTGACACGATGCGTAATTCGTGTCCGAAGTTATCTGCTTTTACAAGTGCTGCTTCAGGTCCTCTTCTTCTTGTACTTTGCGGTGCAATCACTTCCCCTTCATGTTCACGTGTAACCACCTTATTTTTTAAATAAGAATGGGCTTGGTAAAAATCCCACGCAAACTTTACAATCTGAGCTGTATTTCGATAATTAATAGACAAGATTTTTGAACGCCCTTGAAAACTCAACCCTGTATCCTTAACATAACTTCTTTGTCTCTTATAAATCGTTTGGGCACGATCTTCCACCAGCAACAATGATTGTGTTTTTTTGTTAAGAGTTTCACTAACCAGTGCCAGCCAATCCGATTCAAAATCCTGTCCTTCATCAATTAAGATAGCGTCATATGTAGGTAATATCGCTTCTTTATTTTGTAATTTTTCAATAATTTCAGATATTTGGTTCTCTCTAATCTGTAAATCAAACTTTAACCATTCATGAAAATTTCGAACAATTACGTTTTCATGTGTTCCGGTATGTATACTATCCGATGTGTTTTTCGTAAAATCAAATAAACTATCTGGTTCTTCTAGCATATGACGAATAATTTGTTTAATATTTCGTGAAAGGGAAATGTTATAACACAACACGAGAATTTTCCAATCCGGATGTTCTTTTAATAATAGTTTTGCACGACTAGCTAAAATTAACGTTTTCCCACTACCAGCAACGCCACGAATTAATCGATTCTTATCCCCAATTTGTTTTGCTAAATTTTCTTGATGAATATCCATTGTTTTAATATCATGCAACGATAAAAGAAGTTGATCTTGATAAGGAACTGGCTTCTTAAACTCCGCACTAATTCGCACTTCTGGGAAAAGATGATAACGTATAGCATCTATTTCATTCATCTCAAGATTTTTTCTTAATCTATACGGTACAACAAACATATTAATAATCTTTTCCACTAAATTTTCTTCAGAAAAGCCCTCTTTATCTGGATCAATTTCATCTCTTGTTAAACATAGGTTTGGTTCAACCACATGATAAAGACCCTCTTTCACAAAATCCTTTTGATGTAACCGGGTAAAAACAGCGCCAAAACCATATGGAAACTTTAATTGAT
>JBDNRM010000299.1:0-4512 GCA_047718615.1 Bacillus sp. (in: firmicutes) | reverse complement strand
TTATTTTTTTTTTTATAAAATTGATCGTTTTTTGTATTATGTCTGTTTGCTTATTTACTTCAATTAAATATTATTTATATATATTTTGGATGCGTAAAATTTATTGAATTAGTTAAAAACAGAACGGCCTTAAAACCGTCCTGCTCTTGTCTTTATTCTGTAATTTCTACTTTTTCCATTACATCGCCATTTTTCATAGCTTTTACAGCTGGAATACCTGAAGTAACTTTACCGAATACAGTATGAACGCCATTCAAATGAGGCTGTGGATCATGTACGATAAAGAATTGGCTTCCTCCAGTATCTTTGCCTGCATGTGCCATGGAAAGAGAACCTTCCACGTGCTTATGAGGATTTCCTACTGTTTCACATTTGATTGTGTAGCCTGGTCCGCCAGTACCATTTCCGTTTGGATCTCCACCTTGGCTAACAAAACCAGGAATAACACGGTGGAACGTTAGACCATTATAGAAACCTTCTTTGATTAATTTTTCGAAGTTAGCAACCGTTCCTGGTGCTTCATTTGGATATAGTTCAAATTCGATTTTTTCACCATTTTGCATTAATATGTATCCGCTTTTTGCCATTATAAACACTCCTTTATCAAAATCAGCTTTTATCATACCATTATTTAAGGAAGAAAGAAAATGTTTCCCCTTGATTACTTAACTTTTTCCGGTTGAGGATATTTCTCCCCTTTTGTATCAATGGTTATTTTTTTCATTACAACATCTACTTTTGGTTTATCGCTTTCATTTCGGTCGACTTGAACGATTTTATCAACTGTATCCATTCCTTTTATCACTTTGCCAAATGCAGCATATTCTCCATCTAAATGTTCAGCATCTGCAACCATAATAAAAAACTGCGATCCAGCAGAATCGGGATCATTTGATCTTGCCATACTAATAATGCCTCTTTCATGTTTCACATCATTTGTTACTCCATTTGAACTAAATTCCCCTTTAATAGAGTAACCAGGATCTCCTGTTCCATTCCCATCTGGATCTCCACCTTGAATCATAAAACCTGGAATGACCCGATGAAAGGTTAAGCCATTGTAAAAACCTTTATTAGCCAATGATATAAAGTTAGCAACAGTATTTGGAGCAACTTTAGGATAAAGCTCTAATTCTATTTCTGCACCATCTGTCATTGTAATTGTAGCAATTGAGTTCTCTTTTACATCCGGATATTTTGTGTTTGATTCCTTTTCCGTACTTTTGCTTGTTCCACATGCAGTTAAAACAAACAGAAAAAGCACAATATAAACGAATGGCATTATTTTTTTCTTTTTACATGCATTTAACATTTAACGTTAACCACTCCCTGTACAATCAGATTCAACCATTTTTATTGTACAAAAAATAAGCAATATAAACAAATTTATTTGAAAGAGATAAATATTCTTTAAACCACGATTTTTAAAATTGTTTTATCAATTGTGTTTAATTTGTTTTTAAAATTATTTTGGATGCGTAAAATTTTTATAATTTACAACAAGGTCCTTTTCCCAATTGCTTAATCAAACAACAGAAAGTACCAAAACAAACGCATCATATAGAAATAGACACTACAGGGTTAAAGAAAGCGTTTATCTATAGTGTATGCAGGATCCGGACTCATTGAGAGCGCTAATACCTTTTTTCAGGGTAGACACTGATGCAACCAAATTCGCACCATGGCTCATGAAAAGAAGCAGATTTCTTAAATTTATAAGCAGAAAGCAGCCGGAATACACGAAGACTCCTATGGGATTTGCGGGACAGGCGAGACCCCCTCGGCGCTCGGCGCCCGCCCCATGGAAAGTGAAGTGTATTCCGGCTGCGGATACATTAAGAGAGAAACACTTTTTTGAGGGTAACCAAAGGCAATACATATGGCATATTAAATCAACTTAACTTACAACTCAATATATAAACGATAAACAGAATCTATAAATTGTGTATCATACACATAAAAATCATTCTCTTCTAATAGTTCTAGCAATTTTTGCTGTCTTTCTTCTGAATCTGTAGGAATATACCCCTCTGCTTCATATACTTTCATCATTTCTTCCAACTCAGATTCATTTACAATAACATTCTTAAGCGTTTCTTTTAAATTCATTTCATTTCCTCCTACTAAGTAACTATTAAACATAATAGCATGTTTTTTATAAAATCAGTAACCCTTTTTTCTTCAAATTAATGAGAGAAATTCACTCTGGTAATTGTTTAAGCATAAATTGAGCAAATGCAACGGAATGGATGCTTACAGCAATGGATGGCGGTACACTATTTTTCACATTTTCTAAAGGATGCCCTAGCCAGCAGATTTGTTGATCAATAATAATACAGGGAAAAATTATTTCCTTAGATTCTACTTGTTCATAAGCTCGTTCTAATGGAAATGGTTCTCCAAAAATTTTCAGCTTAATCGTGCTTTTTGTTATTTCTAATTGTTCTATCCACTCATAAGGCAAGCTGCTTTTTGAGGTTAATGCTATAACAATCGAGGTTTTCGCTTGTTTAATATCTTTCAACACTTTATCTAAACGCTTCGCATGCATCCAATTTAAAGATGGTATTTGATGGTTAATCCATGTTCCTATTTTCTGAGAAGTTACGAGTAAATTGTTTTTCTCCTGATGTTCTAGGAGCTGTCGAATTGTTTTTTGTTTTCCTGCTTTGTTTTTCAAAAAACTGCCATTGGCAATATGAATAAATTTTCCTCTTGTCCGCGTTACCGCTACATTTATTAAACGTTCACTGTCTTTTCCAACTAATAACATTCCTGGTCGTTCATGAGAATAACTATCAACCGAATCAAAAACAATCATATCCTTTTCACTGCCTTGAAAACGATGTACGGTTGCTGCTGTTAGTTTTCCTGAGGCAAGTTCACTTGGAAACAACTCTTCTAGCAGCCCACTCATCAGTTCTGCTTGAGCCCTGTATGGCGTTACATAGCCAATACTTGTTGCTCCACCCTTTAATCCTTCATAAATGACTTGAAGTGCTAATAATAAGTGCAAACTATTCCATCTAGATCTTGATCCTTTTTCTACGGCTCCATATGCGCCAAAATCACTTGTATCTATAAGGACATTCGCTTCCGCTTTAAAAGGATTGTTATCTGCAATGGCCGTTCTTTTTTGAAGAACTGTTCGATGATCCCCTACAAGAGAATGATAAATATATTGATTGGTAAAAGAAGAAATACTTGGGTGCATTCTTCGCTGTTCATTTAAAAGAAGTAAATGAGGATGAAGTTTATTAGAAGAAACACTTTCTGCAACATGTGCTGCATAAAAAATATCTTCTTTTAGCCATTTATTAATGTATTCATTTCTTCCAGCTGCAATCGGAGGCAATTGTTTAAAGTCTCCACAAATTATGAGTCTTTTACCGAGCGTTGCCGCAAATGCTGCCTGTGGTACATACGCCATACTCGCTTCATCTACTAGTACTAAATCAAATTCTTCTTCGTATATGGTAGCATCCATTGCTGCTTTTGCTAAAGTAGTCCCAATAATCATTGCCTTTTCAACAAACTGAAGTTCTCTTTTTCTTATTTTTTCTAATAATTGAGCAAGTTTTTCTTCTAATTTTAATAATGTTGATGAATCCCTCGTGCTGAAAGATCGAGATAAATCCATTTTCAGCTGTCTTTTTTCTTCTGTTAGTTGTTTTTTTTGAAAAGACAAATGCTCATCTTTTTCATCAAGCAATGTGCTTGTAGTCACTTTTTCATTTCCTAATAGCCCGTCCGAAGAATTAGAACCATAACGGAGAATATCCCCGATTTTAAAGCGATTTTTCTCCTTTGCAGTTTCCGTTATTTCTTTAAGAAGCACATCAACAGCCTGATTGCTGTGTGACAAGATAAGAATTCGTTTTCCCTTCCAATATCGCTGCAATGCTACTCTTGCCAAAGTGTATGTTTTGCCTGTTCCTGGCGGCCCCCATAGAAATGTAACAGGATTATACTTGCATCTTAACGCTAGTTCATGTACATGATTTTTAATTCCCTCTACTGGATGTTTGGAATCCATTGTTGGATTCATTAATCGTTTTATTCTTCCTCTTTTCCGCTTATTTTTTTTAATAGAATCAAACCTCGTCATCAGTTGTTCTAATAGCTCCCAAGGGTCATGAAATAAATAGGCTTCTGTAACGCTATCACCTAACGATTTTTCTACTATAACAAGTAAACTCTTTCCATCTGATGATAATATACGGCCATTTACTTTTAATGACCCCCATTGCATCATAATGGAGGAACCGATTGGTATCTTCGTATAAGTACTTGTTTCAAAATAATACGTATATTCTTCTTCTGTATTTAAATATTTACCATTATATAAAGCTATTTTTGTATTCGAAAAGCTTTTCAAATAATTTATTTCTGATTGAAGAGCTTTTTGCCACTCTTTAATATAGGTTGTTGTATTTGTATTTTTCATATTAAAACCTTCTACTACATTATTTTTCAACAAAAAGACATTTTTTATTATAGCATTGTTTTATT
>JBDNRM010000298.1:0-4557 GCA_047718615.1 Bacillus sp. (in: firmicutes) | reverse complement strand
CTGTTACATCACTAAATATATTAAGTATATCGATAGAAACAAATAAAAATTCCGTGAAAACAATAAAGACTTTGCTTCAAAATATTTGTAAGCAAGAACAAACATATGGAGGCTTATATTTATTAGATTCATCTGGCAATCAAATTGCTGGTTCGGAAGAGGATGTTATTTCTATCGCTGAAACAGAATATATAAAAGAAGTTATCGAAACAAAAGATACTGTAATCTCAAACGAACAACAACTTTTAAGCAACGGACAGAAAGTCATTGGGTTGGCAAAACCAATTATAAAAAAAAATAACGAGTTGGATGCTATATTAGTAATCTATATTCGTATAGACTACTTATTGAATATAATGAACATTTTAACACCAAATGAAAATATCGCTATTTTAAATGCAAACAATGACAGTATTATTAATATAAATTCCTATATTGCTACAAACAAAAACACCATTTCCATGCCAATCGATCATCTTCCTTGGAGAATACAAGTTGAAATCAAAGATATTAATAAAGCAGCCATCATAAAAAAAAGTGCTCCTATTATTCTATTTTTTCTAATTTGCAGCCATTTAGTCTATTTATTGCTTCAATTTTATATGCTTCGCAAAAAAACAAAATTAGAGAAAAAACAAAATGAACAACAAAAACTTGAACTAGTAGGAGACTTAGCTGCAAGCTCAGCACACGAAATAAGAAATCCTTTAACAGGAATTAAGGGATTAATTCAATTATTAAATGAAAAATATGCATCGGAAGAAGACCAGTATTATTTTTCTATCATTCAAATGGAAATTACTAGGATTAATGAAATTGTCAGTCAATTCCTTATTCTAGGAAAACCGACAGCCTTAAAAAAACAAAGATTAGATATCCAAACAATTATCTCAGAATTACAGCCTTTAATTGTTTCGGAAGGTAATTTTCATAATATAAATTGTAGTTTTTCTATTCCTGATCAAAATCTCCCTGTTTTATGTATGGCCGATCAGATGAAACAAGTTATATTAAACATTACAAAAAATGCTTTTGAAGCAATGGAAGTTGGCGGAAACTTGCATTTGCAAATTTTTATTTTTGAGAAAACCATAAACATAACAATCCAAGATAATGGTGTTGGCATTACTAAAGCTCAATTAAAAAAAGTGTTTCAGCCATTTTATACATCAAAGGCATCTGGAACCGGACTTGGTCTAATCGTATGTAAAAGGATTATTGAATCATTTAATGGAAATATACTTATTACAAGTAAAAAAAATCAAGGCACAAAAGTCGATATTATCTTGCCCTTAGCTGAATAAATATCTTTAACGAACACTTTATTCTTTTTTAAGCTAAATCGTCATTTTGGTATTAGTCAAATGTTGAAAAAAGAGGAATTTATCTTGAAGTATATGTAAAAGGAAAATCTATTACTTCTTTTATAATCACTTAACGAAATTATGTAAAAGGGCATAAATTTGGAATACATGGTTAGTAGCTTGCCCTTCCTCTTCATATAATATTATGAAGTTATTTATACGTTCTCTCCTTATAGATTTTAAAGAGCCATCATTTGTACTGAAAAAATATAAAGGATTTAAACAAAACGTCTCTCATTATATGATTACACTGGTTAAATCCTATCTTCGATTAATAAACTGTATATCACTTATAATATTTCAGAATATCTATCATGTTTATAAACAAGATACCTTGTCCAAATGATTATTGGCTTTTTATGATGCTTTTTTACAACCATTCTTTTTCGTTTGCTTTGCCGATACGCTAACTGATATTGAAATATCAACTCATCAAGCTCTTGACTATGTTTAATGGTTTCGATACTTGTATAACCTGTTTCTTTTGCAGAATTTATCATTACCTCCCTTTTCTTTTGAATTGCTTTCATCATTTGCTTCTCCTTACCTCGCACCACTTTTCCTCCTAATCAATTTAAAAATACTAATTAGTTTACCTAAAATTAGTTTACTTGATGAATTATCACAAGAAATTATCTAAAAGTAAATAGAATCGCAATATTAGACATATTTTTTCTAAAGATAGGTATATAGACCTATAAATTCCATCAAAATTCTACTTTTTCGACAAGTTTCTTTATAAAACAAATCAAAAACAGCTTTTTTTGAAAAGGTTTACATTCCCCCTCGCAAACTATCTACTTTTCTATACTAGATGTCTCCGTCCTTTTACTCCCATTTTATCTCGACAAAAAGAAGCCATCCCTAAATGTAATGGCTTCTTTTAACTAAGAGTGTAAACCATCTTAATAGAATTCTTTAAACAAATGCTTTATTATCCTTTTGTATAAACATTACTAAAAATTGGAAGACTTTTTAAACGATTAACAGCTTCTAATAATCTCTCTTCAGAAGTTAATAATCCTGCTCTGACATAGCCTTCTCCAAATTCGCCAAATCCAACTCCTGGTGCCACAGCAATATGAGCTTTATCCAATAAATAATCAGTAAATTGCTCAGAATTAAATCCTGCTGGAACTTTTAACCAAGCAAAAAAAGAACCTGCAGGTGCATTCACATCCCAACCAATTTCTTTTAATCCCTTTACAAAAACATCCCTTCTGCTTTCATAACGATTATTTAGCTGTTCTACACATTCCAGTGAGCTTGTTAAGGCAGTTACAGCTGCATCTTGAATAGCACCAAATAAACTCACATAAAGATGATCCTGATATAAATTAATCGCTGAGATAACACTTCTATTTCCCACAGCAAAACCAACACGCCATCCAGCCATATTAAAGGTTTTTGATAAGGTATATATTTCAATCCCAATGTCTTTAGCTCCTTCAGCCTGTAAAAAACTGATTGGTTTTTTCCCATCAAATCCAATTGCTCCATATGCAAAATCATGAACGATGCAAATATCATGCTCCTTGCTTAATTGAACCGTTTCATCAAAAAATTCTTGTGTAGCAACCGCTCCAGTTGGGTTATTAGGATAATTTAAAAACATTAATTTTGCTTTATTTAATACATCATTATGTATTTCTTGATAATTCGGTAAAAAGGAATTTTCCTCTTTTAATGGCATCATTTCCATTTTGGCATTTGCAAGTGCTACACCTGAAATATAGTCTGGGTATCCTGGGTCTGGCACTAACACTGTATCACCGGGATTCAACAGGCACTGCGGAATTTCTACCAATCCAGCTTTTCCACCAAAAAGAATGGCAACTTCTGAATTTGGGTCTAATTCTACCCCATATTCTCTTTTATAAAAGTCTGAAACTGCTATCTTTAATTTTGTATATCCTCGAAAAGGTGAATATTTATGATTCACTGGGTTGACTGCTGCTTGCTGAAGACTCTCTACAATGTGATTAGGTGTAGGCTGATCAGGATTTCCTTGTCCTAAATTTATGACATCAAAGCCTTGCTCTACATATTTAGAAACCTTCGACACTAGGGAAGCAAAAAATTGTTCAGGTAAATTTTTTAATAGATTTGATTGAGTATATTCTTTCATCGTTCCACCTTCTTTTTTTCATTAAGTTCGTTTTGTCTAATTTCTTGGTAGTTAAATATTTCACTTGTAGTCATGGAGCGCTATGCTGAGAGTCTACTTTTATTTAAGCTACCAGAAAAGTGGCGTTCTCAAAATGGTTCGCAGTCCGTATACACTTCTCTTTCCATGGGGATACGCTTCTTTTCATGTGCCCTTGTACGAATTTTTATTAGCATGGATGGCTAACCCATACTTATAAAAGAAGTTTATTATTTATTTTCAAAAACAATAAGCTTTTTCATAAAGAGTGTCTTTCGTTTCTCAGCTTTTTTTCTTAATAAAGTTGTTTTTTTCAAAAAATATTTAATTATCTTGCATTTTATGATATAACGAATGCATGAACATGTAAATACTCTCAGCGTGTCGAAAAAAGTTAAATGTAAAATTATAGCCTGTTTGAGACTCGAAGGACGTGAGTCAATCGACGTTGCCACAGGACGTGGCGAATTTAGTCGATTTTCCTTCATCGTGAATTTAGTCGATTTTCCTTCATCGCGAACTTAGTCATTTCTTTTCTACTCGTTTTTAGGTAATAAGCACCGCAACAACGGGGTATAACACAAAAAAAACAACGTTTTTTAAGCAACCCTGAGAGAGAATAAATAAATTAATTAATTCTCTCTATTATTTTATCCTTCACTTACAAGTGAATTGACTATTATTTTTTATTTAATTACATAATGAATAGAGGGTGGATGTATTGACTTTAGCAATCAGCATTATTCAAATGGACATCTCGTTTGGTGATCCACAAACAAATTTCGAGATAGCAGAACAAAAAATCAAAGAAGCCTGTCAGCAGAAAACGGATATTATCGTTCTTCCAGAATTGTGGACAACAGGCTATGATTTAACACGTCTTAATGAAATTTCAGATAAAAGCGCCCAAAAAACAATTTCCTTTTTACAGAAAATGGCGATGGATTATCATGTCCATCTAGTCGGTGGATCTATAGCCAACCAAAAAGAGAATGGAATTTATAATACCCTAATAATTATAAATAAACATGGGGAATTAGTTCATAC
>JBDNRM010000297.1:0-4621 GCA_047718615.1 Bacillus sp. (in: firmicutes) | reverse complement strand
ATATACTACGATATATTGCAATAAACAATTGTTTAACCTATCCTAAAAAACAGAAATTATTTTACTGAAAGAGGATTATATATGCGTCGAATACCTAGTTTTTTCTTGATAGCCATCTGTTGTATTTATTTGTATTTTATTTTAGCGTTTGGTTTTTTTTCGAAGGAAAGTTACCTTATTTTTATCATAATTTTTGTTTTTTTTCATCTTTTTTTCATAACAAAATGGAATCAATTGAGCAGAGCATGGAAAGAAGCAAATGCTAAGTTGAAGAAAAAAAATCGCTTACTAATACAACTGGAAGAACAAACTATCTCCCATAAATCATTTATTAATTCTATTGAAGGAGGATTCTTTACTTATACAAAACAGAATAAAGAATATTTTTTTTCCAAAGGTTTTGAACAAATATTAGGCTATCCATCTGATACACTAAAGCCTCCACTATGGAAACAATTCATTTATGAAGACGACGTACCCATTATGAATGACTTTGTCGATACCTTAAAGAACGGGGAGAGCAAAAGGGTAGAATGCCGTGTAAAACACCCGATCGAAAAAATCAAATGGGTTCTGTGTATAGGAAAGTCAATCTCCGATGCAACTGGTGAGATTACAAATATATATACCCAAATTATCGATATCTCAGAAAGAAAAAAATTAGAAGAAGAACTGAGAACATTAGCATTTACCGATCATTTAACGGATTTGTCGAATCGTAAAGCACTAGACAGACATTTAACGAAAGCAATCGCTAGATCCAAACGACATAATCATCAATTGGCAATCATGTTTATTGATTTAGACGATTTTAAATTAGTGAATGATACGTTAGGGCATAGCGCCGGAGATGTACTGTTGATGGAAGCAGCAGACAGGTTTCATGCAACAATAAGAGAAGAAGATTATATTGCACGAATTGGTGGAGATGAATTTATTATCGTTATTGAAGAAACGAATCGTGACGAAATGAACAAGATTACGAAACGTATTATTGATAAAGTATCTAAACCTTATTTCATTGAGCAAACAACCGCTTCTATTACGCTAAGCATCGGAATTAGCTTATATCCAGATGACAGCGAAGAACAAGATGGATTAATTGCTCACGCAGATAAAGCAATGTATATGGCAAAAGAAAAAGGAAAAAATCAATATCATTTTTATTCATCTGTTCAGGATGCATAAGCGGTAATTCTATCTAACCGTTTCATCAAGTGTTTATATATATTTATACTCTGCAGGCAGAATTTAAATCATTCCGCTTGCTTTTTTATTATTTTTTTGAAAAATACGAAAAACATAATTGCATATTTATTAAAAATGTTGTATAAATATTATTAACAGATACTTTACGAAGGGGAATAACTTATGAATTACCATATAACCGATCAATTACCAATATATAGCCAGTTTGCTCATCTACATGAAGCGAGCGGATTATTAAAAAGTAAAAAAGGAAATTATACACAAGAGCAATTGTATATAGCCGCTACTAATAGCTGGTATTGTTTATCTATTTATGACGGAGAAACATTAATTGCATTTGGCAGAATGATCTCTGACGGAGTGTATCAAGCGTTAATTTGTGATGTGATGGTCGATCCTTCTTGTCAGGGAAATGGGTTGGGAAAACAGATTATCGAAGGACTCTTACATAAATGCCAACAAAATGGAATTCAATCCATTCAACTTTTTTCCGCAAAAGGAAAACAACAATTTTATAAAAAATTAGGTTTTCAGGAACGAGAAGAAGATGCCCCTGGAATGTCGATTGTTATTTAAAAAAACTCACAAAAAAATTTTGATGAGTTTTTTTTTATGGAGAAATTCCCTTCAAACGATACAATCTATTGACAAAAACGATAAAAATATGGTATTAAAATATTGTTTAGCACTCTTCATCAAGAAGTGCTAATATAAACTAGAAAACAATCTATTATTTGGAAAATGGAGGGGAATATTTCGATGGTACAAACCAAAGAATTTAAAGCAGAGTCCAAAAGATTATTAGAAATGATGATTAATTCAATTTATTCGCAACGGGAGGTTTTTTTACGTGAATTAATTTCCAATGCAAGTGATGCGATTGATAAAATTTATTATAAAACCTTAACAGATGATACATTGCAGTTTAATAAGGAAGATTATTATATTAAATTAACGGTTAATAAAGACGATCAAACTCTTACTATTTCTGATACGGGAATAGGAATGACAAAAGAAGAGTTAGAAAATAACCTTGGTATTATTGCAAAAAGCGGCTCTTTTGCTTTTAAATCAGAAAATGAAAGCAAAGATGGTCATGATATTATTGGTCAATTTGGTGTTGGTTTTTATGCTGCTTTTATGGTAGCAGATGTTGTTACCGTTATTACAAAAGCTTTCGGCAGTGAAACCGCTTATAAATGGGAATCACATGGTGCGGATGGCTATACAATCGAAACAACGGAAAAAGAAACAGTCGGCACCGATATTATTCTGAAAATAAAAGACAACACCGAAGAAGATCAATATGAAGAATTTTTAGAAGAATACCGTCTGCAAGCAATTATAAAAAAATACTCTGACTTTATCCGCTATCCAATTAAAATGGATGTTACTAGCAATCGGGTTAAAGAAGGAACAGAAAATGATCTAGAAGAGTTTACAGAAGAACAAATTATAAACAGCATGGTGCCAATTTGGCGTAAAAACAAAAATGAATTAACGGAAGAAGACTATACACAATTTTATACAGAAAAAAGATACGGTTTTGATCAGCCGCTGACACATATTCATGTAAGTGTTGATGGTTCTATTCGCTACAATGCGATTCTGTATATCCCGGAAAAAACGCCTTATGACTATTATTCCAAAGAATATGAAAAAGGCTTGGAATTGTATTCTAACGGTGTACTCATTATGGAGAAATGTGGAGATTTACTACCAGATTACTTTAGCTTTGTAAAAGGGATGGTAGACTCTGAAGATCTTTCTCTTAATATATCCAGAGAAATTCTTCAGCATGATCGTCAATTAAAAAGAATTGAAAAAAATATCACTAAAAAGATAAAAAGTCAGTTGTTAAGCTTATTAAAAAATGAAAGAGAGAAGTATGAAACCTTCTATCAATCATTTGGAAGACAACTAAAATATGGAGTTTACAGTGATTTTGGGGCAAATAAAGAGAATCTGCAAGATTTATTGCTGTTTTACTCTTCCAAAGAGAAAAAGCAAGTGACTTTAGATGAATATATTTCGAATATGCCGGAAGATCAAAAATATATTTATTATGCTGCTGGTGATTCCATTGAAAGAATAGAGAAGCTTCCACAAACAGAGCTAGTTGCAGATAAAGGTTATGAAATTCTTTTCTTCACAGACGATATTGATGAATTTGCAATCAAAATGCTAATGAATTATAAAGACAAAGAATTTAAGTCAGTATCCAGCAGTGACCTTGGCATCGATCAAGAGGATAATGCAGAGGACAGCACATCAACTGAAGAGAATAAAGAGTTATTAGCGTATATGGAAAACGCTCTTTCAGGGAAAGTGAAAAAAGTAAAAATATCTAATCGTTTAAAATCACATCCGGTTTTTCTTTCTACTGAAGGAGAAATTACGATTGAAATGGAAAAAACGTTAAATGCTATGCCAAATAACCAGCAAGTGAAAGCAGATAAGGTCTTGCAAATAAATAAAAATCATCAAGTATTCGAATCGTTAAAGGCGGCTTATACTAAGGATAAAGAAAAATTATCTCTTTATACTGATTTATTGTACAATCAAGCGCTATTAATGGAAGGATTACCAATTGAAGATCCTATTGCATTTACAAATAATGTTTGTAAAATAATGATTTAATAGTAAACAGTCTCCTTTCTTTCTTATGAAGGGAGACTGTTTCTTTATGCTGTCCTGAAAAAGGCATCTGTAGGGGTTTCTCCTAGATGATTCTACTGATTTTTATCTTTTTCAGGCAGTTTCTAAGGGACTGATTAATATGGAACGATAATGATTCTGAGCATATTAGTTGTAACATCGTTCAAAAGCCTATACAGTAAAATAGACCTAATACGAATTTCCTTACGATTTTACATAATAAATTCAACCAATTTTTATAGAGAAAGAAATGTGAAAGGAGAATGAAAATGGTTTGTGATATTTGCCGGCCAACCAAAAAGGGGTACACCCTCTTTTTTTCCAAAGAAGAAGAGTTTAACCAGTTAAAGCATTATTATCTGGATGATACGGAAGATACATTTCAAATTATTGATTCACACACCGTGTGGTTGTTAGAACCTGCTTTTTTTTCTTTTATTGATTATGCCAACGTTCATTTGGACAGCTCTTCTATCTATGCTGTAGAGTCGAACCCTTTGCATCCTTTAGAGAACAGAGCGCATACAAAACCAATAACTGAGTTTACGAGTGAAAGAGAAACTGCTTGGATTGATCTGTTAATCGAGCAAAATCGAATTACAACGCATTATCAACCAATTATTCGTTTGCAAAATAATAAACCAATTATCGCAGGGTATGAATTATTATCACGTGGAATGGACGAAAGCGGCAATATCATTCCTCCCTCTATAAATGTTGATCTATCAACGGTTTGACCCGTTGTTGGGGTATC
>JBDNRM010000296.1:0-4636 GCA_047718615.1 Bacillus sp. (in: firmicutes) | reverse complement strand
GTTTAATATACACCTCATATAAGTTTAAACATTATATTTCTTTCATCTTTTAGGCCTAATTTCATTTCTTTTATTTTCCAAGGATAAACTACTGCATCTCTACTCTTTTTAGCTTTTTTGTAGGTATTATAATACTTATAGACTTTATATGCACGCTAAGCATAAAAACCAATTTGTATATAATTACCATCCAAAGTAAAGAAGAAGCGCCTTGGTTCTTACCGAAATGCAAATGTTATAATCCATACAAAAAAATCCTATCAGACAAAAGATAAAGTCTTTTTGCCCTACAGGATTTTTTATGCTTTCTTTATAACTGGTTTGCAAAAAGTGTCTTTCTCCCACTCTTAGCGGGCATTATACACCTTATTGATTGAGGTCTCGATTATTAATTTGCTTGATTTTTCGTTGTGTACTGTTTAAAGCTTTCTAATACGTTTACATAACGAGTTTTTGTTTTGATAGGGATTCCATTTTGTAAATTCTTTTGCTCCGTTGACTCTAGTTTTTTTAAGTCTATTTGAAAAAAAGATTGAATAATATGGGAATATTCGGGTTTCCCATTATAAATGGTTAATATCCCTTCATCTGTAATCCCAAAATAACCGTTCGTTTTTAGCAAAGGGGAAATATCATCCACTTCTTGTTTAAATACAAGCTTATTCTTTTCCATATTTTCCAGCTGCCATCTATCATATTTCGACCAGAAATCTTCCATCGACCAAACCGTTTCCTCTAGACATTCTTCGCTTATTTCTCCGTCCAAATAGATTCTCTTTAACACTACATCTATTTTGGAAGGGTGTTCTTCGTCTACATGAATGCTGCTCGCATAACTTAACTTATTTTCCAAACTTAAAAAAGAAGCTAATAGCAGAAAAAGAAACATAGTTGAGAATAAAAGGAATCTGGTTTTCATGAATAACCACCTCTTTAATTACTAGAAAAAAACGATGTTTATTGGATCGTTTTTTCGGGAACTTTCACACAAAACAAAACTGTTTTACGATACTAGCTGCATATCAATTTGTTTATTTTGTTCTATTCGCTATTATTCTCACCAAATTATTATTTTTCATTCTAAAAAAAGAAGAATCAATGAATCAAAATAATAAAGTAAACTTCCATCAGTAGTTTTTTCATCCCCCACTGATCTTGACACCTTATAATCTTGAGGAGGGGTCTTACTCCCGTTAAAAAAATATCCTCTAAAAATCTTATGCTTTACAAAGTTTTTTTGGAAAAAGCGCCAGAAACAACACAGGAAATCATATCTTTTATTCCGTCCTCCAAGTTTCTCTTTGGGTGCCATCGTAAAGAATAGTGTGCTTTTTTTATTGAAAATGGACCATCATTTTTATTCATTCCTTGCTCTTGTTTAGTCACTGGAACCGATGCTTGACCGCTTATCTTTTGCATCATGTCTGTTATCTCTTGCAAAGAAGTTGCGTTTCCGGAAGCAATATTAATAACCTCATTATCCCCAGCTTCTAAACTTGCAAAAATAGCGCTTACTGCATCCTTTATATAAATAAAATCTGTTTTCAGTTCTTCTTTTTTTGTTGTCACTACTAATTCATTTTTTATATACGGTTTAATAGTCGATAAAACAGCTGCCTTGTCGCCACTATAAGTAGATAAGGGTCCATAAATAGTAGAAAATCGCAATATACTATAAGGCAATCCATAAAGACTGTGATAATTTTTTACATATTGTTCTTCAATTTTTTTCGATACCCCTGCGAATAAATTTGGATACAACGGAGCAGATTCTGTTATCGGTTCTTCCAGTTGTCCATAAACAGCTACAGTGGAAGGAAAAATGATCTTTTTAACTTTTTTGGCGGCACAAGCTTCTAATACTTGAATGGTTGTTGCAATATTTCTTTCGGACAAATGGAAGGAATCTTTTATACTGTTCGAACCGATTAGTATCGTTTTTAAATGGATCACATAATCAATTTGTTCTTTTCTCATTATATGTATAAGTGCATCTTTTTCTAATACTATTCCATAATAGGTTGCTACAGAAGCAGGATATGAATTACTTTCTTCTGTCGGTTCATCGGCCACAACGATTTGTATTTGTTTTTCCGCTAATATTTTTATTAATTCCGGTCCAATGCAGCTACTCGCACCACCTGTTATTAAAACTTTCACCATCTTCCCTCCACTTAACGCTCAATTTGTTCTTTATAACGAATATTTATTTTATTATACCGTAATTATTGCTTTAATAACAATAATTATTTCTTTATATAGAACAAATCTTGTAGAATTCACTCACCATAACTAGGCGATGCAGCATAATTCGTGTACTTGAACTAATAAAAGAGCGAAGAACCGTTGTCTTCGCTCTTTTTATTAGAAACAATTATAAATGAACTCGTTACAGCAAGCTGAAACTTCGGGGAATTACCTACTCACTTCCCGGTCCACTGTTTTAAACATATTTTCAATCGATTCAGATATGGTTCTTTCTGGTTGTCCGTCTCTAATTTTTTTATTAATGTCTTCAATTCCGCTAAATATTCCTTTATCGGTTACAATCGATACATCTTTATTATCTGTATAGGAATTAATTTCTCTTTGTGTTTTATTTTTTGTCGTCTCTATATTTTCACTATTTTTTACTTGTATTGCAACAAGCACTCGATTTCCATAAACAACAGATTGAACTTCTTGTACATTTGCCACTTTCCCTGCTGCAGCATCTATTTTGTTTGCTAAAGCTGCATCATAGCTGTTTTCTTTCTCAACTTGGTTATTTTGCCAATTATCCTGATTTCTTGTTCGATTATTATTTATATTACGGACGATTGAATCACGCTGTTCTCCTTCTTCACCAAAGGTATGATCCATGATTTCCGTAACTGGCCCATCATTATCTTCTCCGTCTAAAATTCTGGCATTTACGCCATTATTGTTGTCTTCATGATGTTCATTCGAATAATAGCCAAGAGGTTGTGCTGCATTTAATTTTTTATTATTCGCCTCTTCATCCTGTATGCCACATCCTGTTAGGCAAATAGAAAGGCCAAGAAGGAAGGAAGTCTGTTTTATTTTCTTCAAAGCTATTGTCCCCCTTTTTAATATAAGAGCTTATCCTTGCTCTTTTATATTTTCTGTACAAAGGGGAACTTTCATCCTGTTAAGTATAGGCAGTTCTTCTATTTTATTATTCCATTTTTCCTACAATTTTTATTATCTTTTGGATAAATTTTTTCCTTTTGGCAAATTGATTGGTTGTTAATTGCAACAATTGTTGAATGCTCCGCTTATCTGTCTGTTTATTCTGGCGAATCAAACGATTCCACTCTCGAAGGATATCTGTTGGGTAAACCAAAGCAATCAGAAATTGTTTCTTTTTAAGCAACGGCTGAAACACATCTATTTTCTCTAATTGATAAAAAGACCAATTTATAAGAGGTAAAATTCTTGTTGCAAACTGTACATAATCAACACTTGTTGGACCAATACTAATCAAATCAAAGTCAATTAAATATAATAAATCATTTTTTCCACGCAAAAAATTATGGTGCGCAACATCGCCATGTAAAATAACATTATTTCCGTTTTCAAAAAAATGTCGTTCTCTTTCTAAGTGTTCTAATGACCATTCTGCCCAATACATTAATTGATTAATTAGCTGCTCGTCTAAAAAATATCGGATAATTGATCTATTTCGTTTAAACTGACTATACCTTTCCAGCCATTTCTCCATCATTTGATGTTTAGGAAGGATATATTTATAACTGTCCACTAATTTTGTAGTTGTTTCATAATATTTATTTAAAACATCTAATGCTTCCTGTCTGTTTGCTTTATTAGCATAAGAGAATGCTTGGTTATTTGGAAGAATGTATTCTATACATCCATAAAGGTTTCGATCCACTATAAGTGGTTCCTCATTAAATAAATAAAAACGGTATGTATTTGTAAACCCTTCCATATATAAAGAATGTGTGAACGTTTCTTGTATTTTTAACTTCTGATAGCTGCTATACCGTTTTAAAATAAACCAAACTTGATCTGTTTTAACTAAATATACATCTGCTCTAATTCTCCCTATTCCGTTTATCGAATAAGGAATTTGTTTTTTTAATAAAGAGAGGAGACGATATAAAAAATCATCGTCTCCCATTTTGTTAATTTCCATAATCGCTGCTTTCATCGTCCTGATAATATGGCATTCCAAACGGTGTTCTTGCATCTACGCCATATGGGTTTATTAATGGTGGCTGAGCATAATTCCCATTGTATGGAGGCATATAAACGGGTGCTGTTCCACCTGGACCGAGAATTGGCGGTGTCACCTCTCCTGGTATTTGCTGCGGTATATGATGACCATTTTGCTGATTGATCTCTTCTTCCCCAGGGTATCCAGATACCGGTGTGTTGCCAATAGAACCTGGAGGATATGGACTTTGCATCATTGCTGGTGCTCCCGGTGCAAATGGATGAATCGGATTAAATACGCCTGGAAACGGTTGTGGCACGGACAATTCTGGTCTAAATCCTTGAGGTCCTTGTGGAATTCCTGCTCCATAATTTTCCGGGAATGGATAGCCTCCTGCCTGTGGATTAAATCCTGGTTGACCTTGTGGTGCTCCTGCTCCGTAATTTTCCGGAAATG
>JBDNRM010000295.1:0-4678 GCA_047718615.1 Bacillus sp. (in: firmicutes) | reverse complement strand
ACTTTTAATTAGATTTTCAGTATTATTCCAAAAAGCCAATGTTAATTTCTGCACAAAAAATGCATAATTTTTCTGTAAACTTTTTCTATCTTAAAAATATCTCAAAGGGAGTATAAATAATGTCTTTTAGCTTTCCTAATATAATCCAAAAATATAAAACAGATTCTGAATCCGTTTACCAAACATGGTTTATTAATAATGACGAGCGGTTAAAAGCATTCCGAACGATCAAAAATGCGATAAAAATGGTTATTGAGGAAATCGAAAATAATACATTTCCTTGCGATTTCAAAGGTTCCTCCTTGGAAGTTGCCGTTTCAGCCATTGCTGAACAAAAACAAATTTTTGAAGGAGCCGCACACGCTTTTTACTGGAAACCAAAGCTAAGAATACCTGATATATACGAAAATGAGAGAAATAAAAAAGACTTTGGCAGATTCCTAAAAAGTTGTATGCAACATAACAATGAAATACAGTTAATAAATGAAATCATTAAACTTAATCAAAAGAAGATAAAAGGGCTAGGACCTGCTGTTGCGAATATATTATATTTTCTACATCCAACTATCTTTCCTCCCTTTAATACTAGTATTGTGAAAGGATTCAATATTCTTTTTAACCAAAAACTGAAGCTTGGTTCGTGGGAAGATTATTTGAAAATGAGAGAAATAATAATCGACTATAATGAAAAACAGAGTTTATTACTTTCTAAGGACCTCGGAGCAATAGGAGGTCTACTATTTGAGATTGGCAGTGGAAGGCAAATCATACAGGAAAACCTTATCATAGTATCAGAAAATTTATTAAAACAGGAACAAAAAAACAAGAAGAGACATTCAGAAGTATTGAAGGATTTACAAGAAGCTAATGACCATTCCGAAATGCAGTATTATTTAGCAAAATTGGGAATCTCTCTCGGCTATCATGTATGGATTGCAAAGAATGATCATAAAAGAGAATGGAACGAACATAAGCTAGGAGAATTTTCTATTCCGAAACTAGAATTAGATAGTATTCCCTCGACTGTTAAAGAAACGATTTCCTTAATAGATGTACTTTGGGTTAATCATGAGAATAAAATAGTTAGTGCTTTTGAAGTGGAAAAATCTACTTCTATTTATTCTGGAATACTCCGATTACAAGATTTATCTTTTTCTCTAGAAGATTATCATTGTAATTTTTATTTAGTAGCTCCAAACAAAAGAGAAAAAGAAATAAAAGCACAATTATTGAGACCCTCATTTCAACATAATCAAATGTGTACTATTTCTTATATCTTATTTTCAGACCTACGATGTGATTGTGAGGCAATGTGTAAATTCGGAAAAGATATAACTGTTCTGGATCAAATTGCGTATACTATGTAAAACTATCAAATTAAATTCTACGCTAGTATCTACACCATTTAATATTTTTTATGAACATATTATAAAGTGTTTGGTTTCTCCTACTATTTTTTAGACATACGAACTTACTAAAGTAACTAATGGCTCTTCCACGCTGCAAGATATGGCCGGGATGAGCTATTTTTTTTCATTATAGAAGGAACTTTCAATCGATTTAGCCTTCTTCCTTCATTTTTATATGACTCCTCTTTAGTCAACATAACCTATTGTGTTCACTTGCTGTTCATAAATAGATGCTAATATAGAAATAAATAAATTAGGAGGACTATGAATGAACAAACAAGTTAACATTCTTGTCATTGAAGATGATCCTTACATATGTGATTTGATCACTTTATACGCTGAAAAAATCGGGTATATAGTTAGAATTGCAAATGATGGACTAACAGGTTTAGAAATGTTTTATGATTTTCCTACTGATCTTGTCATTCTAGATATTATGCTGCCTAAAATGAACGGTTGGGACGTTTGCAAGGAAATAAGAAGATTTGATAAAACACCTATTATCATGTTGACTGGAAGAGGAGAGAGCTACGACAAACTGAAAGGTTTCAACCTAGGAACGGATGATTACTTGGTGAAACCCTTTGATCCCAACGAACTAATGGCACGGATAAAAGCAGTGCTGCGGCGAGCCAACCTAACGTTAAATGCAAATGAGATTATTGAGCTTCCCTTATTAAACATTAATCTTCAACAATACAAAGTGACCTGTGAGAAAAAGGAGATCATCTTGCCGCCCAAGGAAATGGACTTGCTTTATTTTCTTGCCTCACATTCAAATCAAGTATTCACACGCCAGCAGTTGGTCGATCAAATATGGGGGTTGGATTTTGAAGGAGATCCGAGAACAGTCGACGTGCATATAAAAAGGATCCGAGAAAAATTAGGAGATTCCAACCCTTACTGGAAAGTAAAAACCATAAGAGGAGTCGGATATAAATTTGAGGTGGACAACCAATGATTCGAATAAAAAGTATTTTTTTAAAGCTGTTTATCACGTATATCGTCATATTAGTTCTATCGCATATATCTTCCTATTTGTTATTTCAGAACAATCTGACTAACATACATCTAAATTCAGATCGTAACCAAATACATCAAATGAATTACTTATTTATCTTAGCCTCTATTATTTCAATTGTCATTACAGGCTTATTTGCCTACTACCTTTCTAAAAGAATTACCGCTCCACTTCGGGAAATGAATCAGGTTGCCCTTCAGATCGCTAAAGGACAATTTGATCAAAGAGTCAAAATCAGGACTCGTGATGAACTTGGTGAATTGGGCGAAACGTTCAATTATATGGCTCAGGAGTTGGCCGGTATGGATCAGATGAGAAAGGATTTTGTTGCCAATGTTTCCCACGATTTGCGCTCCCCTCTTACATCAATTCATGGATTTGTCAGGGCGTTTCTTGATGAAGCGGTTCCCAACGAACGAAAACTCTATTATTTTACGATTATGAAAGAACAAACCGAGCGAATGATTAAGCTGGTTAATGATCTTCTCGATATGGCTCGGTTAGAAGCAGGGCAACTCGAAATCCGAACGGTTATCTTTAACTTGTCGGAGCTTGTTCGCCAAGTTGTGGCTCGCATGGAACCTGAATTTGTAAATAAAAAACTAAATGTGGAATTGATATCTGAAGAATTACAAGACATCTACGTATTTGCTGACCCGGATCGGATTGATCAAGTGATTGTCAATTTGATTCAAAATGCCTTACAATTTTCCTCACCCGATAGTTCCGTCGAAGTACTTTTAAAAAAAGAAGAACAAGCAGTGGTTTCTATTCGAGATTATGGCCCAGGAATCAGCCAAGAGGATATTGAATCTATTTGGGAACGATTTTATAAGGCAGATAAATCCCGAACTAAAAAGGTAGGTACAGGGCTTGGCTTGGCTATTGTGAAGCATATATTATCCCTTCATCAATCCGACATTCAAGTGGAAAGTGAAGTAGGAAAAGGTGCTACCTTTACTTTTATGCTACCAATAGCTCCATTTAAATCAAAAGAATAAAGAGGCAATTCCTTGTTCATCTTCCGTTCATAATGCATTGCTATACTGTTTTGGAGATTATGAAATTAAAGAGGAGGACATCTTAATGAAAAAATTAATATCAGGACGTACAGCAGGGCAAGACACAAACAAGCCTGCCCCCGAATCTCCCCACAGTACACCGCGTTGGGTGAAAGTGTTTGGGATCATTGTAATTGTCCTAGTTTTGCTAGTTGTCATTATCATGATCATTAGTGGTGGTAAACACGGCCCTGGTCGTCACTTAAAATTTGATAACGCTAGTAGCCAGTCATCGCCAGTAGAATACGAGGGGCAACAGCTATGATCATGACATCCCGCCTTCGTAAGTTTGCTCTCACAGTACATATTACTTCCTCGGTCGGCTGGATCGGCGCGGTAGTTGCCTTCCTAGCTCTCGTTGTTGCCGGTCTGATCACCCATGATGACCAGACAATACGTGCCTTCTGGATTGCGATGAAGTTGATCGGCTGGTATGCTATCGTCCCATTAGCCCTCTCCTCTCTGCTAACCGGGCTTATCATGTCACTATGTACCAAATGGGGCCTATTCCAACACTATTGGGTCCTTTTCAAATTGCTGCTAACCATCTTAGCTATCATCGTCTTGCTGCTAAACATGCAGACAGTGAGCTTCCTAGCAGGCGCAGCAAAAGAGATGGGAAGTACCGATCTTGTCATCGGGCTGCGGAGCGAACTCCTTCATGCCGGTGGCGGCATGGTAGTGTTGCTCGTAACCACGGTACTGTCGGTGTACAAACCAAGAGGAATGACCCGGTATGGGCTGCGTAAACAGCAAAAATAACGTAAGATGTCGTAGCGTTTCCTGCTCGTCCTCAATTGAGCATACCCTGTCCTAATTTGCTAGGTGACAACCCTATAGTAGAGATATTTTCTAATGCAAAAAGGATTGGTTATTATTTCTACCAATCCTTTTTGCATTAGAAAGATTTAAAACCCTTTACATAGATCAGGAATTTCATCTCATACTATACTGAAAAGTGGAATTGTATTTTTCTAATTACATAATGGTTTTATTTTCCTAAAACACCTATGAGAATTGATACTACAACAATCACAAACCAAAATACTCCATATATTTTCCAAGATATTTTATTTTTACCTTTATTATTTGAACAACAACTCATGAACTTTTGTCCTCCTTTTTTCACGTTATTTCAAGGAACAAGCAAACTATATAGAAATATACTGGGAGGAATAAATTAAGGA
>JBDNRM010000294.1:0-4712 GCA_047718615.1 Bacillus sp. (in: firmicutes) | reverse complement strand
CTCGTCTTTCTCGCATTCCCGCGGGAGTCTTCGTGTATGCTGGCTGCTCCCTGCTTCAACAAACAACGAGCTAAATCAAACCGCCTTTTTTTATCGCTCATGGTGCAAATTTTGTTTCATAGGTGTCTACCCTAAAAAAAGGATCCACATCCGGTATACACTTTGCCTTCCTTTGGGGTGGAGTTGCATGATTTTTTTATTCTTGTCTTGCTGTAGCAGTTTTATAACTGGATTGTTTTAAATTCTTCTCATAGCACAAGTATCTTTTAAGCAATAGTCTTTCAAAAGAAAAGCGCAAGCACCTTGTTCAGTCCCGAATAAAAATGTTCTCTTGACTCAAAAAGTGTTCTTTACTTTTAGAGGCAAGGGCAATACTCACAGGGGTTAGGTGCTGGAGCTAGACAGTTATCAGGCTTCAGAAAAGTCATACTTTCTTACCTCATAAAGAATAGAGCTGCATTGATATGCAACCCTTTTTCTATTAGTGCGTGTTCAAAAGGAGGATAAAAAGGACCGAGAAGTTCGAGGCGGTTTGCTCCCGAGCATCACAGCGTATGGTATTAATACGTGAGAAGCGGAAAAGCAAACCAACGAAGAAATTCGACGTGTCATTTTTACCGGACTTTTTGAACAACCTCTATTAGTATTTATTATATCAAAGATTTATTAATAACTACCAGTATTCACTTTTTGTGGACGAGATACGGGTTCTGATATGCTTTTTCCTTCTTCATTTTTTAAATCTGCTTTGCCATTCACCGTAACTGCCACACTGTCAATTCCTGGTTGGTCGGTTAGCGATAATACTAAAGAATTTAATACGTCATCTGAAACTGTTTTGTCTTCCTCTTTAAAACTGCTATAGATGGAATCATTAAAGTTTAGTGTTACTTTGCCATCTTCCACAGTCGGGGTATTAAGCAATGCAACATCTGGAGCCATCATAGTTGATAATGGAGAACTTTCACCAGGGCCTTGAACCATTTCCTCAACAACAGCAGCAATATTATTGATCTCTGAATTGTTAACCCGTTTTGTTACAGGCACATAATAGTATGCTCCTGCCTCGCCGCCAATATAATAAACAGTTAATGGCTTCGTATTCGTAATGTCTGTTACGTCAGAAGTATCAATATTAATGCCAACTGATCGTGTTAAAGCACCTTGAATTGGTGTTCCATCCACTGGCATCTCTGTCAATTCTTTACCATTGATTTGCAGCTTTACGGAATCAATCGAATTAAATTGCGTTAAGGTCCAAGTAATCGATTGAAGAATTCCTGCTTCTTCCTCTGCTTTATATTCTTTAAATTCTTTTGAAAAGTCAACAGTAGCGACCTTTTCTTTAATATTCACGCTTACTTTAGTATCTTGCGGAATTACTGCTTGAAAACCATTTGGAAGCAAATCTGTTACTGGGCCATTCTTCACTAAATATTGCAAGCTCTCTGTAGCGATACTTTTTGTCTTTGGCAGATTGACCGTTTGCGGTACAACATAGCCATCCTTGTCTACTAAATACAATTCAGTTGAAATCGAATTTTCAGCAGTTGCTTTACTTGTCGTTTCTTTAGCCGTATCTCCATTTTCCTTCGCCGCATTGTTACTATATATAGTTTTAGGCGGATCATCATTTACTTTGTTGTCCCCGCCAAATAAACTACATCCGGAAAGCATGATTGAAGAAAGAAATACTGCTGAAACGATGACTGTTTTTTTATTCCTAGACATCATTAATCACTCCTAAGACAGTTTGTACTAATATATATACGAGCTATTTTTAAATTTAGACCGCTTATGAGTGAAAAAATTCTTTTTTCCAAAGAATTGTATTTTTGCAGACAAAAAAACGAGGCGATTCACCTCGTTTCAGCATACATACAAACTATTTTGCAATTTTTTACGTTAATTTAATGGTTTCTACTGTTTCAATTTTCTGTTCTAGCCAATTGGATGCTATCCTTGCAAAAATGTCTTTTGATCCTGTCGTAAAGAAAAGATGGTTTGTTTCATTTTTACAAGAAGCAAGCTTATTGTTATGAGAAAGAATGGTACTCACTTCTCTTGCAGTTTCTTCACCAGAACTGATTACCTTTACAGCGGATCCCATCTCTTTTCGAATTACCTTTTCAAGCAATGGATAATGAGTACACCCTAAAATAAGTGTATCAATCAACGTATTTTTTAATGGTTGCAATGTTTCTGCCACGATTTTTTTCGCAACAGGTCCTTCATATTCACCACTTTCCACTAATGGAACAAACTTTGGACATGCAAGGCTTTCTGTTTTTACACGAAAATTAATTTGTTTTAATGCTTTTTCATACGCACGACTTTTGACTGTTCCAAACGTCCCAATTATGCCGATATTATTATTTTTTGTAACTTTAATCGCCGTACGAGCTCCTGGAATAATAACCCCAATAACAGGTATTGGCAACTGTGCTTTTATTTCTTCTAATGCCACTGCTGTTGCTGTGTTACAAGCAATTACAAGCATTTTAATATCTCGTTGTAATAAAAACCTCGTCATTTCCCATGTGAATAATTTCACTTCTTCACCAGTTCTGGGGCCATATGGACATCTTGCTGTATCGCCTAAGTAAATAATGTTTTCATAGGGAAGCTGGCGCATAATTTCTTTTGCTACTGTTAAACCACCAACTCCAGAATCTATAACCCCTATCGCTCTTTCCAAAAAAACCGCCTCATTTTTCTCGCATTTCTTGATGTAATCGCATAAAGTTATCCTTTAATTGTTCTACTTCTTTAAAGGAAAAATCACCCAAAACCTCTTCTAAATATAGTTGTCTTTTTTTAATCACTTCATCAATTAATCTTTTTCCTTCATCCAATAGATGAATTCGGACAACACGACGGTCATTCGGATCTTTTACACGCTGCACTAATTCATTTTTCTCCATTCTATCCACTAAATCTGTTGTCGTACTAAATGCCAGATACATTTTATTAGAAAGTTCTCCAATTGTCATGTCCCCATCTTCAAATAGCCATTGTAATGCAACAAATTGTGGCGGAGTAATCGTATAATTGCTTAAGATTTCCCGACCCTTTTGTTTTATAATACCGGATATATACCTCATATCCTTTTCAACTGTTGCGATAATATCAATATACTCTTTTGAGTTTTTTTCTTCTACATTCATCATTACATCTCCTAATATATATCCAGATAAAATTATCCTATTTTTATATTCTTTTGTCTAACAATATAATTATAAGCTACATTTCCTTCCTCGTAAATCGTTTATAAAAAGGACTGATTTCCGTTTTCAGCTAGTTAAAAATTTATCATAAGAAAAGTGCGGGGCACCTTGTTTAGCTCCGAAGAAAAATGTTCTCTTGACTAAAAAAGTGTTTTTCCTTTTAGAGACAGGAGGTGATACTCGCTGAGACTAGACACTTGCCAGACTTCAGAAAACTTGTACTTTCGGACCTTTTATTTTTTCAGCAAAATAAAGGCTAATGTAGTTCGCTGAATAGATTTGATTTCTCTTTATTTTTTTCAAAAGATGATATTTCTGCATTGTTACTATGTAGGTTATCTGGAAAGTACTGTTGCATTAAGTGTTTAAATTCACCTACTGTTAATGGCTTAGCGTCATCCTGTAATTCATATCCTACATCTCCATTCGCCTCAATAGTTGCCGTTTTTACATCTTCTATTTTTGCGATTCCACTGTTTCGTAATCGCATTTCTAACTGATCCACTGTCAAGCGAAGTTTTTTCAGTGTATGTCTTTGCAATACCCCTTCGTCAATAACAATTTTTGACTTGCCGGTAATACAAGTCTCAAAGAATTCCCATTTCAATTGAAGGTATTCAACTATTAGAATCGTCAAAACAAAAATGAATGCACTTATAATTGCTTTTGTCACACTAGATTCTACTATAGGCTGTACAATAATGGTTCCAATGGATATCATCACAATTGTTTGTGTATGAGTCATTTGTGCTATCGATTTTCTGCCAGCAATCCTCAATAAAATAATACCAGATACTATTAAAATAAAACTATGCCAAATAAAAGCCACCAGCACTTCCTCCAAATCTTAAATTTATAAGAGTAGTGTAAGCAATCAAATGTTATTTATCCTTTCTTTACACTTTACGTTATGGACTTTATTCGCAAAAAACATATATATCTGTAGCGCTTGAATAATCGCTCTTTTTTACTAGTGATGGTTATTTGAGAGCAACACGAAGAACAAAAAAATCCAGCGTTTCTCGACTGCCTGGATTTTTTTTGAAAGCTATTACTTATCCTTTAGTACATCCTGAATGAACAATGCCATATTTGCGCTTGGATCGAAAAAGATAGTCCATAAAAATACAAAGGGTATCGCAAAGATGAAGTATATATATTTCCCGGCTTTTCGTATCAAACCTAACCACTCCCATCCATTATTTACCTCTATACGTTTTACATTTTAATTTGTTTCATTCTTTAATAAACTCCGAACGATTTCACCTAACTAAACTTTCACATCGCATCAGAGAACGTGCCTATTAATTCACAGTTCAAATTAACAAAATCAACTGCAAATATACAAATTCATTTAGCTAAAAAAGTAAAAGGAAACTGCTACGATATAAACAATTATATATGGAAAAAAATCTAAAAAATTTCACCCAAAAGCCTTTATCATCTTTTAAGAAAAATAAATAGCCTACTGCCATTAATATAACC
>JBDNRM010000293.1:0-4725 GCA_047718615.1 Bacillus sp. (in: firmicutes) | reverse complement strand
ATATACTATAATTTATTACTTTTTGAGTGGATTATCTTTTATACATAAGTCATCTACAAAATTAGATATATTTGAAGAATATAGAAAATATTTTATTGATCCCATTAAAATTTATTACAAAGAAGATCATTCAAAAGATAAGTATGTATGTTTTATTAGCAATCAACCAATTAAAAAGCTATCAAAACCACACGCTTATGATATGGCTTGGCTAACTAAAATGGGGGTAGATATGAGTAGGAAAACCTCCCATTTTTGGAACTTACAATCTAATGTATGTTATATCTCACCGCTTATAAATTTTATTTATTCTTGTATTCCTGCAGGTTTTACTTTTATTAACAAGCAAGGCTACTTTGTGAATTGTAATAGTTCAATTGATGGTTTAATTACATTAAATAAAAATTATGAAATGGAAGCTATTAAGGCAGATAATAGTATCCAATTATTAGAAGCGAAAACGTATTATCAGTTAATAGATTTCATGGAAGCACAAAAAAATAAACAATCAAAAAATGAAATAGATAATATTCAAATCATTAAATTTAGCAATTTAGATAATAAAACAGATAATTTCCGACCATATACTTATAATGTCTTATCAAAAGATAAATTAGATGTGATAAAAAGACATCAAACAACATTAAGCAACATGATTAGCAAGGTTGTTAAAACAAGTGATAATACCTATTTGAATATTTACCAACATGTAATGGATCGTCTGTATAAAAATAAAAATCAATTTGATTTAATAAGTTTGTTATGTCGAACAAACTTGCCGAAAATGGCGGATGAACCTATTCGAAGTAATCGTTTAATACTAGATATTGTTTACTTGAATAATAGTTTTATTGGAACGATTATTCAATATCAAAAAAAGAAAGGAGATGATTTGATGAGTGAATATTATTCTTATGTATCAAGGGATAAAATTGCAAGTGTTGAAAATGCAGGAAGAAAATTAGCACAAAACTATAATTTTAAAAATTCAAGCAATAAATTAGGGGGGATTACCTACCGTTTGCTTAATGCTTTAAAAACCAAAGACAAGGGGAGGTTTATGGATACTTTTGTTAATGCACATATGTATGCAGGAAAAGAGGGAGATATAACCATCCCACCACAAATGATTGAGGCGCTTACAGATGAAGATAAATTGCAAACACTTGGTTACGCATTTGTTTTAGGTCTACGCTCTGGCCTTAACCCAAAAGGAGAGAAAAAGGAGGAAGCAAAAAATGAATAAAAAAGGTTTAACTTTATCAGTTGTTTTTGAGGCGGAAAGTGGAAATTACGGAGAAGGTGTTGGTAACGTTACTTCATTAAAAAAACTAACGAGAGGTACTGGGGATAGCTTTACCTATATTTCTAGACAAGCGTTGCGTTACAATATTATTCAACAAATGGGGGAAGATCGCACGCCACTTGAATTAGACAAATCTGTTATTCAGTTTGCACCAGATGCATTAATTTCTGATTATCCTGAAATCGATTTATTTGGTTATATGAAAACAAATAAAGCAACAAAGACTCGTCCAGCTGTTGTTCGCTTATCCAATGCTATTGCATTAGAGAGTTTTCAAGCAGATACTGATTTTTTAACGAATAAAGGATTGTTAGACCGTTATCAATTAGCAAGTGGTAATGATGGAAAAGAACAATTGAAAGGAGGAAATATTGCTCAAAGTGAAATTCACCATTCATATTACACGTATACGATCACTATTGATTTAGATCAAGTTGGTATTGATCACAATGAAAAAGAAATCTCTGTATCTAATGAAGAAAAAGCAAAAAGAGTGAACGCTCTGTTACAAACATTAAAGTTTTTATATCGTGATATAAAAGGAAGAAGGGAAAACTTTTCCCCGATTTTTGTGATTGGTGGAGTATATGATATCAAAAACCCATTTTTTGAAAACCGCATGAAAGTGAAAAATAATCGATTAAATGTAGAAACGTTACAAGGAGTATTATCGTTAGACACACAAGTAGCTGAAAATACAAAATGTGGACTAATAGAAGGAATATTCAATAATGACGAACAAATTCAACAGAACTTATTTCCACTATCTGTAGCTGCTTTCTTCGAATTTATCCAAAAAGAAGTAAGTAATTATTACTTAGATTAAGGGGTGATTTCATGAAAGCACTTAGAATAAAACTATATCAAAATATGGTTAATTATAAATTACCATCCAGCTTTCAATTAAAAGAAACCTACCCACTTCCACCTTACTCCACAGTATCTGGAATGATACATCGAGTATGTGGATTTACTGAATATCATCCATTGAAAATTAGCATTGTTGGAGATTATTACTCGAAAGTAAATGATTTAGCAACAAGATATGAATTTGCCGCTTCCTCCTATGAACAAGTAAGACATACGCATAAATTACATTCTTCAGATGAAAATAGAGATTATGGATTAATACGAGGAATTAGTACGACTGAACTCTTAACCGATGTAGAATTAATGATTCATGTTTTACCAGAGAGAGACGAAGATTTAGAAGTGATATTTAAATCATTTAAAAATCCAGCAGAGTATATATCACTTGGTCGTCGAGAGGATTTAGCAAGGGTGGAAGAGGTCAAAATAGTGGGGATAGTAGAGCAGGAATTAGAAGAAGATTTTATATTAAAGTACTCTTCCTATATACCTGTAGAGTTATTTGATAATTATAGTGCCGAAAATGTGGAGTTTGCGACCGTGTATAAATTGAATCGTTTTTATGAAAAAGTACAAATTAAAAAAGGTGTAGAGCAGCGAAGATGGAAACAAGTTTCTGCATTCTATGGAGCAAAAGGTCGAGAATTGATTTATGATACTTATGAATTTGATGAAGATGGAAATATTGTATTCTTTTCGTAATTGAAAAGATTTTGAAGTTACAGAGACTAGGGATTAAACAAATTTTTCCTAGTCTTGTTAGAAGGGAGCAAAAAGATTGCATAATTTATTTCTTGCAAAATCAGATGATAACTTAGAAGAAACGATAATAAAGCATACAGAAAGGTTAGTACAAGAACTAGAAAATCTAAAAGGAATTTACTCTAACATACCCTTTCTTAGATGGGATTTATTAAAAAAATCGTGCATTTATCATGATGTAGGAAAAATGAATACAAAATTTCAGAATAAATTATTGGTGGCTCTTAAAAAAACAGATTGTTTATTACATGATGGAATACCAAATGTTATGGAAATTCCTCATGGCTACTTAAGTTGCGCTTTTATTCCTTATGATCTAATAGAAGGCGATGATGAGAGGAAAATTGTTGCGCAAGCTGTTTATTTTCATCATAATCGACCAGCAGCAACTCCTCAAGATTTAAAAGCAACGATTGATCAAGATTTGCCTCATTATTTTAAACGGTTTAAAGAAGTGTTTCCGTACCCTATAGCTGAACCAAAAAGAAGGTTTAAAAAATATGTTCATAGAAGAATAAGAAAAAAATGCAACCCCGAATTAGCCAAACAATTTGTCCTTGTCAAAGGGCTGTTAAATAAAATTGACCACGCTGCTAGCGCAAACATACCAGTAGAAATTGCGAATCCAGGTTTAATTAGCTATGTGGATGAATTTTTAACTAGAAAATATGATAGTGGGAGGAATGGATTACAAAACTATTTGATGGAACATCAAGATGAAAATAATATAGTTATTGCTTCCACAGGAATAGGAAAAACTGAAGCAGCACTATATTGGATTGGAAGTGCTAAAGGATTTTTTACATTACCGCTTAGAGTCTCTATAAATAGCATCTATAAACGTATAGAAAATGAAATTCGGTTTAAACAAGTTGCGCTTCTACATTCAGAGACAGAAAGTGAATATATAAAAAATGATATTTATTCGATAGACTATTTTGAAAAAACAAAGCAATGGTCTATGCCACTTACTATTTCTACTCTTGATCAGCTATTAGATTTTGTCTTTAAAGAAGAAGGTTTTGAAAAAAAATTAGCTACTTTAGCTTATTCAAAACTAATTATTGATGAAATTCAAATGTATTCACCAAAAATGGTAGCATGCCTTTTAGCTGCATTAAAAGAAATAACGGAAATTGGTGGGAAATTTACTATTATGACAGCAACATTTGCTCCTTTTTTAAACGATTTATTAAACGATTTGCGAATTCCTTATAATCAGCCAGCTGTCCCCTTTTTTAAAAAGGTAAATGGTCAAGTTGCAGTCCGCCATCGTCTTATAGTGAAAAATGAGCAGATAAATTTAGAAGATATTAAGAAAGATAACGAAGATGAAAAAATATTAATTATCGTAAATACAGTTAAAAAAGCACAAGAAATATTTGATGTATTGATAAAGGAACGAACGGATGTATTCTTATTTCATAGTAGATTTACGAAAAATAATCGAAAAGAAAAGGAAGATAAGATTCAAAAAATGGGGAAATTAGAGAACAAAAGCAGTGGTATTTGGATTACAACGCAAGTGGTAGAAGCGAGTGTAGATATTGACTTTGATGTACTTTATACTGAATTATCTGATTTGAACGGTCTATTTCAAAGGATGGGCAGAGTATATAGAAATAGAGTATTAAATCATAAAAGAGTAAATGTATTTGTTTATGATGGTGGTAACGATTACACATCTGGTATAAGTTTTCAAGAAAAGTATAGTATAGTAGATACCAGTATTTTTGAAATTTCTAAAAAGGCATTAGAAAAATATAGAGAGCCAATTGTATTTACTG
>JBDNRM010000292.1:0-4747 GCA_047718615.1 Bacillus sp. (in: firmicutes) | reverse complement strand
GAGTAAATAAGAACTCTCCTACCCCTCCTTTTATCAAATTTTAAGATATTTAAACGAAAATGATATTCATTATCATTTAATTCTCATCTAATTTTAACATTTCTATGTATTTCGTCAATACTTTTCTATTATTTGTGACATTTTACGTATACTTTGCTTATTTCTTTGGAGATGTGATTCTTTCTAAGACTAAGGTAATGCACTCTCAATAAGTCTGCAGCCGAATTACACTTGGCTTACCATGGGGCGGGCACAGATTCTATAGGTTTCTCCGTGTATTTCGGTTGCTCCCTGCTTCAGCATAACAATAAACTCAATCAAACTCGCCTATTTTCATTGTTCATGGTGCGAAATTGGTTGCATGAAAAAAGGTCTAATCTCCACCTTCTTACTAGTTGGCAGTGGTTTCTGCTGTCTAGTAGATGGTTATAAGATTAGACCTTATTACAAACTATTCAGTTCGAATTTTTTCAATTCTCGGGATTAATAATGCACATGCCCTGATGTCATTACCCAAATTGTACCTGCTGCAACTACAATTGCGCAGAAGAACGCATATACAATATTAATAACTTGAACCTTTCCTTCTCCTTCAGTTAAATGCATAAACATAAACAGCTGAAGGGCTGCTTGGATAACAGCTAATGCACCAATTATATACATAACCGTATAAAATGGTAAATCTGTAAATTTAACTGCTCCAACTGCTGCAAAGGTTAGGAGCAATGAAACGATAAACCCTGCAATATGCCCAGTTGGAAACTTTTCATTTTTATGATTTTTCGTCATTTTGTCCACCACCCCTACATTCTCGATAAATAAACGAATGTGAAAATAAAGATCCACACTACGTCTAAAAAGTGCCAGTATAGACTAATAATAAAAGTTTTACGAGCAGTAGTTGGTGTTAAGCCGTGTTTCACTAGTTGTATGATTATTAATATTGCCCAACCAATCCCCATCGAAACATGCAGACCATGCGTTCCTAAAAGAACAAAGAAACTAGATAGGAAAGCACTTGTTTGCATGGTTGCTCCTTCATGAACATAATGAATAAATTCATTTACTTCAAAAAATACGAAGCCAGCACCTAATAAAAGCGTAATAATTAACCAAGTAATTAAACCTTTTACATTATGACGGCGCATTTCCCAAATTGCGATACCGCAAGTAAAACTACTTGTTAATAGCAGCAATGTTTCAATCAAAATATCTTTTAACTTAAAAAGTTCCTGTGGAGTTGGTCCTCCAGCAAATTTATCTGCAAGGGAACCATACGCTGCAAATAAAGATGCAAATAAAACGACTTCCGCACCTAGGAAGATCCAGAAACCTAGAATATTCAAGCGGTTTTGCTCCGTTTGATACTCTAACGGTAAAGATGTATCTACTTTAGCCATTATTTCTCACCTCTCCATGCACGTTCCGTTTTCTTGATAACATCAAGTTTTACATGATAACCTTCATCACGATCAAAGGAACGAAGTATTAATCCTACAAAAATACCAATACTAGCAATAGCTGCAAGTATATGCAATTCAAATACCATAAAGAATCCTACTGTACCAAAGACAACACACATAAAGAATGGAAGCCATGAGTTGCTTGGCATATGGATTTCTTCCAGCTCTTCTTCTTTTAACACTAAATCTTGTTTATTTTTTTTCATATACCAAAATGCATCTAATGATTTCACTTCTGGAAGCTGTGCAAAGTTATAGAACTGAACAGGTGAAGCTGTATGCCATTCTATTGTTCTTGCATTCCATGGATCAGTAGAAATATTTCGATCTGAATAGCGAGCACTGTAGTAAATGTTATAACATAATACTGCAAAACCTGCTGCTAAGATTAGAGAACCAATAGCTGATAATAAGAATAATGGACCGAACCCAGACTCTGCTGAGAAAGTGTAAGAACGTCTTACTGCTCCTTTTAGTCCTAAGAAGAACATTGGCATAAATGTAACGTTAAAACCAATATTAAATAACCAGAAATGCCATTTTCCTAAACGTTCGTTTAATGCATAACCAAACATTTTCGGCCACCAGTAATAAAATCCTGCGAAAACAGCGTAAACAACACCAGGTATTAACACGTAATGGAAATGAGCAACTAAGAATAATGTATTATGATATTGATAGTCTGCTGCAGCCATTGCAAGCATTACCCCTGTTACCCCACCGATTGTAAAAGTCGGGATAAAAGCAAGTGACCATAACATCGCTGTTGAGAATTGAATACGGCCTTTTCTCATCGTAAATAGCCAGTTAAATATTTTCACACCTGTAGGAACAGCAATTAACATTGTTGTAATAGAGAACACCGAGTTAACAACTGGTCCTGAGCCCATTGTATAGAAATGGTGAACCCAAACCACAAAGCTTAAAATCGCAATCCCAACAATCGATACAATCATCGATTTATATCCATATAATTGTTTTCTTGAGAAAGTAGAAATAATTTCTGAGAACATACCGAAAGCTGGTAAGACAACAATGTATACCTCTGGATGTCCCCATAACCAGAACAAGTTATTCCAAAGCATTGCATTTCCTCCACCAGAGATGGTAAAGAAATGTGTTCCAAACAAACGATCAAATGTCATTAGTGCTAATGCTACTGTAAGAATCGGGAAAGCAAAAATGATAATGATATTTGTAATTAATGCTGTCCAAGTAAACATTGGCATTCTTAACAATGTCATGCCTTTTGTACGCATTTTCAAGATAGTAACAACAAAGTTAATCCCTGTCATTAATGTACCGATACCTGCAATTTGCAGTGAAATAGCATAAAAGTTATTTCCGATTCCAGGTGTAAATTCTTTACCTGCTAATGGGAAATAAGATGTCCATCCTGCATCAGGAGAACCTCCAATAACGAAAGATAGATTAAATAACATAGCACCACTAAATGTCAGCCAAAAACTAAGGGCATTTAATTGTGGGAACGCTACATCTCTTGCACCAATTTGCAATGGAATAACCACGTTCATTAAACCAATTAAGGCAGGCATTGCCATGAAAAGAATCATGATAACACCATGCGTTGTAAATACTTCATTATAATGCTGTGCATCTAAAAACTTCATATCCGGTACAGCAGTTTGTGCTTTCATCATCAAGCCATCGATACCGCCACGGAAGAACATCAAAACAGCTACGATAATATACATAATACCAATGCGCTTATGATCAACGGTTGTGATCCACTCATCCCAAAGGTATTTCCATTTTTTCAAATAAGTTATCCCAACAACCGCACCAACCATTGTTAAGATAATTCCGATTTGAGCGGAAAGAATCAATGGGTCACCTGTAATAACAATGTCACTCCATTTAATGTCCATCATGTTCACCTCCGTCAGATTCTTTGCTTCCATTACTCTTTTCATCAGAGAATATTTTTCCTGGATAACCATGAACTTTATATGCTTCAGGATTTAAATAATAATTAGAATCTCCGCCTTTTCCATGATTGATCCATTCTAAATGAGTATTAGAATATGTCATACGACCAAGATGGGTCGGCTTTAATATTTCTTTATATTTATCTTCAGTAAGTTTCGGAGCAGTATCTTTCACTTCCTGTACCCACTTATCATAATCTTCTGGTGTTTTAGCCTCTACATCAAATTGCATTTCAGCATAGCCTCTACCATTAAAACTTGTATTTTGACCAAGATAAGAGCCGGTGTTATCAGCTACTACGTATAATTCAGTCTCAGCACCATACATTGTATACTTTTGGCCAGCAAGCTGCGGAATCCAAAATGACTGCATTGTTCCAGCAGATGTTAATTTAAACTCTACCGGTATACCAGCAGGAATATTTACATAGTTTACTGTTTCAATACCTTCTTCAGGGTAACTGAAAATCCACTTCCAATCTGCTGATGTAACATTAATAACAATTGGATCCTTATCTTTATAATCCTTCGGGATATCTTCTAAAGCATATATTGTTTTGACAGTAGGAATTGTTAATGCAATGATAATTAAAAGTGGTATAACCGTCCAGATAATTTCCAGCACTGTGCTCCCATGCTCTTCTGGTGGTTCATAGTCTTTATTCTCTGGTTTTTCACGATATTTCCAAACGATATAACCAAATAGTAAAAATACGACAATAACAATAACAACCATAAATACAAGGGACCAATTAATTAAGTCCATAATACTTTTGGCTACAGGTCCTTGTGGATCAAATACGACCATGTTTGTTTCGCACCCACTTAGAATAAAGATAGGAACGATGCTTAAGAGCGATAATAAAAAGCCCTTCTTCGCCTTCATTTTGTACAGCCCCTCCCAATTTATATTAAATGTTAAATTATTCACAGAATGTTCAAAAATTAGCCACAGAACATTCAATTTCATAAGGTAAAATATCTATTATTACTACCTGTATGATAATAACACATTTGCAATATTGTAAATGTGACAAAAAACGTAAGGATAAAATTACCAAAAACCCGCATTTTCCCGATACTAAATACACTAATATCAACCAAACTATTATAGCAGAAATATCGGTGAAATGCTATTTTCATAACCACCACATGATGATTTTTTTATAGAAAACATCAACTTTCAATCGGTTACATCTTTTATTCATTGCGAATCGTTTTTTCTTTTATACCCTTTATTTTCAAAAATATTTCCCATTATTAAATGAAACAAAAATTTTATTAGAATTTCCGTTTGTCCATATTAAGCTGTTTCTTTTATCGCACTTATAAAAA
>JBDNRM010000291.1:0-4789 GCA_047718615.1 Bacillus sp. (in: firmicutes) | reverse complement strand
GTCATATAATCTGACAATATACTTTCCTTGAAACCGCTTAACATGTTATTGCAACAGCATTTATTTTTTTAATATTTTTTTCACTATGCAAATGCAAAAAAAATACTACGTCAGATATTCTTACACAAGCCTTTTCCTATAATCATCCCTCTACTATAATCAAAACATGTAAATTATTTATTAGTTTACCACTGTAAAGTAATATCGAATGACATAACTGTCCATATTGCTTGCATTATTAACTACCAAGGAGGAATTGAAAATGAAATTAGCTGAATTAAGAAAAACTGGACATCCGAAAACGCTGCTCTCGTCATTTTTGTATTTTGACATTAGTTTTATGATTTGGGTTATGCTTGGTGCATTGGGTGTATTTATTTCTCAAGATTTTGGTTTAACACCAACACAAAAAGGATTTATTGTTGCTATTCCTACATTAGCAGGCTCTTTTTTCCGAATCGTTTTAGGTATTTTAACGGATAGAATTGGACCAAAAAAGACTGCGACTATTGGCATGTTAGTTACGATGATCCCGTTGACGTGGGGGTTTTTAGCAGGTAATTCTCTTCCTGAACTATATGCAATCGGCATTTTATTAGGAGTAGCTGGAGCTAGCTTCTCTGTTGCTTTGCCAATGACGAGCCGTTGGTACCCGCCTCATTTACAAGGGTTGGCAATGGGAATTGCTGGTGCCGGTAATAGTGGAACGTTAATCGCAACATTATTTGGACCTCGTTTAGCAGTGCATTTTGGCTGGCATAGTGTAATGGGATTTGCTCTTATACCTTTAGTCCTTGTTTTTATATTGTTTACTTTATTAGCGAAAAACGCACCTTCTCAGCCAAAGTCTCAGCCTATCGCTAATTATTTCAATGTGTTTAAATTTAAAGACACATGGTTCTTTTGTCTTCTGTATGGGGTAACATTTGGCGGCTTTGTTGGATTAGCAAGCTTTTTAAGTATTTTCTTTGTTGATGAATATCAGTTGACTTCCGTACAAGCTGGTGATTTTGTTACATTATGTGTTGCAGCTGGAAGCTTTTTCCGACCAGTTGGAGGCTTTATTGCCGACCGAATTGGAGGAGTCAAATTACTTTCCACTTTGTTTATTATTGCAGCAATATGCATGATTGGCGTTAGCCTTCTTCCTGCTCTTGGGCTTGTTATTGCTTTACTTTTTGTTGGTATGATGTGTTTAGGAATGGGAAATGGTGCAGTATTCCAATTAGTTCCTCAGCGCTTTCAAAAGGAAATTGGAATGGTAACTGGAATTGTTGGTGCAGCTGGTGGAATCGGAGGCTTCTTCCTTCCAAATATTTTAGGTACATTAAAACAGCTTACAGGTACATATTCCACAGGATTCCTTACTTTTTCCTTCATTGGTTTAGCAGCTTTCGGTATTTTAATGATTGCAAATTTATCGTGGAAGAAACATTGGGATACGAAAGGTGATGCAGTAAAAATATAATGTAAACTACAACATTCCTTAATCCATAAGAAAAGCACAAGAGCCCTTGCTCATCCGACAGAATAAGGTGAGTTCCACAGGATGTAGATCACACAAATGAAGACATAAGGACGTGGCATTATTAATTTGTGTACCTTAAGTGAGATAAAGGAAACACGAAGAACGTAGTGATTCGATGTTGACTACGCAAGCGAGGTGAAGGAAGCGTTGAAGTCGATAGGGCGCTTGCGCTAGACACTTCTCTGACTTCAGAAAACTTATGCTTTCTTTCTTATCTTTTAAATAAAGAACTGACTCAACACGTCAGTTCTTTATTTTTTCTATTTTTTAGTTAAAGCAGACAGCGTTATAAGGATGGCATTATTATCACAGTTTCGTATCGTCTATAGAACTCAGCCACTTATCTATTTCCGCAATAACAGATTCAATGGATCCTTCTTCAAACGGAGATAATAAATTCGCTTCTTTAACAAGCTCTGTAAATGGCAGGCTGCCTCCTAATTCACAAAGTTTTACATAATCATTCCATGCATCTTTTTTATTTTCTCTTGATCGTTTCCAAAATTGGAAGGCACAAATTTGAGCAAGTGTATAATCAATATAATAGAATGGGGAAGTATAAATATGAAGCTGTCTTTGCCAAAATCCTCCATTTTCTAAAAATTCATTATCATCATAGTCTTTATGAGGCATATATTTTTTTTCAATCTTTTTCCAAGCTTGTTTTCTTTCTACTGGTGATGCAGTTGGATTCTCATATACCCAATGCTGGAATTCATCTACTGACACACCATACGGTAAAAATAACAGGGCAGAACTTAAATGAGCAAATTTATATTTATCTGTCTCTTCTTTAAAGAATAATTCCATCCAAGGCCATGTAAAAAATTCCATGCTCATGGAATGAATTTCTGCTGCTTCATAAGTTGGCCAATAATATTCTGGAATATCAAATGTTCCACTGCTGTATACTTGAAATGCATGGCCTGCTTCATGCGTCAAAACATCAATATCGCCAGATGTTCCATTAAAGTTGGAAAAGATAAATGGTGCTTTATAGTTTTCAATAAATGTACAATAGCCACCACCGGCTTTTCCTTTTTTAGCAACTAAATCCATCAATTCATTTTCCTTTAAATAAGAAAAGAAAGTACCGGTTTCCTTCGATAATTCGTTATACATTTTTTGTCCATTGTCAATAATCCATTCAGGATCACCTTTTGGTACGGCATTTCCTGATAAAAAGTTTAAAGACTCATCATAATACTTTAATTCTTTTACGCCAATTCTTTTTTGTTGTCTCTCTTTTAATGATGAAGCAAGCGGTACAATAAATTGATGAACTTGCCCTCTGAATTTTGCCACCATCTCTGCATTATAATCTGTACGGTACATACGATAATAAGCTAATTCGACAAAGTTTTTGTACCCTAATTTCGTTGCAATTTGCGTACGTATTTTTACCATATCATCATAGATTCGATCTAACGTTTCTTCATTTTCTGCAAAAAAGGCAAATCTAGCAGTATTTGCTTCTTTTCTCATATGACGATCTTTTGATTGCGTATATGGTTCCATTTGAGCTAATGTTCTTTCCTCACCATCAAATAAAATTTTTGCGGAAGCCAGAAGTTTTGTATATTCTGTTGATAATTTATTCTCTTGCTGAAGAAGCGGTACAACATCTTCCGAAAAGACCTTCAGTTGTGCTTCTGCTAACGCAAATAACTGCTTCCCCCACTTTTGTTCTAACATCGGTCTATAAGACGACTGAACAAGCGCTTTATAATACTTTGTAATTAGACCTTCTATTTGCGGAGAAAATTCATCTAAATAATCCTGTTCCTGCTGATAAAACTCATCATTAGTATCGACCGAATGTCGAATATAACAAATGTTACACATCGTTGATACATCGTTGCGGATACTATTAATTTGTTCTATCACCTCAATTTGTTCCTCTGCATGTGAAGCTTGCTGAAACAAGACGAGTAATTTCTCAAATTTTGTTGTAATTTCATCTATATTTGGCCTTTTATAATCAAATTCTGAAAATTTCATTTTTTTCCTCCATCTATCCTGTTTTAAATAAAAAAATTAACTCCTCATCAAATTAACGTCAATAGCACAAAATTCTAACAAGAGAATTTTAGACGTATTTCAGCATTAAAAACTTCTAATATTTGTCCTTTCTATAACTATTAATGCTTTCCATATATACTAATTACACATTCCAACCACTATTTCCTGCTTAGTTATTATTTTACAACAATAACTTTTGCAGGACAGACAAGCCCCCCGCAGGAGTTTACTCCGAGAAAGATCGGCGCCCGCCCCATGGAAAGCAAAGTGTATTCCGGCTGCGGACTATTTGAGAGAGCAAGCCTTTTTCAGGATAGCCCAAAACAAAAAAACTGGTTATTCACCAGTTCCTTTTTTTAAAAAATATAGCAAAATAATTCATGCAAAAAATGAAATTTATCCAGCGATGCCCCTGCCGTTTCTAGCTTTTTTATTTATTTGCAATAGAAAGTCCTAACTTCTTCACAAGCTCAATTACAGTTGCTTTTTCTTCATTTGACAACTCAGACATCAGTTCATGTATTTTTTCCTCATGACTTGGAAAAATAGATTCAATCATTTCTTTTCCAGCATCTGTTATTTGCGCAAATGTCACCCTTCTATCATTTGGACACGCAACTCTTTTCAAGAACCCTTTTTCTTCCAATTTGTCTACAACATACGTAATACTTCCACTTGCCAATAATATCTTTCCACCAATTTGCTGTAATGGTTGATCGCCTTTATGATATAGCAATTCCATTACTGCAAATTCTGTTGGATTTAACCCATATGTTTGAATTAATCTATTCACATTTTCATTCATTGCACGATAAGCTCTTGATAAAACAATAAATAGTTTTAATGATTGATTTATATCTTCTTTGCCCATCTTATTCATTCCTTTTATGTAATAAAATATATCTCGAATTCGAATCAATTATACATTTCTCTTCCTTTATTGTCAATAAAGCACTAGTCCAGCCCTAATTGTGATTTCCTTTATACATGCTATAATAAAAAATATTAAGCGAAAGATTTTTATGGAGAAAATATACCTATGAAAATAAAGAAACAAAAAATATTACAGTATTTTCTAATAGCAATAATCCCTGCTTTAATTGCAACTTTTTTTTATATCGAAAAAATGACGAAAGAAGAAATCAACGAGCAAAAAAATAATGCAAAGTGGATTGGAACGATTCATCAAAAGCAATGGGATAATTTTATAAATAAAACTGATACATCACTAAATATATT
>JBDNRM010000290.1:0-4815 GCA_047718615.1 Bacillus sp. (in: firmicutes) | reverse complement strand
TTGATACCCCAACAACGGGTCAAACCGTTGATAGATCAACATTTATAGAGGGAGTGTAGTTAATCTTTATTTTATAGGAAGTTGTTCCCTTCCATCTCTAGTATATTTTTCTACTGACCTTTAGATTCAAGCATTGATTTTTAAAACAATACCTTTATAATAAATTGTAATGATTACGATTTGCAAAGGAGCCTACTAATGAAACCTACTATACAACTACCTAATAAATTGGAACGGCATCGCCATTTCGGTTCCGTGGATCCACTGAAAAATAAAACAAAACCAGACGAAAAAGAAAAAATGACTGACCTTCAAAACACACCAAAAAACTATTTTTTCGAGATAGATCATGTTGGAGTTTCTAATGTTACTCATCCAATTCATATAACCTCCTCTATGGAGCCGACAATGCAAACGACAATTGGAACCTTTACATTAACGACTAATCTTGTTAGTAATCGCAAAGGCATTAATATGAGTCGATTAACAGAATTATTACAAGAATATCATGAAAAGGGCTGGACACTTGAAATGGATCTTCTTCAAGCTTTTACGAAAGATATTGCAGAAAGAATGGGTCAAAATAAGTCTTCTCTTTCCGTTTCTTTTCCTTGGTATTATGAAAGAACAGCTCCAGTGACAAATAAAAAAGGATTTATGCATTCTACTATTTCTTTAGAAACCAGTTATGAGCAAGAAAAGCGCTGGAATTCTTCTGTTAAATTAGAAACAACTGTAACTACCCTTTGTCCCTGTTCAAAGGAAATTAGTGAATATAGCGCCCATAACCAAAGAGGCATCGTTAAAATATGGGTAGAACTATATCCTTCCACTCCATGGCCAAAGGATATAAAAAAAGAATTACTTCACGCAGCTGAGTCGAATGCCAGTGCTATGCTTCATCCAGTTCTTAAAAGACCAGACGAAAAAAAAGTAACAGAGCTTGCCTACGAAAACCCTCGTTTCATTGAAGATTTAATCCGACTAATTGCTGCTGATCTATATGAATTTCCTTGGATAAAATCATTTGAAATTGAATGTCGGAACGAAGAATCCATTCATTTACATGATGCTTACGCTAAGCTTTCTTTTAATAAATAAGGTACATCTCTTCCCTTCTTTAAAGTGATGCAAGCATAGCTTTTAGTTATATGTACTACAAAAACTAGACCGACTATTTATTTCTATCATGACTGATAGCGTTCATTTCTTTTCAAAAAAGCCATTGCTCGTTTTCACTTAGAAAAATACTTTGCGATAAACGACCCAATGGCTTTATGCTTTTTTACTTTATTTAGTGAATGTTAAATGGCATAACAGAATGTAAAAGCTTTTTCGCATATTCATTTTGCACAAGCGCAAGATTATCGCTCGCTACCTCTTCTACAATTTTTCCTTTATAAAGAAAAAGAATTCGATCACAGAGTTTGGCAACTGCCTGAAGATCATGTGCTACAAAAAGATACGTAATATTCATCTCTTCCTTCAGTTTATGGAGCAGCTCTAGAATCTGCGCCTGAACAGACACATCAAGAGAACTTATTGCTTCATCAAGGACGATAAATTTTGGCTTGATGGCAATTGCTCTTGCAATACATACACGTTGAAGCTGTCCACCGCTCAATTCATGTGGATATCTATGAATGGTCGCATGGGGAAGGCCAACTTTAGCAAGAAGCGCATTAATCCGTTCATCCAAATTCTTCGTATCTCCCATCGCAATTAATGGTTCTGCAATGATATTGCGAATAGTAAATTGAGGATTGACAGACGAAGTATAGTCTTGAAATACAACACTAATTTCTCCTTTATTTTTCTTCACCCATTTAGAAATTGGCTCGCCCTCCATCGTAACCATTCCCTCGCTCGGTTTTTCTAGACCGAGAATAATACGGCTGAGCGTGCTTTTTCCACTGCCACTTTCGCCAATTAAACCTAGACATTCTCCTTTTTCAATCGAAAAACTAATCTCATTTAAAACATCCACCTTGGACTTTATAAAAAATCCTCCATCTTTATTGTAGCTCTTTGATACATTCACAATGTTGATAAACATGGTGATCCCCCCGTTTCATGGATTGCTGAAATGGCTCTGCCAAGCTGATACGGGTATGGATTAAAAACTTCGTAAATTTATGCTGTGGAGAAGTAAACACTTCTTCTGCATTTCCATATTCCACACATTCTCCATTCCGCATAACAAGTAATTCATCTGCCAAATATTGCGTAACCCCTAAGTCATGAGAGATAAAGATAATAGAAGTACCTGTCATTTCTTTCAGAAGCTTAAATTGTTCCACCACATCTCGTTGATTAATAGAATCAAGTGCTGTTGTCGGTTCATCCGCAATGATAATATCTGGTTCCAGCATCATCACAATTGAAATCATCACCCTTTGCAGCATTCCTCCAGATAGTTGATGAGGATACTTTTTCAACACCTGTTCAGGTTGATGGATGTGCACACGATGGAGTGCTGCATGAGCCATTTCTTTCGCCTGCTTCTTTTTTATCCCTAAATTTCTGCAAAATGTCTCGATCATCTGTTTGCCAATCGTATTTAGCGGATTAAAAGCCGTCATCGCGTCTTGAAGAATCATGCAAATTTTTTGCCCGCGAATTTTTCTTAGTACTTGAGGTGACTGACCAATTAAGTTCATTCCATCAAAAATGGCTTCTCCTGTTACATCCATCCAAGTTGAAGTTAATCCGAGAATTGCTTTTATAGTCATCGACTTTCCACTGCCACTTTCACCGACAATTCCAAGACAAGTATTTTTATTCAACGTAAAACTTAAATCTTTGACTAACTGCTGGCCACTACGTATGTCTTCTACTGATAACTTTTTTATTTCTAATAAAGACATTCAATCGGCCCCCTTTCTTTTTCTTTTGAAAGAGTTTTGGATTTATTGCAGAATGTAAACTGTCACCAAGGAAGTTAAATGCAGCAACGACTAGTAAAATAGCAAACCCTGGAGCTAGCATATGTGTTGGGTGTGTAATCATCACATTCTTCGCTTCATTTAACATCATGCCCCATTCAGGTGTTGGTGCCTGCACCCCTAAACCTAAGAAAGAGAGCGCAGAGATATTTAAAATAACCCACCCAGTATCAAGGGTTGCAAATACAGCAACTTCACCTGATACACCAGGAAGCAAGTGCTTTCTCATAATATAACCAGTGCTGCAGCCAGAAACTTGAGCAAACCGAATATAATTTTTATCTGTATATTGAATTACCACTGATCGAATCATACGTGTATACCATGCCCATTTGGCAATAATATTAGCAATTACTACATTTAATAATCCGGGCCCTAGCACTCCTACGATTGCTAAAATCATCACTTCTGCTGGAAAAGACAGCATAATATCACATATTCTCATAATAAACTCGTCCACTTTCCCACGAAAAAATCCTGAGATGATCCCAAGTATCGTTCCAATTGCTATCGTGATAGCTGTCGTAACCAATGCGAAAAGAATCGTCGTTCGAATGCCAAATAATAGCCTGGATAAAATACATCTTCCTAATTGGTCTGTTCCCAGCGGATATGTTTGGCTAACTCCTGCGTATTTCTGCAGGATATTCATTTCTATTGGACTATGTGGTGCAAGAACCGGGGCAAAAATACCGGCAAGTATCACTGCAGAAAGTAGCGACATGCATAACACAGCCATTTTATCAGCCTTCAAGCGATTCCAGAAATTCATGCTATAACTCCTTTCTCATGCGTGGATCCATAACCAGATGCAAAATATCCACTAGAAGATTACATACTACAAACATAACACCCATAATTAATATATAGGCTTGAATAATCGGAAAATCCGAATTAAAGATGGCCGTAACACATAATCGACCAATACCTGGCCAAGCAAAAATATTCTCAACAATAACCGTTCCTGCTATTAGTTTAGGGATCGACATTCCTATCGCCGTAATTGATAGTTGAAGAGAGTTTTTAAACACTTTCCGAATGATTGTACTTTCCTTTAAACCGCGTACTCTCGCATACAAAACAAAATTTTCATTTTTATTTTTTATCATATTGTTTCGTATTAAACGAACGTAGGTGGAGATGAATCCAAGTGAGAGTGTAACAGCTGGCAAAATGACGGAGCTTGCTTTCTCCATCCCACTTGTGTCAAACCAGCCTAATTTGACGGAAAAGAACCACATAAGAAGAATTCCAATCCAAAAACTGGGCATGGCTGTTCCAATAAATAAGAAGGCTCGCATCACTTTATCTACTATGCTTCCTTCGTAAACGGAACAGAACACTCCAATTATAATACTTACGGAAAGAATAATAACGAGTGATACGGCTGCAAGCTTTAGTGTTGCAGGCAGGGCATATGCAATTTGGTCGGCAACTGGCTCATGTGTAACATAGCTGTGCCCAAAGTCTCCTTGAATGCTTTTTCCGAGCCATGAAACATAACGGACTAAATAGGGTTTGTCTAGTCCAAGTTCTGTTCTCATTGTCTCTACCATTTCTTCTGTTGGTGTCACTTGGTTTACTCGCATGGCAACTTCTGCAGGGTCGCTGGCTCGTAAATTTATTAATACAAATGCTAAGAATGATATGCCAAGAATGATCGGAATGATTGCAAGTATGCGCTTTACGATATACTTATTCAAAACTCTTTCTCCTTACTTAGTTTTTTAGAAAAAGGCTACCTTGGAAAAGGAGTTGGCTCTCTCGATTAGTCCGCAGCCAGAATACACTTCGCTTTCCATGGGGCGAGCGGTGAGCCTCCTCGGAGTAAACTCCTGCGGGGTCTCACCTGTCTCGCAATTCCCATAGG
>JBDNRM010000289.1:0-4859 GCA_047718615.1 Bacillus sp. (in: firmicutes) | reverse complement strand
TTACTTTAACATCTTTCACATTTTTTTATCAAAGTTTACTCCTCGGAGCTGATGTTACCTCACATAGCTTGACAATAGTAGACCTAAAGTGCACTTTTTTAAGGATTTCTCTTTTTGAAATTGGTAAAAAAGGATATTATAAATATACGGTTCGTCACGGTGTAAGTACAATTACTTCTGGTGAACGAAACGGTCTTGGAATCATTTTTCACGATTCTAAATAAATGTTCAATTTCAATATCTTGCTATTTTATTCCCGGAATCATACATTCTGAATTCATAGAGGATATAATGTAGAAGAGGTGAGATATATGAAGGACAATATCAACAATCGATTTTATATGAATCATGAACATGACGTGTTAAATGATATTGGAATAATGACAGACGAAAAGTGGCAAGCAATAATAGACAATGACGCTTCGTACAATGACCAGTTTTTTTATGCTGTTAAAACAACGGGGATTTTTTGTAAACCATCATGCAAATCTCGCATTCTCAAAAAAGAAAATGTACGGTTATTTCAAAATGCCGAACAAGCTCTCAAAGCAAATTTTCGTCCTTGTAAACGCTGCAAGCCTACTAATGAGAGATTGCCTGATAATGAATGGATTACACTTGTTACTGAATTCATTGATAAACATTTTACAGAAAAAATAACGCTAGATACGCTAGCGGATATGAGTCATGGGAGTCCCTATCATTTGCATCGAACATTTAAAAAAATGAAAGGTATTACGTCCACTGAATATATACAACAGGTTCGATTAAACGTGGCAAAAAAGTATTTAATACAAACAAATAAAGCTATTGCAGATATCTCCGTATGTGTAGGTATGGCTAACACACCCTATTTTATTTCTTTATTTAAAAAGAAAACGGGGTATACACCAGCACAATATCGTCAGCTGCATCGTCAAAAAAATAATATGGAGGAAATGAAGAATGGAATTAAAGAATAAGCCAGAATTTTATTGGTCTTTGCTGTGTTATGAAGATTGGAATTTTTATATAGCATCCACATCTAAAGGGTTATGCTATGTTGGCTCACAGAACAAACCATTCGATGAATTGTCTGAGTGGGCTAAGAAACGTTTTCCAGGGAGTCTCCTTTTTGAAGACTATAAAAAGCTTAGACCTTATGCAGTTGAAGTCATGGAGTATTTAGAAGGCAAACGGAAAACTTTCACTGTTCCATTTGATTACAATGGAACACCATTTCAGATTGCAATATGGAATGCTCTTTGTCAGATTCCATATGGGCAGACAAAGTCTTATTCCGACATTGCAAACGATATAAATAACCCTGCTGCTGTTCGTGCCGTTGGGATAGCAATTGGGGCTAATCCAATTTTAATCACAATACCTTGTCATCGTGTAATAGGGAAAAATGGATCATTAACTGGTTATCGTGGTGGTTTAGAAATGAAGACAAAACTTTTGGTTATGGAAAAACGAGATATCCAATAATGAATGAGATTTGCCCTGCAAAGAATGAGAGGGGTTCATTCTGAAAAGTGACTTACTCTATAAGTACCCAAAAACAATTCTTCATAAAGGTACTGGCTTTCTTTTGGGATATACACATTCACTAAACCCTTATGCGAGCTGCTCGTTTGGTTGTTCCTATTGTTGTTATGTACACCAAATGCCTGACTCTCTTTAGAGAGGGAGAATGGGTTGATATTAAAAACGGGGCATCTAGTTTATTAAGAAAAGAACTTGGGCGTGCGAAAACTAAAGGGCCCGTATCTATTTTTATGTCATCAAGTACCGACCCATATCAACCCATAGAGTATAAGGAAAAAGGAAGCGATGAATAAAGGATTGGTTGATCCCTCCGTAGCTTTTATTCTACCCATGTTAAAGCGAATTTCAATAAAAAGAAGTTCGAAAAGAAGGTCGTTCGTGTTGAAACAAGATGCTACCAAGCTCAATTAGATGAAGAAATTAATGTTGACCGTGAGGAAATAGGCAATTAATCCTGCAGCTATCAATTTCATATATCCTCCTAAAAATACTTCAGAGGACTCCTCTATTTCTTTAAAGAAACTAAAAACGATGTAACCTCCAACTGCACATACTATAAAGCCAAAAACTACTCCAAAATGAACATATTTTGATAATGATTTACGATCCATTTTTATTAATTGTGCAAGTATAATTCCAATTACTAACGCTGCTTCTAGTCCTTCGCGAAAAGCCAATAAAAAGCTGGATACCATATTTTTTCATCTCGTGTATAGTTGATAACGAATCTCATTTCTAATAATAATTTAGGCTATAAATTATTGTCAATAAATTTTTTATAAGAAATAAAGTCTCTGAGTAAGAAGAGGCTATTTGCGTAAGAGAGTCACAAATTGTTCATATTTCTTCAACTGTGTCTGCATAAATTTTTGAGACTATTACTAGGTGAACAATTTATGAGGAGGAAAAAAAGTGAATAAAAATAAGTATTTTATGATTGTTGGAGCCTTTATTATTATTATATTTATTGGTTGGTTTTATATAAAGCAGTTGGCACTACCTAATATATTGTCAGAGAAAAACACCATCGCAGCGCAAGGTGAAAATACACAATCAAACGATTCTACAAAAGATAAAGAATCTGAATCCTCCTTATCGAGATTAGATATACAAGGCACAGTTTCTGTAAAAACTACATTTTTACCAGATAAAAGTACATCTGATGAGTTAGTGTTTGAAGTTGAAATGAATACTCACTCTGGAGATGTATTACAATATCAGTTGGATAAGCTGGTACAACTTGCATTTGGAACAGTCGTTAATACAAATGGTGAATTTGAATGGGAACCAATCAAAGAGGACTCTCATCATTTAGTAGGTTATCTAAAATGGAAAGGAACAATATCTAAAGATAGTATTACACTTCAATTGAAAGACATTGATAATATTCCTTCAAGATCATTTACTTGGGAAAGAGATGTTGTCAACTTAAAAGGAAAATAAATATAATCTATATGCAATTATCTAATGATGCTATTTATGTAACAGTAAAGTACATTTGTTGGATTATTACCAATAAAAATATCACAAGGATTTTTTATCAGAACAAAAAAGGATAAAAATAATTAAAGAATACGGTGGCTATCTTACGCCCACCGTATTCTTTTTCTAGTTTGGTTATTCAGGTTTATTATCTGTGTTAGGATCCGGCGCAAAGTTTGCTTTGTATCCATCATATTTAATAATATCTACCATTCCTGCGGTTGCATGATGCAAATCATGGCAATGGAACAACCAGTTACCTGGATTATTTGCTTCAAAAGCAACCACATACTCTTCGCCTGGTTTCACATTGACTGTATCTTTTATAATGGCTGCACCTTCTAATGCCTTTCCATTTTTGCTTAGTATTTGAAAAGAGTGTCCATGGAGATGCATTGGATGATCGGCAGAAGAACTATTGGTTAGTTTCACTTTTACTAAATCTCCTTTTTTAACCGTAAGTCCATCAATATTTGGAAAGGATTTACCGTTGATTGTCCAAATATTATCCATGTCATTTCCATTAAGATCCATTGTATACTCCACATCGTATTTTTGGTCTAAAGAAAAATGATCATTTTTTGTTTTGCCGTAATTAGTATAGGAGAATATAGGTAAGTTATCCTCTTGATTTGATTGATCCTTTGATTCATTAGTTCCTTCATATTGAATCATCGTTTTCATTCCTTTTGTGTCTGTCATATTTCCATGGCACTCCAAATACCATTTGCCAGGATTATTGGCAACAAACTCAATATCATAGCGTTCACCAGGAGCAATCGAAATTAACTCGTTTTTGATTTCCTGTGGTTCATTCAATTCCTGGCCGTCTATAGCCACTACTTTAAAGGTATGGCCATGAAGGTGGATATTGTGAGATAAATAGCCGATATTGGCTAAACGAATTCGAACCTTTTCTCCTTCTTTTACTTTTAACGGTTCTATTGCATCACCGCTTTTCCCGTTCATCGTAAAAATATCATAATTATTCATGCTATGAGCCATACTTTTATTCGAAGTGTTTTTTTGGTCACTTGATTTTGTACTTTTCTCCATATTATTCATACCTGCCATATCGTCCATGGACATACTGGAATCATCAGGATTGCTCATCCATTCGTCTAGCATCAGGGTGTAATCTCGGTCATATGTTTTTTCTTTTGGATCGACAATAAAAGATCCATATAATCCTTTATCTAACTGATTTACAGCATTTTGATGAGTATGGTACATATAAGTTCCGGGAACTGAGGCAGTAAATTCATAGGTAAAGGTTTCCCCTGGCTGGACAGCGTTTTGTGTTACACCTGGAATTCCGTCCATTTCATTTGGGACAGTAATACCATGCCAATGAATGGATGTAGGCTCAGGTAATTCATTTTTAAAATTAATTTTCACCTTTTCTCCTTCTTTTACACGGATTTGGGAACCTGGAACAGAACCGTTAAATGTCCAAGCTTCCACAGTTACTTTATTATTTAATTGATGGGAAACTTTTTTTGCCACCAGATTAAATTCATTGCCTATCAATGTTTTCGTATTGGTTGTTACCATCTCTTCAACTTTGGTGTTTTTTCCGTTTTCTTCCGTTCTTTCTTGATTTTTTTTATTCTCATCTGTACCTGTGCTCTTATTAGCCGAACACGCTGCCAATATAAGAATTAGAAAAACAAATAATGCAGTAAATTTAAGCTTCATCTTTATACCTCCATTTATTGTAATCAAAAATGATTATAATAAGGAATGGTGCAGAAATTGTGAAGTTTTTAACCAATTTAAAAAAAAAAAGATTAAAATACACTTGATTGAAAAAAAATAGAACCGTTGCGTAAAAAAAAACTAAGAAA
>JBDNRM010000288.1:0-4865 GCA_047718615.1 Bacillus sp. (in: firmicutes) | reverse complement strand
ATATAAAAATAAAGGTATTAATACACGTCCTATCCTCCCATTACCGTCTAAAAAAGGATGGATAGTTTCAAATTGTGCATGTATTATAGCTATTTTTACTAAGAAGTTAGCATCGTCTCGCTCATCATTTAAATAATTTTCTAAATTAGACATCAAATCCATTGTTTTATCTGGACCAGGCGGAATAAAGTCAGCAGTTTCTCTAGTAGCACCTTTTTTACCAATGATATTCTCTCTGTCCTTAAACTCACCTGGCTTCTTATTTTGTCCTCTAACTCCTTTATCCATTAAAATTCGATGCATTTCTTTAATAATTCTAATGGATAAAGGTAATCTATCGAGTCCCCTAACAGCAAACTCAATAGCTTCTCTATAATTTATTGCTTCTTGAACATTTTTACTTCTTTTAACTTCATCTTCGTTTGTTTCTTCGAAAAAGTCATCAATTGTAATTTGAGTTCCTTCAATTCTCGTAGAAGTTACAGCTTCTTGATTTAATAACGGCAAAAGAAGAATATGTGGCTTAATCTTGGCATTGTCGAACTTTCCTTTTAACTCTGTATACTTTTCAGTTGCTAATAGCATATTATCTAAAAAATAAGTAATATCAATTAATGATTCATCTAATGGCAATGTGTTTGGTTCGAAAATGCTTTTCGACATAATATCACTCCTTATATATCATATTGTACAAAAAGTAATCCGTTAATACAATATAATAAGAAAAAATATAATAAAAAACAAAATTACGCAAATTATTATGTAATTTGTTTTAATAACATAATAACTTAAAACTCTTCCTTCGGGTAGAAAGGTCGCCCAATTGGCGACTCAAACCCCCATAGAACTCGGCGTGTGGATTTCCCGCACCGGACTCTTCAGAAATTGCTTCACAGTTTTGCGTACATTTTCAATTCCGAAAATGAAATTGAGAGTAAAAGAAAAAATACCAGATATTTATCAAAACACAAAGAAAGACACCCTCTTTAAAGGAACCTTCGTTTTATCCAGTTACTATACTATTTATTCATTATTCGTATAGCACAGAAATCAATCCTACCCCATTTAAAACTACTAACCTAACATGAAATAAGCTCAGAAATTAAGATTCTTATTCTCTATCATCGACAAATTGCGAGCCTTGTTTTAGTTCAATCATTTGATCTGACTTTGTCCAATCTATCTGCTTTTTGTAATAGCCAACAGGCATTCGAATAAGAAATTTCACTTGAAGTTCTATTAAATAGGAAAAAAAATCAATAGAAGGATATCCGCGGTCAAAAAGGAATAGATCGTGTTCTGTTTGAAATTTTTTATACTACTCCAACAATCTTTTGGCCACGGAACGCTCACTTTCATTACAAGAGGTAATAAGCGCTTTCACCAGGAGATTATTTTCGATATCATAGATACATGATGCCATTGCACGGGCAAGCTCTATGGAAGAGCCTTTTGTAACCCCAAAGGTATCCTTTAATCGTTCCGAATTATTAATTTCTAGGATGGATCCATCAATTGCAAAAAGGCGATACCTCATAAATTTTTTACTGGAAAACTCCTTATAATACCACTCCACAATGGTATCAAATAGTTTGATAAATGCTTCTGTTTTAATTTTCTTTCTAGCCTCTGAAAAGGCTTGATTACTTATACTTTCCCCTGTCTTTCCAAGTAGCTTAAAATAATTATCTAGTTCCACCTGATGACTTTTCTTTACTAAATGTGGGATTTCAATCACAAACCTCATTCCTTTTCATGATTATAGTGTTTACTCTAATTACTGGTATTTAAACTTTAGAACAACGGCACTTCTACTATTTGCAGGCAGTAATATTTCTATGACTGAAAACGATATTCAAAATAAGCTGATCTATGCTAAAGATTAAGATGTTACTGAAGCCAGAAAAGTAGTAAGGGTGCTATTCTCCTGGTAATTTTTTTTGTTAATAGAAATCCATTCAATAGAAACTAAGAAAGTAGCTTGGAGAAACGAACTCCCATACTTCTAAAATTATTATTTTATATTTTTCATTTTCATACTGATATAATTCATGTACTCTTTCACTGGTAATAACATAATTTTTTCCGGTTGATCCCATTTAATCCCTTTATCTTTTATTTTTTGTAATAATTGTATCGCTGAAATTTTATTCGTATAGATGTGATTATAAGAATCTAAGATTATTCTTTTCCATTGTTCTGGACTACCTGAAAAGTAAGCTTCTCCACTTACAGAATGATAAAGTAATTCTTTTTCTTTCCAAGCTGGCATTTTAGAGGATATAGTATGCTCTATTTTTTTGTGATGTCCTTCTTCCATGTTTAGCTGTTTAATTCCACTCTCTTCTTCACTGCTTTTCAACATATGCTTCACTGTTTCACGATACCAACTAGAATTTTTGGATGATTCCTTTGAATGCAAAGCCCTCATATCACTTTTTAATTCTTGATCCATTTGCCATTTACTGCGTCCTTTAAATGGAGTACCTTTTATATCCTCCTCCGTCTGCCGCGCTCTTTGAGCCGCTTCTTGTTGAAGTTTTTCTTCCTTTTCTCTGGAAAGTTCTCTTTGTTTTTTCTCTGCTTCTTCTTTTTGTATTCTTTCTACTTCTTGTTGCTTCTTTCTTATTAATTCGTCTTGTAACTGTTCTTGATAAATAGATGTGAGTTGATTCTTTAATGCTTCTCTGTATGCATCTTCATTTCTGCTTGTATATGTAAAATCACAATGATTATCATTAATTGCTAATGCTTGTTCTAGTGGAATTTTTATAGGTTTGCACACTGTCCTAGTCCTAGTTGGATGATTAATTTCCTGTAAAAATCGAATAATATGAATTTCTCGCTCATGAGGATTAATATAAGGTATGCTTTTTACTTGAAGTTTATAAGGGCGATTATTAAATAACGCATTTTTTAGATTGGATTCTAAATTATTTATATAATCAGTCCATAAACCATCTTGCTCCGTTTGACTAATACATAATAATTCTCCCTCAACAAGGGAAACATGATTAATTGTAGACTCATAAGCTAACCAATAACTATCAACTAAAAAAATAGGAACAAAGTGATGCTTTTTATAACTATCTTTACGTTTCTGCAAGCTATTTGCATATTTTTTATTATGTTTTAAACCAGTTAGATAATCTATCGCCCATCTCTGGCCATTGGGAAATTCTAAAATAAAATCAGGAACAAAAGAGAGTGTACTTTTAAAACGATATCCATCTGTCAACCTTATATCATTTAGTTTACAAACCCCTTCCAGATAAGTACGTAAAATAGCTTTACCAGCCCGATGTTTAGGCATATCTTCCACACTTTCTTTTTGGCGTGTGTACGTTTGCTGATTATTGCTATATGAGCATCCTTCCTTATCAGAATGTCTAAAATGATACGTTTTATCTTGCACTAACACCATTTCCACGCGCTCATTACAACAAACACATCGAAATGCACCTTTTCTTGAAAATTTCCTATAACGCTCATTTAGCTGTTTTTTCACATACTCTCTATCATGTCCTTGACTTACCAATGCTTGAGCCTCTTTTTCAATATCTATATCGTAATCGTTTAATAAAGCAACGTTCATCTTACTCCCCCTTCCCTTTTCCATACTCAGAAATTCTTCTACAACCTATCAAATTTTGACAAACTTCGGGACATTTCGGGTAGTCACTGTGACCAAGAGTCTAAGTGGAACGGTATTTTCTAACGGGACATACTTTATGGCTTCTACAATTGTGCCTTTTGAAATGGCACGATTTGTTCTGCTTAATTTGATGGAATTCCCAACCACATCGTATGTAAATTCCCCACCTCTAATTTGCTTAAATACTTGCCTTTCCTGTTCATTTATTCTTTCCCAGATTACATCTATCATCGAATCACCCTAACCATGTTTGTTCTGTCGTTTAATATTCAATCTCCTGCTAACGTATAATTACTTACTATTTATTTCTATCTAATATTGTTAACTGTAAGAAATCATTTCTCCCGCTTTTGTTGCAGAGTCCCTTCATAAAAATCTAGTAGGCTATTTCTATTCAGAAAAAGAGGAGTAGTTATGTTCTCCTCTTCTGAATTTCTAATTCTGCTCTTTTCTTCCTGAGTAAATGAAGATACTCATCAATTGCTTGTATCCTAGCATTAGGGCAAGTTTGCTTGATTAGCTTGTATTGAATATCAATTTTCTTCATCTCGATATCAAGCTGGATGATTGAACGATTTAGTTCATTCAATTGCTATGCGTTTGTTATTGACCTCTATCGAATTCATTTGTTTCTGTTTCTCTTCTAGTGATTTCTCGGCTTTTGCGAATTCATTTTAAGGGTTCAAACTCCATACTCTACAGATTAAATCTCAATAACCTTATTCCCTTCAATCATTTGAGACAACTGTTGAACATTCCCAAATGGACTAGACGACACTACCTTACTCAAACTTTGCAGCCCCATACTTATTAAATCTTTATCTCCTTCTTTTAATCCCTTGTCAATAATATCAAAAGACTTCCCTATCGCTTTATTTCTTTCATCAAAAATACGGTCAAATACCTTGTGGTACAATTCATATTTCTTTTCAATTTCTGTTAATAGTACTTCTTTTTGTGCATTAATCTTTTCGATTTCTCTTTCTGTTACTTTCGCTTCTTTATACGCTTCTGTTAACTTGCCACAAAAGTTTAAAACGTCAGCTGCTGGAATTACATCAGATACTCCACTTAATTTTTTTATTGCTTGATTTGGTTGGTTCTTTTTCTTTATTAATTCAAACATAGTTAATTCCTCCCTCTACTCTTCAAAAACTTTTGTATTCATTAAAATAGAAAAATCTGTAGCTAACCCACCTATATATGCAAT
>JBDNRM010000287.1:0-4882 GCA_047718615.1 Bacillus sp. (in: firmicutes) | reverse complement strand
CTAGACAGCCTTCACATTTCAAAAAGTATATACTTTTTCACCTTTTAAAAAACAAGCCTTCCATTTTATTATTCTAAATCGAGTAATATCAAGGACTTGCAAACAAATTTGATGGTGCGAAGTTTGAGTAATAAGTATAATATATAACAATATATTGGAAATGCTCGTTTTTTTATGCACGCTTGATTTCTTGATCACTTAAAAAGATTGTAAAAAAAAGAAACTAGGCTGTTTTATGGCTTTTAGTTTCTTTGATTATGTGGATATGGATAAACATATTGATTATCTTAAAAATTGTATTTTTCAGCAGTTTTGCAATTAATAATAGCGTTTTATTTTTCATCTCGTTTTGGAAATATTATTTCAAAGGTTGTTCCTTCTCCAAGGCTGCTTTCTACTTTAATCGTTCCATCATGTTTACCAATAATCCATTTCGCAATGGACAAACCTAAACCTGTTCCTTCTGCATATGTTCTTGACTGCTCCACTTGGTAAAAACGATTAAATATTTTAGGAATTTCTTCTTTTGGGATGCCGATTCCATTATCTTTTACTAGCAGTGTGACAGTATGTGTTTTTACAATGGCGTTAAGTTGTATTTCTCCGCCTTCTTGAGTAAATTTCATGCTATTGTCCACTAAAATAACAAGCAGCTGGTGAATCCTCTCTTTATCTCCCATTAAAAGAATAGGCTCTTTTACGCTGGAATATATTCTTTTCCCTTGGAATTCCGCTATATCCGCATACTGCTCTATTATTTCTGTCAGCAAATTGGTTATTGAAAAGGTTGCTTTTTTGATTTCCATTTGATTGGAATCAGATCTCGCTAAAGTTAATAAATTTGTTACTAGCTTAATCAGCCTCCTTGTCTCTTTCGAAATAACCGAGATATCCACTGCTTTCTCTTGTACGGTTGCCTCCGGTTCTTGAAATAGCAAATCCGTTCGTGACTGAATAACAGCAAGTGGTGTCCTTAATTCATGAGAAGCATCAGAAACAAACTGCTGCTGTGCTTCCCATGATTTTTGAATAGGCACCAATGCTTTTCCCGCAAGAAAATATCCTGCAATAATAGCGAGTATACTGCCTATGACAACACCAATTGTCATAATAATTATAAGTCGGTTCAACATCATTTTTTCAGCATCGATATTTCTTATAAATTGAAGGACCCCTTGCCCACCATCTATTTCTACTTTCATTGCAATCGTATTAAAGCTATCCCCATCTGTTGATTGCTTTTCTACAATTTTATCCAATACATTTGGATAAAAAGCATCTGATTGACTGCTATAATCAATCATGGCATTTTTCGACATACTTTCAATACTCTTATCTTCTCCCCACATAATATAATTAACCTGAGGATCAAGCCCTGGCATGGGTCCATCTGCTTTTTGCGGTTGTTTAATAAAGTCCATTGCTCGCATTAGAGACTTATTCGCATCATGATATATTTGCTTTTCTGTATATTGATAAATCATTGTTCCAAGCACAATCATTAACAGGATAAAAACAAGGGAATTTAATATCGTTAACTTGATTCTCGTTTTTTGAAACATTTTTTCTCTCCTTATTGCTGCTTTAAAATATAGCCGACTCCACGGACAGTTTGAATATCTTTATGATAAGAAAACGCTTCTAGCTTCTTACGCAATTGATGAATAAACACCTCAACAATCGCAATCGTTGTATCAGAGTCAAATCCCCATATTCGATCGAAAATTTGTTCTTTTGTTACAATTTTCCCTGTATTTTGAATTAAATATTCTAATAAATCATATTGTTTAATCGTTAATTTAATGGGTATACCTTTTACTAAAACATCATGCTCTTTGCCTTTTAAAATAATTTCTCCATACTTAATACCTTCATCTAAATCAAGTGCACCGCTTCTTCTTAATAGTGCTTTTATTCTTGCCATAAGCTCAGGTGCTTGAAATGGTTTTACTAAATAATCATCCCCTCCATATTCAAGTCCCTTCACTCTATCCTCTAAAGCGTCTTTTGCTGTCAAAAATAAAACCGGCGTATTTATTTTTTCTTTTCTTATTTCCTTTACAATTTCAAATCCATTCATAAAGGGCAGCATAACATCTAGTACAATTAAGTCGTAAATATTCTGCTCTGCAAAAAATAATCCATCTTCTCCATTATCTGCTGTGTCTACTTCATATTCACTTTCTATGATTCCTTTTATTGATTCTAGTAATGAAATATTGTCTTCTACCACTAGTATTTTCATTTTCGATTTCCTCCTGTATGGTGCCATTCTTACCATGATTTCTTTGGTATTATATCGTTATTTATGCTTATTATATCAAATGAAATAATCGTGGGTTATCACTTGCATACATGTAAAGTCCCTGCTTCTTTAAAAAGTATAAGGAAAGCTGCACCATCATTTATTTGAACTAAAGCTGTCTGTTAAAACGATTGTTTGCATAATTCTCCACTCCATTTCAGCACATACTCATTTTCCGAGCAAAAGCGCGGGGCTTCTTGAATATTTTTCACGAGAGCTAGACGTTGGATGAGAACATAACCGCCGCAAAAGTTATCCACTATTCCCTTTCGTTTATAATTTCTTAGATGATGAAAAAAGAAAAGCGATCGCCATGGCGAATCGCTTTTCCGTGTATAAAGCATCAGCAGAAAACTTCTTCTGACTGCCTCAAGCAATCATTTTGTCTATCATCCTTGATATTCATATAAAGCTTGACCACTATTACGTTGACCTTGGTTCGTAGTCTGACCGCTATCTTCATTATTGTCTTCAGTAGTAGTATCTGCAGAATACTCATTACTTGGCACTTCTACGCAGTTTTCCTGAATCCATTCTGTGACTTCACTATTCCCGCTTCCCATTCCTTGACTGGAAATTAGGAAATATTTTATTTCTTCGTTTTTCGCCATTTCTTCTAAATCTTCCACGGAAGGAGCAGGATCTGTTCCAGAGAAACCACCCATTGCCATTACCGCATAATCTGTATTTAACATAATAGAATAAGCGGATTGGGCTCTTTGAACAGCTAAGAAGAATTTTTCTCCATTATAGTTCTCTTCAAGATAAGACATTAATTCACTGTCTATACTTTCCATTCCACCACCACCCTGGCGTCCCATTGACTGTTCACCATTTGTCGGCGGATTTCCTGTTTCCATATCTGAATTCCCAGGAGGTCTTTCCATTTGATTAGAAGAATTAGGTGAGTTGTAATTACCTTGCATATTGCCACCGGGTCCTCCTCCTTGAGCGCTTCCATCTGGTCTTCCTGGCATATTGCCATTATTTCCTCCACGGCCGCCTCCCATTCCGCTTGTCGGACCAGCGGTTGGAGTCGATTCATTTCCTGTTTTTGCAATAGTGATAGTAGTCCAGTAGATTGGAAGAATCAACAAGGCTACAATACTAGAAACAGCAATTGTTTGTTTTATTGCCTCATTGGATTTTGCTGCGATTAAAAGAATAAACAGCACAACACCTAAAACAATGCCAATCCACATCCAAACAAGCGATACAGATGCACTATTTTGATAGACAATCAGCGCTTCAAATAGACTTGTTACTATTATTCCAACTGGTAATAACCAGCTTTCCCAACCATTCTCTTCTTTATAAAAATTCCACAAGGTTACAAATCCAATTCCAACTAATGATGCAATAGCTGGTCCCATCATACTTAGATAATAATGATGATAGAATAATGCAATACTAAAAAATATAAACATTGGTACTAACCATGCCAACCAGAATAAGGCAAAATGATGCTGCATAGTATATTTTCTTCTTTTCATAAAGGAAACAACCAAACCAATAACTGCAAACAAAACGAATGGCAGCAGCCAGCTAATTTGACCAGATAATTCACTTTGGAATAGTCGAAGGGCACCGGCGTCTCCAGTATTAAACATTCCTGATTGTTGACCAGAACTAGAATTTCCGTCCATTCGCCCACCATCATCATTCATGTCCTCATTATTAGGAAAACCTGAGGAATTTTGAGTGGATGAGTTAGTTGACTGATCATCTGTTGCTGTTTGATTCTGATCTACAGTCCCACTTTGTGACATTTCTCTTCCAGAACCGCTGCCGCCAACACTTGAATCATTCCCTGTCAAACGGGATAAACCATTATAGCCAAGCGCAAGCTCTAAAACAGAATTTGTCTCACTTCCTCCCATATATGGACGATCACTTGCAGGAGTTAAATCTACTGCAATAGCCCATGAAAGGGACACAACTGCCAGAACTACCGTAGAAACAATTAAATTCACTATTTTTTTCACTAATTTTATTTCTCTTGTTGCAAATAAGTAATAGAAGTAGAAAGCTGGTAAAACCATAAATGCTTGAAGCATCTTGACATTAAAACCAACACCTACAAGTGCAAAACTTAAGATTAACCAACCGACTTTTTGTTTTTCCACTGCTTTCATTAAAGTCCAAGTAGCAAACATCAAGGTTAAAATTAAAATACTGTCGACATTATTTGTGCGAACTACTGCAACAAATATTGGAGAGCATGCTAACACCGAACTAGAAATCAAAGCAGCTGTTCTGCCAAATTTAGGTTTTACAATGAGATATAATAACCAAACAGACAGGACACCAGCCAATGCTTCAGGCAATAACAAAACAAAATCATTAAATCCAAAAACATATGCAAATATTGCTTGAACCCATAGTGCTACTGGCGGCTTATCGACCGTAATAAAGCCTGCTGGGTCAAACGATACAAAGAAAAAATTATGAAAACTAGTTAACATACTCTTAATCGCGACTGTATAATAGGAATTTGTCCCAGCATTTTGCAAATTATAAAAATTAAAAACTGCAGATACTAATAAAATAATAATTAATAGGATATCTACTCTACCT
>JBDNRM010000286.1:0-4896 GCA_047718615.1 Bacillus sp. (in: firmicutes) | reverse complement strand
TACAGATACCCAGAATAGCCACTCGCCCGTTTTATTTTCACAGAAAAAGCGGAAGCGCCTTGTTTAGCCCCGAAGAAAAATGTTCTCCAGACTCAAAAAGTGTTTTTTACTTTTAGAGGCTGGAGGCAATACTCACTGGGGCTAGGCGCTGACCGGCTAAATACGCCACGTCCTTATGTCTTGGCCGGCACTTGTACATCCTGTACGGCGAAGCTAGACAGCCTTCACATTTCAAAAAATATATACTTTCTCACCTTTAAAAAACAAGCCTTCCATTTTATTGTTCTTAAAACGAGTAGCATCAAGACTTGCAAACGAATTTGATGGTGCGAAGTTTGAGTTAGTAACTAGTTTGTCCTATTAGTTAAAATGATATAACAAAATTCCAGCAGCTACTGCTACATTCAACGACTCACTTTTCCCATATATAGGTATATACAGGTTGGCATCTGTTTTAACAAGTACTTCCTTGCTAACGCCACTGCCTTCATTTCCAACAATTAAACAAAAACCTTCCTGCTCACGTTTCATCTCTCGATAATCTTTTCCATTCTCAAGGGAAGTTCCAAAAACCGGAATGTTTTTTTCTTTTAAAGCATCAATAAAAGAAGGAATCTTTTGTTTAATAATCGGCAAATGGAAATGACTTCCTTGGGCGGAGCGAACAACTTTTGGATTATATATATCAACAGTTCCTTCGCCGATAACCACGGCATCTATTCCAGCAGCATCTGCTGTGCGGATAATCGTTCCTAGATTGCCAGGATCTTGGACTTTGTCTAATACAACAAATGTTTTACCTGAATAAACAATCGATGCATCCTCCATTTGTTTACAAACAGCCACAATCCCTTGTGGTGTCTCCGTCTCTGTCAGCTGTGCCATAATTTCTTTTGTTACTATCTTGACTGGTAAATCTCCATAGTCCCATCCAGGCAAATCCACTTCTTCGGATATAATTAAATCAAGAATTGCCTCCGCTTTGAATGCCTCTTCTACCAGATGAAATCCTTCGACAAGAAATGTTCCTGTTTTATCTCTGTCCTTTTTGCTTAATAACTTTTTCCACTCTTTTACTTGAGGGTTTTTAACAGAATGTATATGCTTCAACTTTTTCTCCTCACTTTTGCCATGCACTTTTACTACAATTTTTACACTAATATTTATTATAGCTCAATCGAAATACATAATAAATGCTAAAGGAGAAATGCTATAATAGGATGTTTTTTATAAGAGAATGAAAAAGAGGCGTAGGTCGAGCTTGGGAAATCCCATGGAAACCTTTTAAATATGATGGCATGAAAAGTCGATTACTCATGTTATCATTTCTGCTCTTCATCTCTTTAAGCATTCATGACAAAATTTTATAATGAAGGGAGTTCGCAGCAATGAATTTAAATTTACGTAATGCAATTGTTCATAACGTTTCTGGGAATTCACAAGATGAGTTAAAGAATACCATTGTTGATGCAATACAAAACGGGGAAGAAAAAATGCTTCCTGGTCTAGGTGTTCTGTTTGAAATCATTTGGCAAAATTCCTCTGAAACAGAAAAAGTAGACATGCTGCAAACACTAGAATCTGGATTAAAATAAGCATTATGAGTGCAAGTGAAGAATTATTCTCTTCACTTGCACATTTATTTTCCAACCTCTCAAGGCCCCTTAATATTATTGCCATTCCTTTATTTACTCCTATTTTTTTCATATTCTTAATAAATTTTTGCTTTTTTTGAAACTATCTTTCCTACCTTTTCGTATCTTTTCTTATCCGGGCATTTGTATTCCTTTTACCTTATGGGTATAAAAGGAATCGTTTTCTATGCTATACTACGTTTACTATACAAGACATAATTAGAAAAGGTGAAGATGTTGACGAAAAAGAAGTTTCATTATTGGCTACTGCAGATTCTATTAATTGTTGCCATCATTTATATTTGTACAAAAATCTCGTTTTTATTTCAACCAGTAGGAGTGCTTTTCTCTACACTGTTTGCTCCTATCATTATCACCGGATTTTTATATTTTCTACTTAATCCGATTGTTACTTTTTTACAAAAATATAAAATCCCTAAAACATTGGCGATTCTCATTATTTACGCTGTCATAATTGGATTAGTGATTTTGGCTATTGGAAGTATTTTCCCATTAATTTCAAAACAGATATCCGAGTTGTTCAATAATATTCCTATTTATGCAGATCAAACGATTAAATACTTCCATTATTTAAACGATACAAAGCAGTATCAATGGATGTTGAATCAAAACTACGTTACATTAGAGGACATTGGAGATAAACTAAATGATTTTGCTCAGACCATTCCTAGCAATCTAACAAACAGCCTTTCCGTTATTATCAGCACGATGACAAATATAACCGTAACGATTGTAACCGTTCCGTTTTTATTGTTTTATTTTTTCAAGGATGGGAGTAAATTCCCTTCTGCCCTATCTAAATTTTTCCCTTCGTCCTATCGTAATGAAGGTGTAAAGATTCTTAAAGAAACAAGCGAAACACTGGCTGCCTATATTCAGGGACAAGTAATGGTTGCATCATTTGTTGGTACATTGGCATTTATCGGTTATTGGATTATCGACTTGGATTATGCGCTTGTCATGGCTATTATTGTAGCTGTTACTAATATTATTCCTTATGTTGGTCCTTTAATTGGCGGTGCACCTGCCGTTATTATTGCATTATTTACATCGCCAACACAGGCTCTGCTTGTTATTGTAGTTATTACCATTGCTCAGCAGATTGAAGGAAATGTATTATCGCCCCTTATTTTAGGAAAAAGATTGGACACACACCCAGCAACAATTATTATTTTATTATTAGTGGCTGGAAATTTAGCTGGCGTGCTTGGCATGATTTTAGCTATTCCAACTTACGCTGTTGCTAAAACGATTTTTTCTAATATTGTGCGTTTGCTGCGGGCAAGAAAAGCAGCCATATCTGTTGGGGAAGAACCGAGGGATACGAATTTACTCTAATAAAAAAATGAGCAGGAATCTTTTATGGTTCTGCTCATTTTTATTATTAGATTTGGTAAAAAATAGAGTGAGGAGTTACGCTTTTCGCGAAATATCAGCGATTCTCTCTTCTTTTCTAAAATGATCACATTGTCTGATTTTTAGGAGAAAGTCAGCTTCTCAACTGTTTCACGATCTAACTTTTTAATCACTTCGATAATTAATTTAACCGCATTCTCATAATCATCACGATGAAGCATCGCTGCATGTGAATGAATATAACGTGTTGCAATCGTAATGGAAAGGGCTGGAACTCCATCATGTGTTAAATGAATGGCACCAGAATCTGTTCCTCCTCCAGGTACACTGTCGAATTGATAAGGAATTTCAAAGGCATCTGCAGTATCTGTTACTAAATCCCTTAATCCTTTATGGGAAACCATTGAAGCATCATAAAGAATAATTTGCGGACCTTTCCCCATTTTGCTTAATGCCTCTTTTTCTGTTATACCCGGCGTATCGCCTGCAATGCCGACATCCACTCCAAACGCAATGTCCGGATTAATTTTTTGAGCGGCTGTTTTAGCGCCACGCAATCCTACTTCTTCCTGAACGGTTCCAACACCGTAAACAATATTATCATGCGTTTCATTCTTTAACCCTTTTAATACATCAATAGCAATCGCACAGCCAATACGATTATCCCATGCTTTTGCAAGCAGCATTTTTTCATTATTCATCACAGTGAATTCAAAATATGGGACAACCATATCACCTGGTCTTACTCCCCATTCCTTGGCTTCTTCTTTTGATGATGCACCAATATCAATAAACATATCTTTTATTTCAACTGGTTTTTTACGTGCTTCAGGCGGCAGAATATGAGGCGGCTTTGAGCCAATCACACCAGTCAACTCTCCGCTTTTTGTCACAATAGTAACACGCTGTGCCAGCATGACTTGTGACCACCAGCCTCCTACCGTTTGAAAGGAAAGAAAGCCCTTCTCATCAATACGGGTAATCATAAAGCCTACTTCGTCTAAATGTCCGGCTACCATAATTTTCGGACCTTTCTCATTACCGACTTTTTTGGCAATTAAACTGCCTAAATTATCTGTAGTAATTTCATCTGCAAAAGGGGTTATGTATTTTTTCATTACGTCTCTCGGTTCCTGTTCATTTCCAGCAATACCTTTAGCATCTGTTAGCTCTTTTAACATAAACAATGTTTCATCCATTTTTTTCATTATTTCGACTCCCTCAATATTAGTTATTCAAATAAATACTATTATACTAGGAAATTAATTATGTTCCTAGTATATCCTTCATTCTTTATTAAATTTTCCCTTCTCCTCTTCCAAAAAATTTTTTTAAAAATAAATTTTTAAAAAAATGAAACCTTTTTGTTTATGGAACGTATACAATTAGCTAAATCTAATTTTTATTACCATTAACTACATTGGAGGCTTTTTCATGATGTGGATATTGCGTTTATTATTGCTTGTACTTATCCTTTTTATCCTATATCGTATTTGTACTTTTTTCCTTAATCCAAAGAGAAAACTGGCTTTTTTCCGTATGCGAAACAAATTTTATTTATTGGACGATTCTAAAAATGCGCGAATGAATTTTCTTTTAACCTATAAAGGATTTTTATTTGAGGGCGAAAAGTATGTTGATAATCCTGCGTCCAGCAAAGTCGTTAGCATATTAATCTGGCCAACAGAACCCTATGATACAAAAATTTCTGAAAAAGAAACACAATTTATAGTAAATTCTATTCAGACGGCTTATCCGCATGCAAAAATAGTGTGGAAATTAGCGAGAAATTAATAACTCAAACTTCGCAGTTATAAATTCTTCTTCATGTATTAGCATAACTTGGTTTAGAGCAATTAGAAAAGGATGATTGATTCGTCTTTTT
>JBDNRM010000285.1:0-4971 GCA_047718615.1 Bacillus sp. (in: firmicutes) | reverse complement strand
CAGCAAGCAATACTAATGATGTATTAAGTATCATTTGAAGAATAAATGAAAGTTTAATTTGGTTTTTTTTCAGTGGTTTTTTTTCCTCTTTTCTTGACTTCACAAAATTCCTCCAGAAAGATATTTTTTCTATACTATCATTTTACATTTAAATGACTTTTCCTCCTAGAGAAATATGTTGAAAATCTCTTAAATACTACAAATAGTATTTTTATTTAGGTTATTCTGTTTCGTTTGTTATTTCCTCGGCAATCTGAATTCGCATAAATAAGGTCCTCCATTATTCCTTTTAAACAGGGGCTTGCTTTCCGTAGGGGGCGATGAGCCTCCTCGGCGCTTGACCTGCTTAGCTCTCATCTAACCCGCTAATCCCCACAGGAGTCTCTCATATCCGCTTCAATCAAGCCGTTTTGATCAATTAGTTGCTGTCGCTAAGCTCGTAACAAATTTGAAGATGCGAAGTTTGAGGAAAAGAAGCAATACATTTTTACACAACTGCATTCATTATATTGTCTTTAGTGTTCAAATAATTGCATTAACTGTTGTGCTGCATCAGTTGGAGACAATTCTACTGCATCATGCAAGCGAAAAAGTATGAGCGATACAATTACTCCAGAAGCATAATAAGCAGATAATCTTCCTTTTTCAATGTTATCGCTTTCTTTGATTGTATAATAACAACTAAATTGATGAAATACCTCGGCGATTGGATTTGGCATGCCTATGTCTTTCCCAATAAAATGAAAAATCGTTTTATCATTAGCTAAGTATGTGAATAATTGAGCAATAATATGCTCAACTTGCTGCTTTGTATACTTTTCCTGTCTGTTTTCTACATAGAAGCATTTTAATAATTCTTCACATTCTTTTTCCATAATTGCTTTGAATAATACTTCTTTACTCGCATAATAATCATAAAAGGTTGCTCTTCGTATATTGTTTTTTCTTGTAATATCAGAAATGGTTATAGATAGATAATTCTCTTTTTCAATCAATAATTCAATAAAAGCTTGATGTAATTCTTGTTCTAATTGACGTTTATTTGACTTTATATATTTTTTCTTTCGATTTATATGGGATAGTTCCACCCCATATAAACGATTTTCCTTTCTTATTTTGTGAATAATTTCACAAAATATAGTCAGGAGAAAATTTTTTTTCTTCTTTTATCCAATATAGACTGACAGCGTAATAATATAAAGCTTGATAATGTGCAGATAGTTCATTTTTTTTTGAAGTATATTCTCCTTGTTTTTCTTTACATGATTGCAGAAAAAATTGGTGGAAATTCACATATGGTTCTGTATTACGATCCATTAAAGTATGAAAAAAGAAGTGATTTTTGCTAACAAAGTGAAGTACAGTGCGCACTCTTTGATTTATTTGTTCAAAGGAGTTACATTCTTTTCCTTTTAAGGTTTTAAAAATTGTATTTGCTAATTCTATTTTCATCTCTTCCACAATATCGTTAAAAAGAGCATATTTGTCTTTATAGTAATGGAACAGAATAGTACGACTTACTTGTGCTTGTTTCGTAATGTCTTTTGTTTTTATATAACGTATGTCCTTTTTTACAAGCAAAGACATCATCGCATGTTTTAAATTAGTAATAGCCTGTGGATCAATTTCTTTTGCAGTTGACATAATAACCCTCCCTATTGGTATTAGCTTATTTTGGTGAAAAAGAATCTTATCTGTACCAATATAAACAACATCACTAGTTCATAAAATGGACATTCCATGCGATTATAGGCAACAAACCAAGATGAAACAGATATACTTTTCATAATACTGTTATACTACAATTCTTCCATATAAGCTATTGACGATTTTGTGAAACTGCTAGTTAAGAATAGATAGCAGTCTTTCTCTTATACTTAAAGTTGATTAGATTTTTTATTTAAAAAGAAGATTTATAGAATTTTTGAAATGTTTTGGCTGTCTAGCTTTAGAGCTAGCTGTTCAAGGCGTTTGCACTTCCCTATTAAAAATCATTATAATGAAAAGAAACTGCTAGGAGGAATTTTATGCTAAAAGGCTCAGCAATTTTATTAATGGGTGGAGACCTTCGACAAGTAGAAGTAATAAAAAAACTAACCCAATTACAAGCTAGTATTTATTTAATTGGGTTTGAAAAATTTAATTTTGATGCAGATAATGTTCATTTTTCCCATCTTACCCAAATAGATTTTAATAAAATGGATGCAATACTTTTACCTGTTCCTGGGGTAAATGACAAAGGAGAAATTGAATCCAGCTTTTCTTCCGCTGAAATCTATTTAACAAAAGAAATGATCGAGCAAACAAATGAAGAATGCGTCATTTTTTCAGGAATTATTACTCCTTTTTTACAACAATTGCAAAAAGAAACGAATCGAAAACTAGTTGCACTGTTTAATAGAGATGATGTTGCTATTTTCAATTCCATTCCCACTGCTGAAGGCGCATTAATGCTTGCTATTCAACACACTGCTTTCACTATACATAAAGCAGACGTAATGGTGCTGGGATTCGGAAGAGTAGGGATGACAATTGCTCGTGTTTTTTCCGCTATTGGGGCAAAAGTAAATGTATGCGTCCGAAAAACCTCTGATGCGGCACGTATTATAGAAATGGGTTTAACTCCTGTGTTTGTAGATTCTCTTAAAGAAACAGCAAGCAGTATGCAAATTTTCATTAATACGATGCCTTTTCCGATCTTAACTGCTGATATAATCTCCACTATGTCAAAGGACGCCCTTATTATCGATCTTGCTTCTAAACCTGGAGGGACAGATTTTGCTTTTGCTAAAGAAATAGGAATACATACAATATGGGCATTAGGCTTACCAGCTAAAGTTGCTCCGAAGACAGCTGGAGAAATTATTGGCGATGTTTTGATAAAGCTATTGATAAGCGAAGAATAGTTAATCTCGTCCTATTAATTATTTAACGGATGGACGAACATTGTCAGCGTAAATACAGCAACAATGTTTGTTCATCTAAATTCAATTACACCCCATAGTAAAACGTTTTCATTCTCCTTTTTATAATAGCATGCTAGCATGCGAATAACCATAAATATTATCCAATTTTTAAAACGTAAAATAAGAGAATTAACGTAAGCCTTCTTATCAGGCTGACAACTATTAATTATCAACCTGACCTCTATATTTCGCTCAAATTAAACCTTATTCTAAATGTCCATTTTTACACCCTCTCAATGGTCCATTTAAACGGATCTTCCATTTTACCCCAATCGGTATCGAATTCAGAAGAAGTCAACAGACATTTATCTAATTCTTCCATTATTTCTTGTGGATTTAAGTTAGTTCCAATAAAAACAAGCTTTGTATGTCTATCTCCAAACTCTACATCCCATTCTTTAAGGATTTGAGGCTGTTGTTTAAAAATTTGTTCCCGCTCCAATTTCGGTAAGGAAGCAACCCAATAAGACACTGGCTCAATAGAAACGGACGGTCCAGCTTGAGATAATAATATAGCCAGATTATTATGAACAGCTGCCCAAACAATCCCTTTTGCTCTTACAATATTAGCTGGCATAGAATGTACCCAATTATCAAATCTTTCTGCATGAAATGGGAGTCGTCTTGCATAAACAAAAGAGCTAATTCCATATTCTTCTGTTTCCGGAGTATGATTTTGATGTCCACTTGTTAATTCTTTTAACCAACCTGCTGAGGAACTTGCTTTTTCAAAATCAAACAAACCTGTATTTAAAATCTCATCTGAGTTTATTTTTCCGTTTGTAGTTCGAATAATTTTAGCAGAAGGCTGTAATGTTCGCAGCACATTTTCTAATTCCGATAATGATTCTTCTGAAACAAGATCACATTTATTAAGCACAAGCACATCACAGAATTCAATCTGATCAATCAGAAGATCAGCTATTTCCCTTATATCCTCATCCCCTGCTGCCTCTTTGCGATCCAAAAGTGTATCACCAGATTGAAAATCATACCAAAAACGATAGGCGTCGACAACTGTTACCATCGTATCTAATCGACATAATTCCGTTAAATCAATTCCCATTTCTTCATCTATATAGGAAAAAGTTTGAGCAACAGGAACAGGTTCACTAATACCCGTTGATTCTATAATAATATAATCGATACCTCCTTCTTTAGCCAATTTTTCTACTTCTAGCAAAAGATCTTCACGAAGAGTACAGCAAATGCATCCATTTGACATTTCTACAAGCTTTTCATCTGTTCTTGATAAACCTCCTCCTTGTTTCACTAAATCTGCGTCAATATTTATTTCACTCATGTCATTAACAATAACAGCAACCTTTAATTCATCACGATTATTTAATAGATAATTTAACATGGTTGTTTTACCAGATCCTAAATAGCCACTTAATACGGTTACTGGAATTTTATTAAACTTCATTGATTATCCTCCTAATTCTTTTTCCATTTGGAATAAAATAATACTCTCAATATGTAGAATACTTACATTTCGTAATCGTTACGATTTAATCACTGCATTTATTTAAAAAATAATAACTATCCTTATATTAAACGTAAACATTACGATTTGTAAAGAGTTTAATAGCTAATTTCCTTCATCAGATGTTACCACCATTTCAGGTGAGTTTGTTACGCTCAATATAAAAAACCTCTTTGCACCTTTGCCTATTTAATTGGTTAACGTACAAAGAGATTTATAAAGTGGCTGGGACATAACGAAATAGATAATAGATAAAGACGAACATTCTCTAATTTAGCACGTAATGGTTACTTCCCTATATTGGTTATTTATGTTTTTTCATATAGTTAACTCAAACTTCGCACCATCAAATTCGTTTGCAAGTCTTGATATTACTCAGTTTAGAACAATAAAATGGGAGGCCTGTTTTTTTGTGTGGAGGTTGCTTTCCACTACGGGTTGCTTCGCTTTCCGCGGGGTGGGAGCTGAGCCTCCTCGGCGTTGCCTTGCGGGGTCTCAGCCTTCCCACATTTCCCGCAG
>JBDNRM010000284.1:0-4975 GCA_047718615.1 Bacillus sp. (in: firmicutes) | reverse complement strand
AGATAATGGTAGATGAAAGAGCAAAATAATATTTTATAAGTTTGAATATTTTTAGTATTGACATAACACTTACTAACATGGCATGATTAATGCACAGATTTACCAGAATGAAACAATAATAAAATGACGAAGAAAAGAAGAGTACACTCGAAATGAAGCTTAACAGAGAGCCTGGGCAGGTGGGAGCAGGTAGTGGATAGTAGAGTTGGAAGATGGTCTTGGAGTCGAGCGGTTGAAGTAAATGGTTCTCCATTTTTTAAATTGCTACGGAAGCACCCGTTATTTGTGCAACAGTATAACGAGAGAAATCTCAAGTACTGGTAGAGGTATAGGTAGTGATATCTATACAAAAAAAGGTGGTAACGCGTTTATAATACGCCCTTTTACAAGTCTGATAGCAGGATTTGTAAGAGGGCGTTTTTTATTTATTAAAAAGCATAGTTTTTATTTTGAAGGAGTGTAAAGATGAGTAATTATTTAGTATTGCAAACAGATTTTGGACTTTCAGATGGTGCAGTAAGCGCAATGCATGGAGTTGCATATACCGTAAGCAAGGAGATTGTTGTTCAAGATTTAACCCACGATATTCCGCCATATGATATTTGGGCAGCATCTTATCGTTTGCTGCAGACAGTTTCGTATTGGCCAAAGGGAACGGTGTTTGTTTCTGTTGTTGACCCAGGGGTTGGCAGTGACCGACGCAGCATTGTCTGTAAAACGAAGTCAGGCCATTTTATTATCACACCAGACAATGGAACATTAACACATATTTCTCATTTCCAAGGGATAGAGGAAGTAAGGGTAATCAATGAAGTGGTGAGCCGTTTGCCTCATTCAGAAGAGAGTCATACTTTTCATGGACGTGACATATATGCTTATAACGGAGCTAGATTAGCCTGTGGGGAAGTAGGATTTGCTGAACTGGGGGATATTGTTTCATGTGAAACAGTGGAAAAGCTGGAAATTGAAAATGCAGAAACGAACAATGGAATTATCTCTGGTAATATTGATGTCCTAGATATAAGGTTTGGATCACTTTGGACGAATATTCCTCTTCGTTTAGTAAAAGAAAATCACATTGAACATGGAGATTTTTTACAAGTATCTATCTATCACGGCACAAAGAAGGTATATCAAAATATTGTGAAATTTTCCAAGTCTTTTGCGGATGTAAATATAGGGGAACCATTAGTTTATGTTAACTCGTTAGTAAATATCGGAGTGGCAGTTAACCAAGATTCCTTTTCACGGTTATACCATATTGGCACAGGAATCGATTGGAAAATCGAAATTAGAAAAGCTGCAAAAATTATTTTTGAATAGAAGGAGAGAAGTGAGATGAGAGAAGATCATTTTTCAGTCAAAACGGTGGTGGCAGTTGGGATTGGGGCAGCGGTATTTTTTATTCTAGCTAGGTTTGTATCCATTCCAGTTGGTTTTATTCCAAATGTAACGATTCAAACATCTTATGCATTTTTAGCATTAGCCGCTATTCTGTTTGGACCAATAGCTGGAGCGTTAATTGCTTTTATTGGCCATACATTAACGGATTTAACTGCATATGGAAATCCATGGTGGAGCTGGATTATTTGTTCGGCTATTTTAGGCTTGTTAATTGGTATCATTGGCAAAAGAATTACGTTAACAGCGAGCACATGGAATAAAAAAGGGATGCTATATTTTACTATTTTTCAACTAATAGCACAGTTCATTGTTTGGGGACTTGTCGCTCCAATATTAGATGTACTTATATATAGTGAACCGGCTTCGAAAGTGTTTACACAAGGAATTGTTTCAGCAATAAGCAATAGCGTAACAGTAGCTATATTAGGTAATCTTCTTATTAGCGCATATGCAAAAACAAGAACGGAAAAAGGTTCATTAAAAATAGACGTGTAAAAGGGATTTGTTAGAATGAAAAAACCAATTATTACATTTGAACAGTTTTCTTTTCAATACGACAGTCAGTCAGAGCCTTCCTTGAAAAATGTTCAAGTTACGATATATGAAGGAGAAAAAGTATTAATAGTAGGGCCAAGCGGTTCTGGTAAATCAACTTTTGGCAAATGCATAAATGGATTAATACCTTATGCCCATAATGGAGAAGTGACTGGTCAGCTGCTAATTGGTGATCAATCAAGTACAGCTTCCTCTATATTCAGTCGATCCCTTACGGTAGGAACTGTTTTGCAGGATACGGATGGACAGTTTGTCGGCTTATCTGTAGGAGAAGATATTGCCTTTTCTTTAGAAAATGAAGAGGTTGACCAAAAGGAAATGAAGAAGACAGTTCTGAATTGGGCTGAAAAAGTAGATGTCGATTCCCTTCTAAAGCATCGTCCACAGTTATTGTCAGGAGGGCAAAAACAGCGGGTTGCGATGGCGGGTGTGATGGTGGATCCAGTCCCAATTTTGTTATTTGACGAGCCGCTTGCAAGCTTAGATCCGCAAGCAGGAGAAGAGGCGATTCAACTAATAAAGGAAATTCAGAAGCAAACAAAAAAACTGTGTTGATGATTGAGCATCGCTTAGAGGATGTGTTGGCGCTTGATTTCGATCGACTACTTGTTTTTTCAGAGGGAGAATTAATCGCAGACGAAACGCCAGATGAATTATTAAAATCTAATGTATTAGAGAGAATCGGTATTCGCGAGCCTCTTTATATACAGGCATTAAGAAAAGCAGGCATGAAGCTAGATAGATTATCTTCTATATCCTCTATCCAAAGGTTAGAGCTGCCACATGAAATACAAGCAGCATGGCAGCAGCTTATACAAGAAGAAAAAGAAGAACTACCATTAAAAGACAAATTACCGTTGCTAACGGCTAAAAATATTACCTATCATTATCCAGGCAGTAATACAGCTGCTCTTTATCAAGTAAACTGTTCAATAAACGAAGGAGAAATGGTCAGCATTGTTGGAAAAAATGGTGCTGGTAAATCGACATTTGTTAAATTGATTTGTGGCTTTATAAAAGAGAATAGTGGAGAGTTATTGTATAAAGGAAAATCATTATCCAGGCTGTCTATTAAGAAAAGAGCAGAAAAAATTGGATTTGTGATGCAAAATCCGAATCAAATGATTTCAAAAACAATGATTCAAGATGAAATATCACTTGGTTTGCGGCTCAGAAAATTACCGGAGGAAGAGATCACGAGAAGGGTGGAGGAAGCATTGAAAATATGCGGACTATATCCTTATCGCAATTGGCCGATCTCCGCCTTAAGCTTTGGGCAGAAAAAGAGGGTAACGATTGCAGCTATTCTCGTATTACAGCCGGAAATGATTATATTAGATGAACCAACAGCTGGACAGGATTATCATCATTATAAAGAAATGATGGATTTTTTAAAGAAACTAAATGAACAAGGCATTACGATTGTAATGATTACCCATGATATGCATCTTATGCTAGAGTATACGACCCGATCTCTTGTCTTTACAGATGCTAAACTTCTTGCAGATTTAGATCCTGTAGCGCTGCTTACAGATGGAGATCTAATGAAGCAGGCTGCTTTAAAGGAAACATCACTCGTTACAATGGCAAATAAGCTTTTACTAGACAGCAAAAAATTTATTTTGGCATATATACAGGAAAAGGAAAGGGTAGAGAAATGAAGACGATTGGATATATCCATCATGACACGTTTATACATAAAGTGAATGGTGCAACAAAGCTGCTTGCGTTTATTTTTTTATCATTAGTGACGATGATTACATATGATACTCGGCTATTGTTGACGATTGGCATATGTTCTATCCTTTTGTTTCCTCTATCCAAAATCAAATGGGAGAATATTTCCTTTGTTGTTCTCTTTATTGCTTTGTTTTCTTTGTTAAATTTAATAGCTGTTTATTTATTTGCACCGGAATATGGGGTGGAATTGTATCAGTCAAGAACCGTCATTTGGGAAGGAATAGGGAGATACAGCTTAACAAAAGAGCAATTATTTTATGAATTTAATTTAGTTTTAAAATACTGCGCTTCTATTCCAATAGCCTTATTATTTCTCTTTACAACGAATCCAAGTGAATTTGCAGCAAGCCTTTACCGGATTGGAGTACCATATAAAATTGCTTATGCTGTGGCATTAGCGCTTCGCTACATTCCTGATATCCAAGAGGAATACCGCACTATTTCTTATGCACAGCAGGCTAGAGGCTTCGAAATATCTGGGAAAAATAATCTTTGGAAAAAAATAAAAGGTACAGCACTTATTTTATTTCCTCTTATCTTTTTAAGTTTAGAGCGCATTGACGTGATTACAAATGCTATGCTGCTTCGTCGGTTTGGTAAAAATAAAAAAAGAAGCTGGTACAGTGAAAAGCCGTTTACTTACAGGGATATATTGGTGTTTTTCTTTATCCTTATTTTTATCAGCTTACTTATTATTTGTTTTTACATAAATAATGGGAGATTTTATAATCCTTTTTTATCATCATGAGGGAGAACAGACATTTGAAAGGAAGCTGGGATATAAGTATTCCAGCCGAAGATAAAATCGAACCATGATACGAAGATGTAAGAATATTTCGTATCATGGTTTGATTTTTTTATTGATGTAAAAAATAAGGTTTGTGGTAATCACCCGCACCCTGAATACACTTCGCTTTCCGTGGGGCTCGGCTTTAGCCGCTTCGGCCCTTGGCCAGCAGGGTCTCAGCTGTCTCGCTAATCCCACAGGAGTCTACGTGTATTCAGTCTGCTCCATTTTCCAATCTATTTCCTTTTTTTCTTGGTAAAAGAATTAGGTTTTAGAAAATAGCCTTTAAAAGCGAGTGTCTGTAGCGCAATGGAACAACATAGTTTTTATATTTAACTCAAATTTCGCAGTTATAAATTCTTCTTCATGTATTGACTTAACTTGGTTTAGAGCAATTAGAAAAGGATGATTGATTAATCTTTTAAGGTGTTTTTGCAAACATTATTCCTTATAAATAGGGGCTTTCTTTCCGTTTCAGGATGCTCGCTT
>JBDNRM010000283.1:0-5042 GCA_047718615.1 Bacillus sp. (in: firmicutes) | reverse complement strand
AAAAATTGAAAGAATAATATATTCTTCTACTATAATAAAAAAGAATTTAAGAAAGTGAAAATGATGATTTCTTAAGGGGATGAAGTCTTGACAAACACAAATATAACTATTTTATTGACAAGTGATGTTCATGGAAATATATATCCAATTAATTATGGGACGAACGAACAGGCGAATGTTGGTTTAGCTAAAGTTGCGACAATCATAGATCGAGAGCGAAAAAAAAATGAACATACTATTGTACTGGATAATGGAGATTTAATTCAGGGAACACCGCTGACTTATCATTATGTAAATTTTTTAGCAGAGAAAAAAAATCCAATGATCGCCTGTTTAAATGGGCTGAAGTATGATGCTGCTGTTATTGGAAACCATGAATTTAATTATGGGATAGATACACTTAAAAAAGCTGTACATGAATCTGATTTTCCATGGTTATGCGCCAATATAGTAGATAGCAGAACAAAAGAACCTTTCCTTGGAAAGCCATACATAATAAAAAACGTCGGTTCATTTAAACTGGCTATCTTAGGCATAACAACCCACTATATTCCGAATTGGGAAAATCCAAATCATATAAAAAATTTAGAGTTTAAGGATGCTTTATCGAGCGCAAAGGAATGGATAGCAAAAATAAAAGCTGAAGAAGAACCAGATGTAATGATTATGTCTTACCATGGAGGTTTTGAAAGAGACATACTGAGTGGTGAACCAACAGAAGTATTAACAGGAGAAAACCAAGGATATAGGATGTGTAAAGAAATAGATGATCTAGATGTATTATTAACAGGCCACCAACATCGGTCATTAACAGGCTCTTTATACGGAACAGAGCTTATTCAAGCAAGTAATAATGGCCAAATGGTCGGAAAGATTTCAATAAACCTTAATCAAATGGGGGAGATAGTGGGAAAATCTTCTGAATTAATATCAGTTGTAGATGTTTGTGCAAAGGAAGAAATAATAGATCAAGTAAAGGAATATGAAGAAAGTACGCAAAATTGGCTTGATACGCCAATAGGGTTTATAGATGGTAATATGATTGTTGCAGATCCATTAGCAAGCAGATTAGAAGACAATAGTTTAATTGAATTTATCAATAAAGTGCAAATGGCAGCAGCTGAAGTGCAAATAGCAAATACTGCTTTATTTAATAATGAATCTCCTGGGTTTAAACCGAATGTAACGATGCGGGATATTGTTTCAAACTATATTTATCCGAATACATTAAAGGTTCTTGCTTTAACAGGAGAGGACATTAAAGCAGCGTTAGAGCAAAGTGCAAAATATTTCATGCTAAATGAAGAGGGCGAACCAGCAGTAAGTTCTGATTTTATCCATCCAAAGCCACAACATTATAATTATGATATGTGGGAAGGTATTGAATATATATTAGATATTTCAAAACCAGCAGGAAATAGAGTAGTAAAACTTAGTTTTGAAGGGAAACCTTTAGAAGAAAATAAGGAGTATGAGGTTGTAATGAATAACTATCGTGCAGGCGGTGGCGGCGATTATTTGATGTTTCAAAATAAACCAGTTGTTCGGGAGATTCAATTTGATATGGCAGAACTGATTGCTAACTATATAATGGAGAGAAAAACTGTGACTGCTACATGTAATCATAATTGGAAAGTGATTTGGTGAAAATATTATACATGTATTTGAAGCGGCATGAATGGAGCCGCTTTTACTCTTTTAGGTTTATTGTTACTCACAGACTACTGTTTAAGATTGCGAGACAGGCGAGAAACCTAGTGCTAAACTATGTGTTAATAACATTGACATTTATTACTACTTAGTTTAGTCTTAATATTAAAAAAATTTAGATAGTATATAAGTGTGCTGAGAAAGAAGGGATGATTAGGATGGAGAAAAAACCGGTTATTGGGATAACAGGTGCGTATGTATTACATAATAAATTTATGGAAGGCTCTTATACCCATCATGATTATCAAAAAGCGATAGCAAAAAACGGAGGTCTGCCGATTATATTGCCATTTGTTCAGGAAGATTTAGCAGAAGAAATGGTAGAACAGTGTGACGCTATTTTATTAAGTGGAGGAGAAGATGTAGATCCTTCCATGTATAACCAAGATCCGCATCTAGATTTAGGTGCTACAATTCCATTGCGCGATAAAGTGGAGTTGAAAATTATAAAAGCAGCAATGAAACGTAATATGCCGATATTTGCTATTTGCCGTGGGATTCAAATATTAAATGTTGCACTTGGAGGGACACTTATACAAGATATTCCAAGCAGTGTGAAAGACAGTATAAAGCATAGCCAGATTGTGGACCGAAGCTGGGATACACATTGGGTTACGATAGTGGAAAACAGTAGACTTGAACAGATTATGAAGGACACTTCTGTACGAGTAAATAGTCTTCATCATCAAGCAATTGATCGAGTAGCAAATGATCTAGCAGTAGTTGCACAAAGCTCGGATGGTATAATTGAAGCGGTAGAGCATAAAAGCTATCAAAATTTCTTTCTCGGCATTCAGTGGCATCCAGAATCGATGGCTGCAACAAACGAAGCGATGAATCGTTTATTTGCGCAATTTGTAAAAAGTGCGAAAAAGGAACTCGTCTAGCAACATACTATAAGTAAAAAGTATAATAAAAGTTATACTATTATTATGTTAAAGGAAATTAGAAGAACGAATAATATTTAGAAAAAAAATTAGTATTACATAGTAAAATCAGCTAAAATAGAAAAGTAACATATATTTTATTCGGAGGTAATACAAAATGAGCGAAAAAACTTTTACTATTATTGATGAAACAGGGATACATGCTAGACCAGCTACTTTATTAGTTAGCACAGCTAGCAAATTTAAATCTGATATGCAAATTGCATACAAAGGCAAATCCGTTAACTTAAAATCCATTATGGGTGTTATGTCATTAGGAGTACCACAAGGTGGAGAAATCACAATTTCTGCAACTGGAGAAGATGCATCCGATGCAGTTGCTGGCTTAGAAAGTGCATTGAAAAATGAAGGATTAGTTGGTTAAGTTAACAACTAGAAGACCCTCTTTTAAAAGAGGGTCTTCGTTTATAAGGAAAAGTATAAAATTTTTGAAATGTGAAGTCTGTCTAGCGCCAGCGCCTAGCCCCTGTGAAAGATAACCTCTTGTCTCTAAAAGTAAAAAACACTTTTTAAGTCAAGAGAACATTTTTCTTCGGGGTTAAGCAAGGCTTCTGTGCTTTTCTTACCTAAGGTACTAAATATTCCATTCATACATAAATTCAGTTAAAATAATCTGTATATTATAAAGATTCAATGTTTTGGAGGGCGATAGAAAAGTTTTTTACTTGAGTCATTCTATTATAATGTCATTAAAATTCGGATAGCAGAGATAAAAAATAATTTATTTTTAATAAGAAGCAAAAAAGTTTGGGGAGATACAAATGATTGTTCGAGCAGAAGGAGTAGGGCTGAAACGAAATGGGAAGTGGATTTTGCAGGATATTAATTGGAAAATCAATAAAGGCGAGCATTGGGTTTTATATGGACTGAATGGGGCTGGAAAGACAGCATTGTTGAATATGCTTTGTGCTTATTATCATCCAACAGTTGGAGCTGTTGAAGTATTAGGTAAGGTGTTCGGCAAAGCAGAATTAGGTGGAGCTTTACGAAAAAGAATAGGATTAGTGTCAAATAGATTACAACAAAACTTATATGCATCGGATAGTGCCTATGAAATTATTTTAAGCGGGGCATTTGCATCAATCGGTCTTTATGAAACACCAACAGACGAGGTGCGGCAAAAGGCAATCGATTTATTAAAGCAGCTTGGCTGTTTTGATTATGCCAATCGTGCTTATAGTAGTTTATCACAAGGTGAAAAGCAAAAAGTATTAATCGCTAGAGCGCTAATGCTTGATCCAGAACTAATTATATTAGACGAGCCGGCAACTGGTCTTGATTTTTTAGCTAGAGAGCAATTACTAGAATCCATTCATAATATGGCGGAAAAAGAAAATGCTCCCACTATCATTTATGTCACACATCACTTAGAAGAAGTACTTCCCGTATTTACACATTCTTTTTTATTGAAAAAAGGAACGGTATTTGCTAAGGGAAGAACAGTTGAAATGATGTCAAGTGAAAATTTATCAAATTTTTTCGAATTTCCAGTAAAAGTGATTTGGGATAAAGACCGACCGTTGCTAACACGTGCATAAAGAAATTCTTAACGATAGAAAAAAGTACAGAATAGACAAACCAGACAAACTTGTAACATGGCACAAGAAAAAGAAGCAGCTTTCTACTTTTTATGAAGCAAATTTGAAGCAGAGAGCAGCCAGAATACACGAAGACTCCTATGGGATTAGCGGGAAAGAAGAGATCCGATAGGAGCAAAGCTCCTAGGAGGCTTGACGCCCGCCCCATGGAAAGCGAAGTGTATTTCGGGTGCGGACTTAATTGAGAGAGACAAATCCTCTTTTCAGAATAGCTTAAATACATTATACCTCCTGCTTAGAAAGAGAAAAGACGTCGTCCATACTAGAGTAATGCGAATCCGCTGAAAAAGTGAATACTAAAAAATAATAATAGATAGTGAAAAAACGAACACCCCATGGAATCATTAATTTTTACAGATGCCACACTAAATCAATAGGATGAGTGTTATCAAGTTTCTCCAATCAGTTTGTCTAATGAGCTTACGATAAAAAGAAGCCCTTCTATTACTCTTTCCAATCTTCATAAACTACTACACCGCCAGTTAAATCGATCGTATTTCGTTCTCCTTTATATAGCAACTTCCCATTTTCTTTAACGAGAAGATTTTCAAAAGTATACACTTTTTTTCCACTCGGTAGTGTAATAACAACTTTTTCTCCTAAATCTCTTGATGCAGTTGACGTATGCGTATGTGAGAAATAATGTCCAATACCTATATAGATGCTTATGAAAACAACTATTATAACTAGACTTACTACTAACATCATTTTTTTTCTAAATGGATTTTTATTCTCTTTATATTTATCTGAGCGGTCCATAATCTCCTCCAAAAAAACATCCATAGTC
>JBDNRM010000282.1:0-5051 GCA_047718615.1 Bacillus sp. (in: firmicutes) | reverse complement strand
TCCTAAGGCTACAATGGAAGTGAAAATAATCTTTTTAATATACATTTGTTCCTCCTTTTAAAATCTTTAAATTTTCATTACAAACCTATTTATATATAGTAGTAATGTTATAATTAATTGTATAAATATACATCTATGTCTTATATAGGTATAAATTACTAATATCGGAATTAGAAGGAGGTATTTCTATGTTCATAATGAAATTAACAAACAACTTTTTTATCAGACTATTTATTTGCTCTGTTTCATCAGCTTTTTTTCTCTCTCTTTTTTTATTTTACTTTATTAACTCGGTTCCATTTTCTCTTTTTGACTCTTTTGATTTAGCTTCATTCATGCTATTTTTTACTATATTTAGTTTAATCTATCTAGTAATAGGAGCGCCAATTCAGTTTTTCTTGAATAAGGGTTTAGATAATTCCTATATTAAAAATTTTGTATTATTTTTTATAGTAGGTTCTATAGTTAATTTGATTTTCTTTCCAATTGCTACTGATTTAAATCCAGAATTTTACTTGGACAAAAATTTTTACTATATGATCATTTCTAGTAGTGTAATATTTTGGTTGAATGATTTGATTTTCCTAAGAATTAATCACCAGAAAATAAAATTCTAAAATCACAATTTTATTAACAAATGTAAATATATCAAGAGCAGTTTTATAAGATTCGATAAGATTCGGGTGCCTGACCCCTTGAAAGGACATTTGTCTTTTTAGAGAGGATAATTTACACTGTAGAAAATAGAGGGGAGAGAAGAGGAAGCAAGGCAAGCAAGAAACAAATGAAATATCCAATATTCCCAGTTCGTTCCGTTATATAAGAGTATGTAGGATTTCCTCTTTGTTACAGCAATACTTTAATGGAGTGGGATATCATAATAATGTAGACAAAAGTAGAAATTTGTCGAATTAATTTTCTTTATTTTCTTGGTAGTGTAGGTTATAGTAGGTATAAATAACTAGAAAAAAGCAAACTTTTTGAAAAAGAAGGACGCAAAATCACAGGTCTAAGGCGTGGTAGCTAAGATGGCTGGATTGCTAAGAGGATAGTGAGACATAAATGAAAATAAGTAGGATTATTTGTTTCCTTAAAAGGAATCATAAGTTCAGTTACTACACAAACAAATGTGTACGTTGTGGGAAAAAAAGACGATTATAACGATTTTTTATTGAAAATTCAAATAGATGGACGAGTAACATACTGTTTTTTGAGAAATCAGAATATACAAATAAAGTAACGGCAAAATCAAAGGTTGATGATGGAATTTGTTACATATAATGAAATGAGAGTAACCATCTTCTAAGGTCAGGAAGATGGTTTTTAATTATTGATTTTATTTATGCGAACTCAAAGGAGGATTTATTACTAATCAACCACTCTATAGATCTTTTAATAAAGGAGTAAATTTCATAAACGAAACATTTTGAGTCTCAAAATGTAAAATACGAAAAAAAGGAGTAGATGGAGTGATGGCCTGGATGCGTTTGGAAAATGAAATATGTATAAAGAAACTGCCAGAATTTCGCAACTATTTGCAAATACATAACGGTTCAATTAGGGAGAAAAGTATAAAATTTGTTATAGAAAACAACGATTATTTTTCCACTGTTTTATCTAGACATACTAAATCTGCAACAGGTGAGCATCTGGTTTACTTGGATAAAGTTACAGCTGCAAAAGGGAAATATCAAAGGTCTGTCTCAGAAGTAGAGAGAGAAGGAGATCGAGTATATTATGGTATTCTTCCAGATGGTGTATGCTTCGCAGACAATCTGTTTGACGGAATATATGGTGAAGATGATTCCTATTCAAGAAACGTTGAAACTCTCACCCCATCGTCCTTAACGACTCCTTCCAAGCAAAATAGAAAGAATGAAAAAATTTATTTAACAAAAAAAGACTATGAATTATTCGAAAGTTTTTTTCAATATGGTGATTTTGAAAATGCTGATTTGGTTTTTGTAGGGAAAGAAGAGGGCCTTGACAGAAAGACACCACTTGAAACATTTCATAACCAAATAAACTTATTCCAATCTCATTCAGAGGGATTTGGGTATATTAGAAAAGCTGAGGATGTTTTAGGTGGATTTTATATAAAAAACCTTGAACTAACAGATGATAATTCAGTGGAGCATGCCTTTGATGCAACGATGAGACTACAAACAAGAATAAAATATAATATTGACAAAAACTTTCCTGTTATAGAAAATTTAAGACAATATCGCAACGATGTACTTCATCGACCCAATTCACGAACAGCTATGTTTGATTTCTTCCCACTTCCTAAGCAGGGATCCTTTCCTTATATTCTTGATTCGTGCTTGCCTTTTTATACAGAACGTACATATAGAGATTACCAAAAGAGTGGTCAATCAAAGCGAAAAAAACTTATAAAAGAAATGTATGACAGTTACCCATTAAAGCTGAGCTGGGTGTATACAGGGATAAGTAATGGTAACTTTATTTTAAAGGATGTATATGTTGATTTTGGATTTGTGTTTCAAGAATATAACACAAGTATGGTGCATCCTAACTCTAAGCATATTGTAAGCCCTAATTTGAATGAGCCTAAAACATTCTTGATTGGTGAAAGAAAAATGGGAAGTAAAACACAATACGCAATAATATCTCCTTTCCTATCTAGTCGCCAATTGAGTGATGATGATGTAGATGTCATTACTACATGGGCAAAGGCTATTTTGGATCTAGGTCACAGTGACGCCCCGAAGAACTACGGAATTTGTCGAGGATAGGTATTCAAAGCTTGGCTTATTTCTGGAATTAACGGCACTTTGACGTTGCATCAAAGTGCCGTTAATTCCAGGATCCTTTTCATTCCCACTCAAGGCTTCCAAATAAGGCATCCCCGCATAATTGCTCCAACCTTTAAATCACCATCCAAATTCTTAGCCCGTTTCATATCATCCACATGAATTTCGAAATGAATTAATCTACATAATTTTATTCCTCCTGCAATTACCTAGATTGTTTTTATGATGAGTGCTATCGTTATTGACTAGCTTACATTGAACAATATGCTGCAAAGCCCAACCCGTTGAATGAACGGTTTTCTTTATTGGAACTGGTGATAAAATGATCCTTTCATGTGAGAAGTTGCGTATTTATTAGATAACGAGAAGAGTGTGTTCTTCTGCTTATCGTTTGGAATATAATATAATAATAATATATAGAAACGGGATATTAGATTATGCTTATACATAATAAAACTGGAGAACAAGTTGAATGTTATTTTAAGCGAGTGACTGAAGATGAAATAAAATCAAATCGATATATTCCAATGAACGATGGGGCATTTCAATGGTTAAAGCCGCTTTCTCAAGGCTACGAGATTTTTAGTTTAGTAGTAAAAGATCAATCCGATATAGCTCAAGGATTGATTGCTGTAAAACCTAATGCCCATCCAGACTTTATGTGTTTGGATATAGATATTGTGGAATCTGCTCCTCATAGTAAAAGAATGTCCCGCAATAGAGAGTATGTTGGAGTAGGGAAGGATTTATTGGCATTCGCCTGTGCGTACAGTTTTGAACAAGGTTTAGATGGATATGTAGAACTTACATCGAAAACCTCAAACATAAAATTTTATGAACAAATGGGTGCTCAAACATCCTATGGACACCAACTATATTTTGACACGATTAGTGCTAGTGAATTAATTAAAAAATTTTTACCAGGAGGTGTAAAGTGGTGGTCGAAAGCATGATTACCCTTCGTAAAAGAGGGAACACTGATCATAAGGTGAGTGATAAAATGTATCGAAGAGATTTAGAACGATTTGAAGATGCTTTTCCCAACGGAGTCTTTTCTGAGCCACACGATGAAAATGCACCAAAAGTAAAAGTTAGAGCATTAGATACTTATTGTAAAGCAAAAGGTGTTCGTCCCAAAGATTTATCAGAAGAAGAAATGGAACAATTTTTAGTAAGACCATCATTTTAGTTAAGGCACTACAAAAATTAAGTATAAACGGTCACAGTGGGCTGCGATCCATTAAGTAGACAAAATAAATTCGGATTTACCTGTTAATGTCAGTGTTATCAAGGTATAACTTAACTTCTTCTTATCATCCTAGGAAGTGTCCCAGATCCAGGAAAGATTGTCAAGGAAAGCACTTGACACCCTTTCCTGGATCTGAGAATGGGCAACTAGGATAAGAAGGAGTTTATGTGGCATTGAAGCCCTCACTTTAACTCGCTTTACCATATTTTATTGGTGGAAGATAATTCAGCACTCCCTGGATTCTTTTGTGATTATAATAGCGAATATATTGATAAATAATCTCTTTAGCCTTTTCTTTATCCTTAATAGTTTTTAATTCTGGACGTTCTGATTTAATAAAAGAAAAGAAGCTTTCAATACAAGCATTATCCAAACAATTAGCCTTTCTAGACATACTAGGTGTAATTTTAAATTCATGTATTAATTCATTCCATCTATTTGATCGATAGGCAAATCCTCGATCAGAATGAATAATAAGCTTTTCATTTACTTTTCTTATTTCAGAAGCGTAAACAAGGGAATCTTCTACTAGTTGGACATCATGAATCTCTGATATTTGATACCCTATAATATAATTATCATGAAGATCCATAACGGCAGAAAGATATAATTTTTCTCCGTTAATTGGAAATTCTGTTACATCTGTCACCCATTTTTCGCTGGTTTTGGTTGTTGAAAAGTCTCTATTTAAAATATTTTTATAGATATGTCCAGCACCATATACATGCTTATCAGCAATAGATTTCTTCCTTTTCTTTCGTGCTATACTCTTATATCCTAATTCTCTCATTAAACGCCTCATTACTTTGTCACTTACGGGCATGTTATATTCATCTTTTAATATAGCACGTACTTTCCTATATCCATAGTTTTGATGATGTTCATAATAAACTATAGTTATATATTCTTTTAATTGTTTTTCGAGTTTAGTTTCTTTTCTTTTTTTTCCTTTTGTTTTTAAATATTTATAGAATCCTGGGCGAGAGACTTGTAGTTTTTCACATAATTTACTAATAGAGTATTTATAT
>JBDNRM010000281.1:0-5064 GCA_047718615.1 Bacillus sp. (in: firmicutes) | reverse complement strand
TGATTGATGTCGGCATCCAGTAAAATCTGGCTGCGTTTCTTAATGGTTTGATTGGTCGTCTTGTCTTTCAAGATGTTCTCTAGCCGAGTCACTTCGTCATCAGTTAAAGCAACAATGTATTTTATGGGACGCATTATTTCACCTTTTTAAATAGATTCTACCAAAAAAGGGAAATCATCACAATAAATTTTGAAATCTTAGCTACGATGCACTAGCTTTTCTTGTACTAATAATTCGACAAAACCAGTCAGTAAATCAATGTTTTTTATATGTTCAGCAAGCCCTATTTATTAAACTCTGGCTACCATAACTAGAGCTTTTTTGTATTTTGAAAACCTTAGGCTATGCCAAGGGTTTTGAAGAGCTTTAAGCGATGTATCACAAAAAGCCTCTCTTCATGTCATGTTACGATAAATTTTGGTTCGCGAACCAAAATTATCAGACAAGGGGAGACTTTTTTATGCCCTCTGAGGTTAACAATTTAGCACATACACGCGAGATGTCCCCCCAAAAAAAACAAAGGATTATAATATCAGATTTTGTCCGGATGATAACTAAAACTGGCATTTTTCGGCCAAGTGTTACGTCAAATGATGGGCAGTCACCATCCTCACTTGGATTTTTATTCATAAGTGTTAGACAAATAATTTCATTTCAAAGTGGTTCAAAAATTTAAGGAACGATAATTAATGAAAATAAATGATATATAATAAAAAGTAATGAAAATAAATGATTGTAACCGGATACACTTTGTGATAAACTCTGTTTGTAGTTGAATGAAGGAGGAATTGTTTATGAAATTAGCAACTAGGATTAATTCGTTTTTACCTGTGAATGACAATGATTTAGCAAAAGTGTTTGGTGAATTTAAGAATCTTGGATTAGGATATGTTGATTTAAATTATCCTGAACATGTCCAAAATTATTCTGCAGCTGAAATGACAACGCTGTTAAAAGGAAGTGATTTGAAGTTAAATGGAGTAGCCTTAAGATTTAAAAAAGATTTTATAAATGGTGAACTTGGAAACTTTGACAAGAAAATTTCAGAAAGCGCATTAACTTTATGTAAAAATGCTGTTGATTATTGCCGTGAGGCAGGAGGGAAAATAGTTACAATTTGGATGGCACATGATGGATTTGATTATAGTTTTCAAATTGATTACGCAAAAGTGTGGAATCAATTGAAAGATGCGCTTACTCAGATTGCAGATTATGCACCAGACTTAAAAATAAGTCTCGAGTACAAACCCTTCCAGCCTAGAGCATATGCTTATGTGGACAGCATGGGTTTAACTGGAATGATGCTTAATGATATTGACAGAAAAAACGTTGGGGTAACACTAGATTATTGTCACATGCTTATGAAACATGAGAATCCTGCTTTTGCTGTAGATATATTTGGTAGTCGTAATAAATTATTCGGAATTCATTTGAACGACGGTTATGGGTTAAATGATGATGGACTAATGATAGGGACTGCGACACCTTTTAAAACGCTTGAATTCCTTTATTATCTTAAAAAGCATAATTATGATGGCGTTATTTACTTTGATACGTTTCCTGTTATTGAGAATGCAACAAAAGAATGCAAACAGAACATCGAAATGATTACTTTTATGAATGATTTACTCGATGATTTAGGATCAGATTATATTCAATCCATCATTGACAATAATGACGCAATTAAAGCAAATCAGTTAATGATGCAATTGTTTAAAGCTAATAAAAAATGATTTTAATCTAAAAAAAGGAAGTGGTTATAATGGATTTTAAATTAGCAGCAAAAGAAATTCTTGAAAAAGTTGGTGGTGTAGAAAATGTTTTGAATATGACTCACTGCGCTACACGATTACGGTTAAACTTGAAAGATCACTCGAAAGTTGATGATGAAGCTGTAAAAGACATTAATGGTGTAATTAATGTTGTTAATAAAGCTGGACAATATCAAATCCTAGTCGGAACAGAAGTACCAAAACTTTATGATGAATTTGAAAGCTTAGTGAAAGGTGACGCAAATAACCAAATTGACAGTGGCTCAGAAAGTACAGGTAGTATAATCGGTAATATTTTTTCAGCTATTTCAGCCATATTTGCACCGCTTCTTCCAGCTTTAGCTGGTTCAGGTATCTTAAGAGGTTTGTTGATCTTATTTGTTCAACTGGGCCTTATAAGCGAAAAAAGTGGAACTTATACTATTTTATTTGTTGCATCAATGAGTGTTTTCTATTTCCTGCCTGTTCTTTTAGCATTTACATCTGCAAGAAGATTTGGAGCTAGTCCTTATATCTCAGCGTTGATTGGTGCTGCTTTGTTACATCCGGATTTTATTTCTCTGATGGGGAATACAGGTAATGGAGCTACAACCAATTTTCTTGGGATTCCAGTGGTATTGATGAATTACAATTCAACTGTTGTGCCGGTTATTTTATCTATTTGGGCGTTCTCTTATCTCTATAAATTTCTCGACAAGCATATTACAGAAAATCTTAAATTAGTTGTCGTTCCTCTTGTTTCATTAGCAATAATGATTCCGCTTACAGTTATTGTGATTGGACCAATGGGTGTTTATAGTGGTGAATTTGTTGCGAATATCGTTAACTGGTTAATTGAACGAAGCGGTGTTTTGACCGGTATTGCTATCGGAGGCGGGTGGAGCGTCCTTGTAAGTTTAGGTATTCACTGGGCAGTTAATCCGATTATGATAAACAATGTTTCAACTTATGGATTTGATTACATTGTCCCTTTTACTTTTGCGTGTAACTTTGCTGTTATCGGAACAACAATTGGGGTCTATTTTAAAGCTAGAAATCGAAAATTACGCAGCTTTGCTATGACTGGTCTAGTGACTATTGCTTTATCAGCAATTATCGAACCAACATTGTTCGGACTACTAGTAAAAAACAAAAAATTATTTTTAGCCCAAATCATTGGTGGAGCAGTTGGTGGAGCCTATCTAGGTTTAATGAAGGTAGTAACAAATTCGTTTGTGTTTGGAAGCGTTACCACTTTCCCTGCGTTTGTTGAAAAAAATGCTTCAAATTTCATTCAAGCAATGATTGGTTTGCTTATTTCATTGATCGTTTCAGCAATTCTAGGCTACTTCTTTACGCATAGCGACGAAAAATTTGCTTAATCTAATTACAATTTGTTAGTTTCCTTCACAATTTAATGGGGTGACTCGCATATTGCTATCATTAATTGATAGAACATATTATGCTAAATTCATACATTAAATTGAAGGTGAGAACTCATGATTCCATATGAACGCCAAGAAAAAATATTAGAGATATTAACAGAAAAATATTTGATTAAAATTGATTAATTACAAACATTAATTTCAGAGGTATCTATTTCTACATTAAGAAGAGATCTCAAAGAATTGGAAAAAATGGGTAGAATAGAGTATTTATTTGGAGGAGCCGTTAAGCTGCTATTAAATACCGGAGAACTTCCTATATCAAAAAAACTTGCTTTGAACCATTCTGAGAAAGAGGATATTGCTGAACTTGCGGAAAAAGAAATTTATGAAGGTGACACAATTTACTTAGATTCTGGTTCAAGCTGTTCATTATTATTAGGGCGGATTCTCAACAAAAAAATAACTGTCTATACGACAAATACAAATATTTTCAGTGTTTCTGGGGAGATTGCGGCTGAAATTATTCTTATTGGAGGGCATTATAATCCAATTATTTCTTCATTAAGTGGTCCATTGGCTGATGAAAACCTTCAAAGTTTATATTTTGATAAAGCTTTTTTAGGAGTAAACGGTATTGATGAAGAAAAGGGTGTCACAACACCAAATGTTGCTGAGGCTATGAAAAAAAGGTTAATTAAAAAAAATTCAAATAAAACTTATCTACTTTGTGATAGTACAAAGTTTCACAAGTTTTCCAATGTAAAAGCGTTCGACTTAAGAAATGTTACTTTAATATCTGACAAGTATGATAAAAAAATAGGCGAATATGTGGAGATACTTACATCTAGTACTAAGAAGGGTGGTTAAAATGCCTCTATTTAAAAAAGTAATCGATGTATATTCCCCAGTAACTGGAAAGCTAAAACCAATTGATAAGGTTTCTGATGAATTATTTTCCAGTAAAACAATGGGAGATGGATTTGCCGTTGAGCCAAGTGATCATATGATTGTATCGCCGATAAAAGGAGAGATAACCTCTATTTTTCCAACAAAGCATGCAATTTCAATTAAAACTAAAGGGAATTTAGAAGTGTTACTTCATATTGGGATAGATACTGTTGAGCTAAAAGGAACTGGATTTCATTTAGCTGTAGAAAAAGGGGATAAAGTGACATTTAAAACAAAAATTGCAGATGTTGATTTTGATTATTTAAAATTAAAAGAGAAAGTTACGGATGTAATGGTTATATTCACTAATCTAGAAAGCAGAAAAATGGTCGCTAATAGTGGTGATGTATCTGCGGGCCAGAAAATAGGTAGTGTTCTGTAGTAAGGATTTACTATTGTTATGAATTTTTCTTTTATCAAGATTGGGGTGATCGTCATGTCAAACATTTTAATTTGTCCTTCGATGATGTGCGCAAATTATGCGAGTTTAGAAAAAGAAGTTCACGAACTTGATTTGGCAGGAACTGATATTTTTCATATAGACATCATGGACGGTGAATTTGTACCAAATTTTGGGATGGGATTGCAAGATTTTGAAATGATTAGGCGGTCGACAAGAAAATTAGTTGATGTGCATCTAATGATTTCAAATCCATGTAAGTATGTAGATTTATTTGCTGACATGGGAGCGAATATTATTTATTTTCACCCTGAAGCAGATTTACACCCTGCTAGAACTTTAGATAAAATTAGGAATAAAGGAAAAAAATCAGGGATTGCAATAAACCCTGGTACTTCAATTAATACAATTTCTGAGTTGTTACCTTTAGTAGACTATATACTTATTATGACTGTTAATCCTGGTTTTTCAGGACAAAAATATTTGAAGTATGTGGATAAAAAAATTAGTGAATTAGTAGATTTGAAAAATGATTTTAATTTTGAAATTGTTGTTGACGGCGCTATTTCTTCAGAAA
>JBDNRM010000280.1:0-5223 GCA_047718615.1 Bacillus sp. (in: firmicutes) | reverse complement strand
GAGGAGGCTCAGCTCCCACCCCGCGGAAAGCGAAGCAACCCGTAGTGGAAAGCAATCCCCACAATAAAAAACAAGCCTCCCATTTTTATTGTTCTAAAACGAGTAATATCAAGACTTGCAAACGAATTTGAAGGTGCGAAGTTAAAGTTATTTACGATTAACTTTATGAAAAGATTCATATATTATTCATCTTAAAAAATCATCCTAACATTAGGATGGAGCAGAATTCTCATTTAAACGAGCAATAAATTCTCCAAATGCTTCCTTCCCTGTGTTTGATCGTTTAAACACACCAGCATGATGCAAGATCCTATTAAACACAATGCCTACTTCTTTTCTTAAAATCTCCTGTACATTCGCTTTCGACAAATCCGAATATTTATCTTTTATTTCTAATGCCCAATCAAGATGTTTACACACAACTGGATTAGTTTGTATTTTTGTCTGTGGATCTTTTGAAATCAAGCAGTCTGCTAAAATAGCCAGCTCTGCCTTTAATCGTCCAGGTAATACAGCTAAGCCCATTACTTCAATCAGTCCAATATTTTCTTTTTTTATATGATGTACTTCCTTATGCGGATGGAAGATGCCAAATGGATGCTCCTTATTTGTTCGATTATTGCGAAGTACAAGATCCAATTCGAATACCCCGTTCTTATTTCTCGCAATTGGCGTGATTGTATTATGAGGTGTAGAATCGCTAAAAGCAAAAATATCTACTTTTACATCACTGTACCCCATCCATTTCTGAAAAATAAAATCAGCCGCCTCAACGATATCTGCTATCTGCTTGCCTTGCAAACGAATAACTGACATGGGCCATTTTACGATTCCAGCTTGGATATTTGGAAATCCAGCTAACGAGAAGGTCTTTTCTATTTCCATTTTCGCCATAGGAAAATCATGAAATCCACCTTGAAAATGTTCATGTGACAAGATAGAACCACCAACTATTGGCAGATCTACATTTGACCCCATAAAATAATGTGGAAACTTCTCTACAAAAGCTAATAAATGCTTAAATGTTTTCTTGGATATTTGCATCGGCGAATGTTCAGATGAAAAACAAATGGCATGTTCGTTATAATACACATATGGAGAGAATTGCAAAAACCATTGTTCCTCCCTTAACTGAACAGGAATAATACGATGGTTTTGACGAGCAGGGTGATTTACCCTTCCTGCGTAGCCTGCATTTTCTTTACATAGTAAACATTTTGGATAATTCGTTGCAGCTAATTTTTTTGCGGCTAATATGGCAGTCGGGTCTTTTTCTGGTTTTGATAGATTAATAGTAATTTCTAATTGACCATATTCAGTTGGAGCTAGCCACTTTTCATTTTTAGCAATTCGGTCTTTGCGTATATAATCAACATATTTTGAATAATGATAAAACCAGCTTGTTGCTTTTTGAGGTCCATTTTCTTGGTAGTATTGATAAAATTTCCGATTAATTTCAGAGGGAAGTGGCATAAAGCAACCCATAATTTTAGCATCCAGCAAATCTCGATACGTAATTGTGTTTTCTGTTAATACATTGTTTTCAGCTGCCCAATCTAGTATACGGTCGAGTGTTTCTGTTAAATGAAATTCTGTTTCTTCTTTCTGATCTTCTAACTCAAAATAATCCAAGTTAAGCACTTCTATTATTTTATTGCGAACAACCTCTATATCCCATTCTGTTATCAGCTGTTCGTTTACAGCATATTGTAATAATCGATTTATCTCTTTACATATATTTATATTTATACTCATACAAAATCCCCTCATTTTTCACTTCTCTATCTTCATTCAAAGAAATTTCTCCATGCTTTCCCCGGTCGCCATTCCAAAGATTTCTTTTGCTCCATCTCCTACCTCGACCACATAAAAATCAGCTGTTAATCCCGTTTTTGTCGTATATTCTTTTCCAATTTGTTCAACAACATTATTTAAATGACTCTTTTCTACAATACTTATTGTACATCCACCAAACCCAGCTCCCGTCATTCTAGAACCAATGACCCCTTGCTGCGCCCAGGATGCCTCAACTAAAGCATCTAATTCTGTTCCCGTTACTTCATAATCATCGCGGAGGGAAATATGCGATTGGTTCATTAATTGTCCAAATCCTGCAATATCACCATTTCGCAGATTAATGACAGCTTCTTTTGTTCGGGCATTTTCATAAACGGCATGTCGCGCTCTTTTTCTATCTACTTCTTTTTTTATCACATGCTGATAGGAGTCAAATTGTTTTGGATCTAATTCACCTAATGATTGGATTGGCAGCTCTTTTTGTATATCCCTTAGCGCTCTTTCACATTCGCTTCTCCGCTCATTGTATTTAGAATCAGCTAATCCTCTCCGTTTGTTTGTATTAGCAATCACTAAAGCTGCATTCTCTAGCTTTAGAGGACTGTATGTGTACTTTAATGTTTGACAATCCAATAAAATGGCATGATTTTCTTTACTCATGCCAATTGCAAATTGATCCATAATTCCACAATTAACACCAATAAACTCATTTTCTGCTTGCTGACATAATTGAACCATTGCAACAGATTCTATCTTTAAATCAAATAGATTTTTGACTAATACGGCTGTTGCCACCTCAATAGAAGCAGACGATGATAAACCTGCACCATTAGGGATTTGTCCTGCAAATAGCACATCAAAACCAGCTTCCAAATGAAATCCATGCTTGTATAACGTCGCCACTACCGCCTTTGGGTAATTTGCCCAATCATGCTGCTTTTCGTATTTAAGTTCATCTAAAGAAAATTCTATCATCCCAATCTCTTCAAAATTAACAGAATACATTCTTATTTGGTTATCTGTTCGTTTTTTCGCAATGGCATATGTTCCAATGCTTAGTGCACAAGGGAAAACATGACCTCCATTATAATCTGTATGTTCCCCAATCAAGTTCACACGACCTGGCGCAAAAAAACAGCGTATCTCATCATGCGTCGTTTTGAATACATCGATAAATGTTGCAAATAGTTTATTGTCCATTTTTATCACCTGTCTATTTTTTTATAATTGACTTGATGCTTAATTAGTCCGCTGATTCTTGCATTCTTTTAGAGAAAATCATAAAGTATTTTCGTTCCCCTTGATTATTAGTTGAACTTATCAGACCTTTATGGACAATTATTCCACTCTAGCTTTCCATGCCCTCATTTATTAAGCGTTTACATTTTTAATTTTACGTTTTATTTTTAGCATTCTCAATGGTAAAATAACGATTATAAAAGGGTAATATTTTGCTTGTTTTATCTTTGGAAAATTCATTTCACTAGGCTGTTTCCTAAAGAAATATGCCCTAACTGATTGTTTCTAACTTTTAAGAAAGCAGGTAAATATTTTGCATAAAAAGAACTATAGCATATATGCGTATCGCTTTAATGAGTCCATTACAAAGGAGACAGCTCAAATATGGTCTGTTGGCTGGGAAAAACAAACGAGTCCTCTCTATAACTGGAAGGGGAAAAAACGCAAAGAAGAACAGATGTATGTTTTTCAATACACCTTGTCTGGATTTGGCATATTGGAGATTGCAGGGAGAAAATATAAGCTAACTGCCGGAAAAGCATTTTTCATCGATATTTCTGATGAATATTGCTATTATTTACCTGAAAACAGTGATCATTGGGAATTCCTCTTTATTACGTTATACGGAAATTCTGTTCAAAAATGTTGGGATTTTATTCAATCTCATTATCAGAATATATTTCATTTGGGGATGGAGGCAGGTCCTATTCAGCATCTGCTACAAATTTATACACTAGCTAGTGAAAAAAACATGAAGGATGCCTATCAAGCTTCAAGTAACGCTTATGAATTTATGATGAAACTGTATCAATATATGAAATACAGTGAACAGGAAAAGCTGCCTGAAAGCATTTTTCACGCTACTTTATTTGCTCAAAACCATTATCATGAAAAGATAGGACCTGATGAAATGGCAGCAGCCTCCTCCCTTTCGAGGTATCACTTTACGCGTTTGTTTAAAAAAACGACTGGCATTACGCCCATCCAATATTTAACGAATATCCGCATTTTAAGAGGAGCCGAATTATTATATGAAACAAAATACTCTATTGAGGATATTGCACAAAATATCGGTTATGCAAATGCCAATTATTTCACCAAAGTTTTCCGACGATCTACTGGCCAAACACCAGGAGATTTTCGAAAAAGCAATCAATTACCAAGCAATCGAATCTTTTTGCGTTAGCATAAAGCATGCCGATTTTATCAGGATGCGACAAGCCGATTGCTTTTGAGCACCGGCTTTTTGTTTGAGGTTTTGTTGCTATTGCATAAGTAGGGTGATCTTTCCAGAATATCCGCTCTCAACAGCTTATTTTTCTTTTTCAAAAATTTCTATATATAAAGTACCTTTCTCATAATTAAAGTTTAATTTTTTTCCTGGAGTTAACATGTTCTCTAACAAATCTTTTGAAGCTTGCAAAGCCATTTCCATTCTATCTATTTTTTCCACCTCTTGATCTGATAGCATGCTTGGTCTTTCTCGCATCTCTGTTACTTTTTGCAAATTATCTGAAACAGATTGGTAAATTGCATCATACACTTCTTCTGTATTCATGCACGCCACATCCTTATTATTCATCAAATTAGTTACTAGTTTAAATAGTAGCATATATTTGCTCTTATTCTTCTCAAACAGCAGCAAATATTTATCTTCCCCCCCATCATTTCCTCTTTCCATTTTACATTTAATAGTGGAAAGATAGGTGTTAAGCAACCCTTTTCTTCCATTATCATAAATAAATAACAAATGGGCTATCCAATAGACACTTTATTGACTGATGGATAGCCCCTGCTTATTATATACATTAAACTTCCTTCAAATGCCAAACAAAACTCTGAAAATCTCCATCTATATGAAAAGGGATAGCAAGGCCATAGGAAGACAATTCATCTCCTCCATGTATTGTACCTGTATTATCAACCAAATAGTTTTTATATTGATTTAATCCTTTTAGCTTTATAAAGCGAATCGTTGCAGCTGGTTCAGCCAAAACTCGGAAATAAAAGACTAATACTTCTGTTTTTTCTTTATTTATAAATAACCAAGCTGTTTCATTTCCTTCAAATGGGCTTAACAACCGGTAAAAATCACCAAACTGAATGAACTGACGATATTTTTTGTATGTAGCTACAGCTCTGAAGAGTAAAAGTTTTTCGAGATAATTCCACCTAACACTCGCCAAA
>JBDNRM010000279.1:0-5275 GCA_047718615.1 Bacillus sp. (in: firmicutes) | reverse complement strand
ATATTATAATAAGAAAAAAATAGACTGATGGTGATAAATTGTTTAATTTTATGCTTATAGTAACTTTATTTATGTATTTGATCTCGGTTATTTGCCCTTGGCTTCCATTAGGTTTGATTTTATCTTGTATTTGTTTAGGAATTATTCTGTTTACTTTTTTTACTGTCAGCCGTTTTGTTCGCTTATTAGGAAGTATATTTTTATTATTAGGAGTAGTCATGTTATGGAGGAGCCAAGCTTCATTTTTTGAATATATCACTTCCTTTGGATCCATGCTTCAACTTCTAGCTTTATTTGGGTTAGTTCCTATTTTGGCTTTTCCTATTAAACTTGGAGATTATGCTTCTGGCATTCAAGACTTAATTCAGCGTCATGTGAAAAAATCAAAGCATCTGTATATGATGACATCAAGTATTTCCTATTTTTTAAGCATTTTTATGAATGTAGCAACAGTGCCAATGACTTATTATGCGATTAAGCCAGTTTTAGAATTTTATCCTTTACAAAATGAAAATAGATTTATAAGTAGAGCCATTACCCATGGATTTACGATGCCGCTAATGTGGTCACCTATAACACCAGTGGTGGGAGTTGCCTTAAGTCTCACAGGAGTAAGCTGGCTGTCTATTTTGCCATATGTTTTGCCATTAAGTCTTTTTGGTTTAGCACTTGATTGGTTTTTAGGAGCAAAGGTAGCAAAAAAAGCGCTTCATAAATCCAATCCAGCTGCCCTTTATAATCATGAATTAGCCGCCTCAATCGAGGAAAACAAACCAAAATCAACGAAGCGGATTTTACATATAGTGGTAGGGATTATTTTACTTAATGGTATTTTAATACTAGCAGAGCATTATTTTTCTCTCTCCTTTATTACAATCGTTTCCCTATTAGTTATTCCCTTTTCTTGTAGTTGGTGTTTATTAATTAATAAAGGAAAAGAATTTAGGAGCTCTTTAAAAGAATATGTTGGTTCTTTTTCTAACAAAATGAAAGAGCAATTTTTTATCTATTTAGCTGCCGGTTTTTTTATTTCCGCAATCCAGACTTCAAAGACGGATTTAGTTATTAATAGTTGGATGGTTAAAGCAGAAGATATGATAGGTGGAACGGCTTTTTTACTTATTATTCCTATTGTTCCTGTTATCTGTTCCTTTATCGGACTTCATCCTACGATTACCTTATCGTTAATGGCAGAGGCTTTAAATCCAAGTTTGTTAGGAATTTCAGCTAATGTTTTAACCGTTATTATGTTAATTGGTGCGGTATCTGCCTTTTTAGTTGGACCATTTAATACAACGATTGGATTAATGTCAAGCATTGTGAAAGAGAGTTCATTCAAGGTATCAAATTGGAATATTGTCTATACACTTTCCTATTTATTTTGTGGAATTATTTATATCTTCCTTATTAAAATGATTTTGCAAGCATAGTTGTATAAGTTGCAGTCTGGTTCTCGTCTTTCTCACATAGGTATTCTGTTTGTGATGTGCTGCTAAAATAGTTAGTAATTTATTGGGAAAAATAGTCTAACTAAAAGGAGAAGTTCCGCTCGCTTCTCTAATAACAGCAAAAAAAGTTGATTCAAAAAACAATTGAATCAACCGTTAAAAATAGTCATTATTGCTGTACTGAACTGCTTAATAAAGCAAGCAAGCAAGCAATCGCCAATATTAGCTTGCAGCATTCTCTGATTTTATAAGTTTTGAGAATTTGGATTCCTCACTATTGCCAGAGGCACGAACAATTTCAAATAATTCTTCTCTGGCAGCTTCAACCGTTGAAAAGCTTTCAAAAAATTTCACGCGAATAAGATTTACATACTCTTTTCCCTCGTACTCTTCATATAATTTTATTTTAATTGAATCATCCAATACTTTAGCTATTGTATACTTCGCTTTTAATTCATTAAAAAAATAAAAATTATAAGTTTCGACTGCTTCTAATCCTTTTCCCTCTATTAATGTTTGAAAGGTGTTTTTATTTGTTAGAACAATATATTGATTCATTCTCACTCACTCCTCTTTTATTATTACTGCTACATAAAAAGATTACTGAATACAGGAACTAGTAATTTCTGGTGATTGGAAAAGAATAAACAAACCTCCTTTTGTTTATTGTATACCAAATTTACTTATTAGTTTATCCTATCTGTGTAGAAAAAACAATATTTTTTCTAAATATTTAATATTTTCAGTTAACATAGGTTTTTTTAGATAATATGACTTGATTTTCAGAGAAAAAAAACCAAGTCATATTATCTGACAATTTAGAAGATTAATTGAAACTCCTGTGTATAATGAAACTTAATATTCATCATGAATATGTTGTAAACTTCGAGTAAAGCTCCAAGTAGAGAAAGGAGAGAATGTAGCAATTGTGAAAGTGTGAAAAAGCTAGAGCGAATTAGTAGAGTGCCAATCTATCCATGCGCCAGTAGAGCATCTGAAAGTCACGCTGGGAATCTTTTCTACAGATTGCGAAACATAATACGTAACAACAGGGGTGAGGATATGCCAAATGTAAAGCTTTATGTTAATGGGAAAGTGATCGAGCAAGAAGTAAAAGACAATGCTAATTTAGTTGTTTTAGCAGGGATAAGACAGCTTCCAGAATTAAAGTTTGGCTGTGGAATGGGAAGATGTACAAAGTGTGCTTGTAAAATAATTAAAGGTCAGAAACATTTAGGTGAACCTAACTGGAAAGAAAAAAAGATGCTTGGAGATAAGCTGGAGGAAGGGTTTCGTCTTGCTTGTCAAATGACGATTCAGCATGATATTGAACTATCGCAAGAAGAAACAGTTTTGGTAAAAAGGAGGAGAGAACAGGAAGTAAAGCAGGGGTAATTTTTTTGGAGAATAATGGTATACAAAAAACCTATTAAGAAGAGTACATGATAAGGGGGATAATATTTATGTCCTTATATGATTTAAATGAAATGACATGGGAAGAGGTAGGGGAAGCATTAAAAACAGTTCAGCTGGCAATCATACCAGTTGGAGCCCACGAGCAGCATGGTCCTCATATGGTGGAAAGTTGTGATGCAGTTCTAGCATCCGAGATGGCTAAAAGACTTTCGGAAAAGCTGTATCCATATGTGATAAAGACTCCTACAGTTAATTTTGGTGTTTCTCAACATCATAGCAATTTTCCCGGAACGATTACACTTCAGCCAACCACCTTACTAGCAATATTGAGAGATATGGTCGTTTCTTTAAAGCGTCATGGAATTACCCAGTTTCTTTTTCTAAATGCCCATGGAGGAAATCAATCCACATTAAATGTGGCGTCCACTACTCTTTCAGCAGAATTACATGTGAAAATCTATTATGCAAAAACAACGGCATCGGCAAAAAACGCCATTTCTACTGGCATTCACTCCACTCTTTTTGGACACAGTTGTGAAAGAGAGGTATCAGAGGCTCTTTTTTTGGCACCACAATTGATACGAACTGATCGAATAGCAAAAGGAGAAATTAATACAGGTGGGAAATGGGAGCTTCTTAGACCTGGAAAAGCGATTCAAGGGTTTTATCCCTATGAAGAAATGACAGAAAATGGATGTATTGGTGATGCTAGGATGGCAAGTAAAGAACTTGGAGAGAGGATTGTAAAAGAAGCTCTTGGAAATTTAGCTGACGATCTATGTAGATTATTGCAGATAGAGAGAGTAATCAATTGATAAGAAACTGGTGGAAATGATAACCATAAGTATTTTCCAATAGTAAAAGGTGGAATTCGGACTTAAGATAAAGGATAGGCCTTGGTTTAGCGTTACCAAAAGAGGGGGATGGGAAAATGATCGAATTAACTGCAGCACATTGGATATATGCTATTGTTACCATACTTGTAATTGTGACAATGCTTTTACAGAGGGGTGTAGTACTACCTACCATTGTTGGAACCTTTCTTGTTGCTATGATCTATAAGTCATCCTTAGTAGGAGGGTTTCAAGCAGTTTTTAATGCTAGTTTAATTGCTGCAAAAGAGCTGTTTAATATCTTTTTAATTATTACCGTGATGGTTGCCCTATTAAAATCCTTAAAGGATATTGGAGCAGATCAAAAAATGGTCGCTCCGATAGAGAGAGTAATGAAAAATGGTTATATTTCGTTTTTCTCCATTGCTATCACGACTTATGTCATCTCGCTATTTTTCTGGCCAACACCTGCTGTACCGTTAATTTGTACTTTATTGCTTCCGGCTGCTATTCGGTCTGGATTACCACCAATGTTTGTTGCCATGACGGTTTCTATTGCTGGACAAGGAATGGCATTATCTTCGGATTATATTATGAAGGTTGCCCCGATGCTTACTGCAAAAGCAGCTGGGATTGACACAAATCTAGTGGCGGATAAAGTATTAGTATTATCCTTAATTACAGGAATATCTGCTCTGACTATCGCATTTGTTGCGAATCGGAAAACATTTTACAAGCCAAAAAGTATAGAGGCATTAGAGACATTTAAACATTTCGAACGGAATCAAAGCAGCTCTAATTCCATAGAAGAGGAAGTTGCTGCAAGCTTAGAAGATGGAGTAGCGATTCCTAATAAGGAGAGATGGGGGAAAGTATTTGCCATATTGGTTCCTGCATCTTTGCTTGCTGTGATGATTTTTATGTTTACCGCCTCATCAGATGGACGCTTTGCTGGTGGAGATGGTGCTGCATTTATTGGCGGTGTAGGAGCCATTTTGCTTGCTCTTGCTTCGACTGCTTATCATCGAATGAATGCTTTGGATAAAATTAGTGAACATTTAGTAGAAGGATTTGTATTTGCTTTTAAAGCGATGGGGCCGGTTATTCCAATTGCTGGATTCTTTTTTCTAGGGAGTTCTGACTTTACAGGATCTATTCTATCACTTCCAGAGGATGCAGCAAAACCTGCTTTTTTAGTGGATCTTATCGTAAGTGCTGAATCCTATATCCCTGATAATATGGTAATCTCAGCATTCGGTTTATTATTGGTAGGAATGATTTCTGGAATTGAAGGATCAGGTTTTTCTGGGCTTCCGCTTGTAGGAGGGCTTTCAGGAGCAATGGCCCATTCTTCTGGTCTAGATGCCAGTACACTTGGGGCAATCGGACAAATGGGATCTGTATGGACTGGAGGTGGAACCATAATTGCGTGGTCGTCATTGGTTGCTGTTGCAGGATTCTGTGGTGTATCGGTTATTGAGTTAGCAAGAAAAAACTTTTTACCAGTTGTAGGCGGGTTAGTTTTATCCACTATATTGGCAATTATAATTTGGTAGAGTGAGCATATTTATATTATTA
>JBDNRM010000278.1:0-5368 GCA_047718615.1 Bacillus sp. (in: firmicutes) | reverse complement strand
TTGTTTTTTTTAATTCACATGTTTTTTTTAAATAACTTTTTTTTATTATATTATTTTTATTAGTTAAAAAAAACAAAATGCTGTTTGTCATGGTTTATAATTTTTTGCCTGGTGTCTTTTTTAGAACTTTATTGATGAAAAAGAATTCTCTGAGCTATTCATTTTTTATTTATTATCGCTAGTAAATCGTTCGCTATACGTACTGCTTGATTTTGTTGCGCTCCCCCTTTTTCTTTCGTCCTCTTACGATAAGCAGAGATTTTTCCTCTATCTAATTGAAGTGTCTGGAAGTCCTCCCATTGAATCGTTTCACATAAATGTTTATTTTGAAGCGCTTCAATCGTATTCCTGTCTTCTTTCATTGATTCTCGGTTTATAAGCAATAGCGGAACTTGCTTCACAACTGCTTCACTAACTGTCCCCCACCCCGCTTTTGTAATGACTAAGTCTGATGCCGCAATATAGTTCTGCGATTCTGTATAATCAGAGGGGATAGAGATAACATTTTGCTTCGCCACTTGGATATTTGACGATACAAGGAAAACACAATCAGGGCTGTCCCAAATAGGGAGATTTTCTAATAATCCTTGTTCCATTTTCATGCCTATTCCTAAAAAAACAATATGCTTCCTCTTACCATTTATGTAAGCATTTCTCTTCAAGTTTTCTATTTCCTTGCTATTTATCTCTCTTGCAAAAAATTCATAGACACTTTGTTTTCCCCAATTCCTTTCAGCGTTTCCACTTAGAGAAAAAAAGTAGGTCATATGTTCATAAGCACGTTTTAATGGAGATAATAAAGTTTCTTCTATTAAATTCTCATATGCTGTATACCAGGTAAAATTAGATAATCCGACAGAGGGAATATTCAAGTTTGCTGCAGCTTCAAAAGGCAATGGAGAAATATCGGAAATAACTAGATTAACGTTTTTAGTTGAGAGAAATTTATTCTCGATTTGTATTTTATCACCCCAATTTTCTACAAAAAGATTATATACTGCCAACAATTTATCTTTATCAGGGAAAATGGAATCTCTTTTTAGAATATAGCCAATATCTGTTTGAATTTCTCGATAAGAAACTCTCTTAGATGAAAGGGATTTTTTTATAAATGGTAATGCAAATGAATGACAAATAATGATTATCAGGTTCCTATCTGCAGCCAATAGTTTCCGAATAATAGCAATGCTCCTTGCAGCATGCCCATAGCCATAATCTGAAATATAATAGGCAATTGTTTTCATTGGTTCTCCTTTTCTATAAAGTAAAACTTCCATCCCCCACCTAGATTTCTTAAAATCTTAAGGAGGAGCTTTACTGCCCATTAAGAAGGGGATAAATTAACAATATTTATTTCGCTTCTAAATTTAATTGATCGTTTTCCTTATATTTATTTAAATCATTGATTAGTGGCAGAAAGGATTCTTTTAAGCCCATATATTTAACATTTTCTTTACTTGCTTTTTTTACTTTTTCAATTACTTCCATTACTTCGTTCACAATTTTTACGTCATTCGTATCTATGAATTTTATATAATGAATACTTTGTAACCAATCATTATAACTTGCTTCGATTTTATGGTTAGCATTTTTAAAAACAATACAAGGAGTCCCTGTTATAACACAAAATATCATGCCGTGCAGCCTATCAGTAAGTACTACATCGGCTTGTTTAAACTTACTCCATATTTTATTTAATTCAATATCTCGAGTATCACTAAAGATCATATTATTAACTACGGTATCACTTACCGTTACTTGTTGGTATTCATCTTTTAATTTTTTTAACAGTGCTGACTTAAAATCAGTATTCATCACCTTTTCTTGGTCACTTCTAAAACAAGTTAAGACACCCTTCCTTTTACTGTTAGTCCGCTTATCTAATGAAAGAACTATATCAGGTGTTAAAATAATTTGGTTTGAATCAAAATATTTTTTCATTAATAGATATGATTTCATTTCTCGAGCTATTAAAACAAGGTTCTGACAGTTTTTATATATTTTTTGTGTTTTTTTCAGTTCTTTTTTTCCGATATAATTGGAACTAAAACTAATCGTTTGAGGAAATGAGACAATTTTATTGTTCTTATATTTTTTTATTATATATCTTCTAATATACTCTTCGTTTAAATACATATCTCCCATATTTCCACCACCGTGGATAAAAATTATGTCCTCATCATTTAGAACTTTCTGAATATTTTTCGTTCCTTTAACTACATCGTTAAAAGATACCTCTAAATAGGTATAATCCTTAAAGTGATCTTTTATAAATTTCTTTTGAGCATATGCTATTGCTTGATCGCCTAAATTTCCGTGATTAGGAGTTTGCATGACGATCATCTTCTTTTTATTTTTTAAATCCTTATTGATAACAAATTCATTGGAATTAAGTATTAGTTGTTTGTACCTTCTTACGAAATTAAATTGTATGTCAAATAATAAATAAGATGATAATGATTGTTTATTCTCCATTGTCAAAACAACTCACTTTCTTCAATTAATAGAAATTCAACAGCTGTATTCATTACGAAGCCTTTTGTCTCTTTTTCCATTGTATTGACATTTTCCCTATTATTGGAGCTATCAACTTCTGATTAAACTTCAAGAAAGATACCAAGGATATTATCATTAATGAATAATTAAGGTATACATTATCCAAATAATAAAGGACGATTGATAATATAGATAGAGTAGCTAAGAGAAGAAACTGTGCTTTTTTTATTTTAATATGAAAGAAGCTTTTCGTTTGCTTAATCCTAATAATCCACATAATTATAAAAGATAGCATAGTAGAAATAGATGCTCCCTGAATGCCAATAAAAGGAATAAGCATAATATTCATTACAATATTAGCTAATGAACCAAAAATAGAACTATAAAATGCTCCTTTTGTTTTCTTTGCACTTAAAAAACCAGTACCGTAAAAAGACGAAAATGCATAGAATATTGCTCCAATATAAAGGAAGGGAACATATTTCCACGCATTGAAAAATTCTCTGTCTACTAAAAGAGTCATCATTGGCTTTGTAAATGCAATAAGCACAAGGAGTAGTGAAAATTGGAATACTAACAGGTTATTAAACATCTTGGAATAAAACTCATTGCGATCTTTCGAATTATACTCCGTTATTGATGTTTCCTGCCAGGAAAGGTAGAAAACACTATTAATAGCTAATAGTATGGAAGGAAATTTATTTGCAATTGCATATAAACCATTTGCATCTAGACCAACAAAATGAGTTAACAAAAATCGATCCGATACATTCATTATCCACCAGCTAATCGTATTGGGGATAAGAGGTAGAGAGTACATGATTAAACTCTTAGAAACATTTTTATCCAGCATGGAAAAATCAATATAGCGAAAAACCTTTAGTTTTACCTCAAGATACACAATACATAGACCATATGAAAGAATCATAGCAATCAATAACCCAGATACCTTTAAATCGAGCTTTGTAATAAAAAATACGGTAAATAAAACAATTAAAAAGGTGTTTAATATTCCAGCTATTGAAAAGACCATATTTTCTCTTAATCCACGTGCTATTTGTATATACACAGTAAAAAGAATAAAAACATTTATATACGCTATTATTAAATTCCCGCTCTGTATGTTTAAGTAAAATGTATTAGCAATAATATAGAATACATCAAACACAACTAAGTTTCTAACCGTAATAAGAAAGGTGGAGCTGATATTCTTTTTACGTTCTTCTAATTTATCTTCTTCTAATAAATTTCTATATAATCCATCGTATATTTGAAAACTTACTAATGGCAATATTAAACTTGCTGTAGTAATAACAAGGTCATAATATCCATACTCACTTGCATTAAGATATGCTGTATATAATGGCAGAATTAAAATCCCTAAAAATTTAGAAGAAAAATTGCCAATTGCAAATATTATTGTATTCTTTACAAGTGTTGCTTCTCTACTCATACTATCTCCTTCTTTATTATGATTTTATCTACCTATAATAGAGAGAATCTCCCATACATTCACAAGCTTAATTCTTTGTATTCACTTTTCAAATTCACATTGGTGTTTTGCATATATTGATCTATCTTGGCAAAGTGATTTGCTGCCTCTTCTTTCCTATTCGGGTTCATTACTTGATTGTCCCCTTCTATCCGCTTCATTATATTTGTGATGTCTAGTTGTTCTATATGATTAACGTGGGTATACTCTCCACTAAAGTTTTGATCCTTCAGCACATTGGCAGTTTTGTTGCTATAAATAATCGGATAATAGTTTATTCCTAGAATTTGAGCTAATATGAGTGAGTGAAATCGTAAAGTAATAATAAAATTCAAACTGTTTAATTTCTCCAGATATCCTTTGATATTGCCAGTATAGATAGCATGCCTAATTTTATGATTGAAGGGCTCCCCTAGCTGTTCAGTTATTTGAATAAAAGTCTCTTTATCATTCTGTTCTTCACAAAATGATAAATATTCTACTTCGTAATTTCTTTCTATTAATACTTTTGTTAATTCAACTGTTTTCTTCGTGAAGTGATCATTGATAACTTTATCAGAAAAATTCATTATGCAAATGCCTATTCTATTTTTCTGTTTTAGGCGACGCTTTATATTGCTTGTGTCTAAACCATAAACAATATCTGCACCATATCTTGCCTGTTTAATTTTTTTAAATAACTGGTAGCTCTCTTGATCCCTAAAGCAAATATCTGTAACAAAATGATTAATAAAAAGATGATTAAAGAAATACATGAATTTACTTTTTGATGGTCCATAATTGCAGCCGACAATAAATAATGGTTTTTTTCTTAGCTTCATTGGTATAGCATATACACATCGAATCAACAGCTGCTTCATCCACCATTTCCCATTCTGCATAAAGATAGAACCACCTATATTAATAACAGCATCAAAGTCTTTATATTTATGAATTTTTTTATTGAATATTTTCACATTATATTTTTCAAATGCTTTTAATTTTTCTTGTGAATTACAAATAATGAACCATTCAACATTTGAGGAATATCTGTCAAATAGTATTTCTAAAAATAGATCATCACCCAAATTTTTTTCTACATAGGCATCTATTAATATTTTCAATCATGTTCCCCCTATTTATTGGATTTATTTATCCCTGAAATGTAACCACTACCAATCCCTCTTTCCGCTTTTATCAAAGAATGCCCCAGAAAGAAAACAAGTGATTTCTATTCAAAAAATCGATTTAATTTATACCAAGTTTTGATATACTTCTTTTTGTTACTTGAACAAATAAATTAACAAAATAAAATAAGGTAATAGATCTTTTTAGTAAATTATATTTTAATAAAATATTTTTTTGCCGTTTGATAAAAAATAGAACATCATCTTATGTCAA
>JBDNRM010000277.1:0-5439 GCA_047718615.1 Bacillus sp. (in: firmicutes) | reverse complement strand
AACGCCCATAGCGGACTTGCACCGCCTAGCTAGTGAACATGCCCGGCACACTAAAGATATGTGATAAAAAAACTTATTTATCACATGAGATCTGATTTCCATGGGAGCTAGCTTATTCTAAAATTCCTATATTTCTATAGTTTGCTATTACTCCTATAAAAATATAGCCTTTCACACACTTTTTTTATTATATGTAACTTTCTTAGTTGAAAATGAAATTTCCCCGCACAAAAAAACCAGCCTAAAAAACTTATGGCCGGTTGCACCCATCGTTTGAAATTAACTTCACATGCAAAATAGTTTCTCGCTTTATCTAAATTATTAGAAAGCTGTGATTATTAGGAGATTAACGCCTAAATCATTTCTCACTATACAATACTTTTTTCTCTAAAAAAATGCAATACTTTTTGTAAATTTATCGATTGTTCTAAGAGGATAATGCAGAACAAATATCTTAGTAGCATATTGCGTTCTTTCCCATTATAACAGTAGAAAAGAAAGGTTTTTCAGATTTCTTTCATAACATATTTTAGTGAATGAAAGAATTTCTGGCCTTAAGGTAAGATAGAAAGGATACGGCATAATTAATAATCCAGTTTCTCAAACGATAAGTTAGCAGCCAAGAGCTTTTCTTATTTATTATTTAGAGCAATATTCTTAAGGTCACAGCTTTCCATTGCATCAAGAATCGTTCCTCTAAATTGCTTTCTTTCTAATGTTGCAATTGCTTCAATAGTTGCGCCGCCGGGTGTACAGACTTCATCCTTTAAAACCCCTGGGTGCTTGCCTGTTTCTAAAACCATCTTTGCTGCTCCAAGTACTGCTTGTGCCGCAAGTTTATAAGCAGCCTCGCGAGGAATACCACTTCTCACCCCTCCATCAGCAAGCGCCTCAATAAATAAATATACATATGCAGGAGAAGAACCACTAATTGCAGGAATATAATCCATTATTTTCTCTTCCATTACTTCCACTGCTCCAAATGAAGAGAATAATTGTTTCATATAGTTCAATTCTTCTTCTACTACGGTTTGACTGGAACAAAATACAGTCATTCCTTCACCAACTAATGAAGGAGTATTTGGCATAGACCGAATTATTTTCGCTTCTTTGCCTAATTTTCCAGTCATATAAGTAAGATCAATACCTGCTGCAATCGTTACAACAATCGTATTTTTGCTTAATTCTCCCTTTATTTCTTCCATAACATCTGCGTATAAATGCGGTTTGACTGCCAATATGATAATATCTGCAAAGTCTGCCACTTTTTTATTATCCAGTGTATAGAAAACTTTATATGTTTTATGCACATATTTGCAGGTTTCCAGCGTTTTAGAACTAACGATAATATCATCGCTCTGCAAAAAGGATGATTGTATCATGCCTGCAATCATCGCCTGTGCCATTTTTCCACATCCAATAAATCCTATCTTCTTACTCATATTCATCTCCCTTTCAGCCATACCTTATACTGTTGCATAGCTAAAAAAAAAAATCAAATAAAAGTTTAAAAAACTCCTTTATATCATACTTCGAAAGCTTATCAGATAGACAAAACATTAATACATCCTATCTTTTTGAAGTTTTTTTGCTGTAATATATTTAACACTTATATGAGAAATAAGAAAACCAATTAATGCAGCTAAAAGTACATACATACTTGAGAATATTCGTAACGCCCCTGCAGTAAGGCCAGCAATAATAACCGAAAATTCCCCTCTTTGTGTCAAAATCATCCCAGCTTTTAAAGAAAGATCTTTTTCTACACCATACCATTGTCCACCAACATACCCTACAGCAATTTTATATAAAACAGACCATATTAAAATAACAATCAATAGCCCAAAGTTAGGTATATGCATCGTAAACTCCATTGAAAGACCGAAATAAAGAAAGTAGAAAGGAAGAAATAAATTGCGTACTGGGATTATTTTTTTACTAATTTTATCTTTCCATTCCGTATCTGCAAGCATCATGCCTCCGAGAAAGCCACCGATTACTTCTGATAAACCTAAATATATGGCTAATCCTCCATATGCTAACGCCATCCCAATAATTAGAAATATAAATACATCTTCTTCTATTATAAGTTTTATTTTCTCCTGATAGTGTTTTACCGTTTTTGTAAGTATAAATGCTATTATCGCTAAGCCAAAAATTTTTATAAATAATAAAGAAAATTTTGCTATTGAGAGTCCCTCACCTGTTAGACCAACTAATAGCGTTATGAGAATTGGCGTAACTAAATCTTCAAAAATTAATAAAGCCAATATAAATTTTGATTCTTTATTTTCTAGTATATTGTGATGTTCCATAAACTTTACCGCTATGGAGGAGCTTGTAGCAAACACCAATCCACCTACAAATAAAGAGGAAACAAAGGATAATCCTAATAAATAGCAAATTACAGTTGTTGCACCTATTCCTAAAACAATATTTAGTAAACCAGGCTTCCAGATTTTTTTTCCATTCTTATTTAACTCTTTGAGAGAATATTTCATGCCTAGCATAAAAAATAATAAAACAAGCCCCATTTCACCAATTTGTTTTATTACTTCTGTTTCCATATTCCATCCTGTTAAACTTACCACTACACCTAAAAGAATATAAATAATAATATCTGGTATATTAAATGTTTTTACTGAGGTGGCGCCGATTAAAAATAATATAAGCAGGATAATTCCTACTAATAACATGCTATTCATTCCAAGACCTCGTTTCTCCATCTTTTCCTTTTTCTTCCCTAATTTCTAAAAAAAAAAACACCTATATAGAAAAAATGGTGGAATCCTTAGAGATGTTTGACTGTATATAGCACATTTTAAAAGTTGATTATTCGGAAGGATTGTTGGAATCTTTTTTTGGAAGAAAAACCTCATCTGGTTTTTTCTGAAAGATGCTTGCTATTTTTACCGCTTGTTCATAAGAAAGTCCTCTTTTTTCGTTTTCTATTTGCCAATAGTAAGACTTTGTAATCCCTAATTTATCTGCCATTTTTTGATAGGTATACCCATTTTTCGTTCGTAACTCCCTCAGCTTTTCTCGATACATCTCTCCCACCTCTTCTTATTCTTTTTTAGGTTCTTTTAAACGACAATATTGATATTAACGAGAATACAATATGTTTAGCGAACGAACTGCCGAGCCGTCTCCTTTCACAACAAATGATCTTCGCAGTACCTTTTTTTAGCGGAGACTCACGGATTCCTATTAACATTAAGATACAACAGAGCGTTTTTCTTAGTTACGATTATACGTAAACTCAGAGTTAACTTCAATATCTTAATTACTATTTAGTTAACTTTTTTATATAAATTTACTGTTAGCTAAAAGTTAACTTATAATAGTTTTAAAGCAATAACAGGAGTTGATTAAAATGGGATTTCCTCAGAGGTTAAGAAAGCTGCGAAAAGATGCGAAACTTTCCCAATCAAAGCTTGGAGAAAGTATGAATGTTACAAAAGTTTCGATTTCTGGTTATGAAACAGGCAATCGGAGACCAGATACTGAAACCTTGCAAAGATTGGCAGATTTTTTTAATGTTTCTACAGATTATTTACTTGGCAGATCCGCAGTTACAGAGAATACAGCATCTTACTCAATAGAACCTAGACAAGAACAATTTATTGAAGATGATTATATTTTATTAGCTGAATTAAAAAAATACCCATACTTATACAGTGAAATAAGAAAAGATCCAACGATGAGTATTAAAAAATTAAATAAAATGTGGAGTTTTCTGCAAGAAGAGGGGAAAAAATAAAAAAGCTTGTAAATGCATTACTTACAAGCTTTTGTTTATTTATTAACTATTTTTTGCTTCAGCAAGCGAATCGATAAAAATACCAGTATAGTTGATGCTTTTTGCTAATTTTTGCATTTGTGACTTTGCGATAACCGACTTTGGGTTAATCATTAAAATTCGTTTAAATCCATTTGACATATACAATTTAAAACAGCCTTCTAAAACAGGCAGCATATCCGCTTTTGATACAGAAAGATTAGTAGAATCTATAATCAAAGTATAGGCAGAAGGAGTAATCTGCTTCATATGTTGTTGGTATTCTGTTAAAAATGCTTCTCCCTCTGATTCTTTTATAAATCCGCTAACCTTAATAAATAATTCTTTTTTTGCTTCATTTTTTTCAAATATAAACATTTGATACTCGCTCCTTTAAAATTGATATAATAGTGCCGCCATACTATAGCCAATTGCTACAGAACATAACACTACCTTATCTCCTGGTTTAATATTTTCTTTTATTAAAGCATCTTCTAATGCAAACAGCGGACTTGTAACTCCCGTATATCCATATTCTTCGCCAACAAACGTATAATGGTCTAGACCAACCTCCAGTTTCGTTAACGTTTCCTCTATCTCAGGGCGTGAGAATTGAGAAAATATCCAGTGATTTATCTGATGTGGATCTAATTCTTGTTTTTCCAGCATTTCAACAATCAGCCTCTTCCAATCATCCGAAAAATAACTAACATCATGTGGAACAAAAGTTAATTTCTTTTCCTCCAATGCGGTAGCAGCCGTTTCATCATATAAAGCAGAAAATCCGCCTGATGGATACATCACCGTTTCAAATAGTTTAGAATCTGTATAATAATTGGATGATATTACCCCAATCTTTTCCTCTGTTTTTTCTAAAATAACTGCCCCTGCCCCATCTGCAAAATTTGGAAAAGTTATCGTGTCATCTTTTTTGGCAATATTACTTATATTAACACTGCTTATAATTAATGCTTTCTGTACGGAAGGTTGTATTTTTACATAGGTGCTAACTTGATCAATTGCTGAAAGAATACCAATACAATTTGCATTCATGTCATACACAATATGGGCATTTTTAGTTCCTAACTGCTGATGAAGAAACAAAGCATTACTAGGATAGGTGTATTCAGGAGTATCAGAAACAAATACAACCATACCAATCTCTTCAGGTGCTGTATTCGTTTGTTGAAGCACTTTTTCAGCAGCATTTACAGCCATACTGATGGTACTTTCTTTCTCCGGATTTACGAGATATCTAGTTTTTCTACCTAAATGCTTCATTAACCCGTCTGCTTCTAATCCAAGGTTGCTAAAGTGCTGGACAAAAAAATCATTATCATATGCTTGTTCTGGATGAAATGTGCTGACTCCACTGATTTTTACATTTACTAGCAATTTAGGTTCACTTCTTTCTAAGATTCTATAGACTCCAAATATTACGCGGCATCTACGAGCTATCCATTATTTCATTTCAATTTCCTGGACGAAAAAAAATCTACCCTAATAAAGGTAGATTACTTATTAATATAATCTCCTTTTTCGGTAACCTGGCAATCATTGCAGTACACTGCTTTAGACCCATGGCTTTGCGTCCCCATTTTTCAATGGGTTTGCTATTATCGAAAGAAATTTCGCATATATGATACTATTTATTTTAG
>JBDNRM010000276.1:0-5492 GCA_047718615.1 Bacillus sp. (in: firmicutes) | reverse complement strand
TACATTTAAAAAGACGATGGGCATATCTACGTAATTTTTGTGTTCACACAAGCTACCCTGAAAAAAGGCTTTGGCTCTCTCAATAAGTCCGCCTTCGCTTTCCATGAGGCGGTCGCCGAACCTCCTCGGAGCATCGCCTGTCCCGCTAATCCCATAGGAGTCTTCGTGTATGCCGGCCTTGTAAAACTTAAGCACCCTGCATCTTTTCGAGCGCCATGATGCAAAATTTGTTGAATAAATGTCTACTAATTTACTTGGCTAAAAATTCTTCTATTGCCTGCCTATTTTGCTCTAAATCTACACTTAATACTGCTGCTCCACCTACTGTTGCATTTTGGAATGTTCCATCCACCGGTATTCTTAATGATTCAACATCTGCATCCTTTTTTGTTACGAGCTTGTTCCCTATTGATATTAACTTGCCTGTGCTCATATCTGTATTGATAAATGGCATCATAACACCAACCAACTTTGGGAATTTAGCAACAGTTTGTACACCCGATACTTGCGATGCTAGTGCCTTTAATGTTTTCTGCTGTCTTTCTACCCTTCCGAAATCAGATATAGCATCATGACGAAAACGAACATATCCAAGCAGCTGCTTTCCATTCAGCTTCTGCAAACCAGGCTCTAATGTAACACCAATATTTTTAGACATTTTCTTTTCTACATCCATATCTACACCTTCTGGAAATGCCTCATTAATTAGTTCTTCAAAACCTTTAAAGTTAACAATTGCATAATACTGCAAATCAATATTAAAGTTTTCTTTAATCGTTTTTCTTAACAATTCAGGACCTTCTTTTTCAATACTGAATGCGGAATTAATGCGGCCTTTTCCATGTCCAGGAATATCCACATACATATCTCTCATTAAAGAAATAATCTTATATGTACCCTTTTCTGGATGATATTGTGCAATCATAATCGTATCTGTTCGTGAATGTTGATCTCCTTCTCGAGCATCACTGCCTAATAAGAGGATATTCGTTCCTCCATTTTTGTCCTTTTCCCCATTAAATTCATAATTAACCTTTTGACCCGCTCCATTTTTCATCGATTGTTTAACACCTTGTTTATATTGAACAATGCTATACGTTGTTATCGTAATGATAAATAATACAAGTAAAAAACCAAAAAATCTCCCTTTTCTCAGCCTTCTTCTTTTTCGATTGCTCTTCTTATATTGAGTTCTCTCCATACCTAGTTTTTCCCTTCTCTTCTATAATTAATTAAACTTATGTTAATAAAAGGTTTGTGATAAGAGTTATACCTGTATATTAGTACAATTCTTTCCTTCCCTTCCTATAATTACACTAATTTTTTTTGAACACACACTACAACTTGGAAATTGCTTAAATTTTGTTATTTCTTTCTATTATCATATCAGAAAATACCGTTTTTCAACATTTTTTCATTATGCACAAAAAAAACACCCCAATTGCTTGAGTTTACGCTTAGCAATTGGGATATTTCTTTTTATCCTAAGTATTCTTTAAACCAATTATTAATATAATTCAATCGCTCTATTCGCAAGTTTGGTTTTCCACTTCTTGACAACTCATGGTTAGACTCCGGGAAGCGAATAAATTTAGTTGTTTTCTTTTGTCTCTTTAATGCAATATATAGCTGTTCAGCCTGTTCGATTGGACAGCGAAAATCTTTTTCTCCGTGTAAAATTAGTAATGGTGTTTCTATTTTGTTAACATAAGCAAGCGGTGAATGCTTCCACAATGTTTCTATATCATTTAGATCAGCTTTTATTTGCCATTCAGAAAAATAATAACCAATATCACTAACCCCATAAAAACTAATCCAGTTTGAAATAGAACGTTGTGTGACAGCTGCTTTAAAGCGATTCGTATGTCCAATAATCCAATTCGTCATAAAGCCGCCATAACTTCCGCCTGTCACGCCTAAACGAGTCTCATCCATAAAATCATAGTTTGCTAATACATAATCTACTGCATCCATAACATCTTCATAATCTTTACCGCCATAATCTCCTCTAACAGCATCAACAAACTGCTGCCCGTATCCATGACTACCTCTAGGATTTATATATAATACAGCAAACCCATTAGCAGTTAATGTTTGAAATTCATGAAAATAGGAATTTGCATACATTGCATGAGGGCCGCCATGAATTTCAAGAATGAGAGGATAACGCTCCCCTTCTTTAAAATCAACGGGCTTCATTAACCATCCATTTAATTCCCATCCATCTCTTGCCTGAAATTGAATGGATTCTGCATCTGCAAATCTATACGCTTCTAAGAATCTCTTATTTACATTTGTTAATTGTGTAAGATCACCAGTCTCCAAGCTTAATAGAAATAAGTCGCCTGGATAAGCAGGTTTACTGATAGCCACAACTGCTTGCTTTAAGCTTCCGCCTGTTGATAGCCCATATACATGTTGATTATCAATTAATGATGGATAAATCGCTCCAGATATATTTCCAAAATAAACGATTGTATTTCCATGGTCACTAGCTAAAAAAGTAAAACTCTCATTATCAGCTCCCCATAACATGCCTGGAGTAACACTGCCTTGTTGAAAATCTCCAATTGCATAATCGCCGACATTTACATCCCAGTCTGCTGTTAAGCATTGTAAGTGATCTATTTCTAAATCATACACCCATAACTTAGACAATGTTGCATTTTCATACTCTCTTTCGCTTCCAATCAACCCTATCTTCAAACTATTCGGCGACCACGTTACATCACCAAAATAGCCCGTGCTATTCGTAATTTTATGCCATTCCTTTGTTTCCACTTCATATAAAAAGACATCAGATACAAAACTAAAATCCTTGTCTTCATTTAGATTTGCAGAAACTGCTAAGTACTTTCCATTTGGGGACCAGCTTTGTAAGATGTAATCATTTTCTCCAGAAGTAATTTCCTTTACTTCTTCTGACTCGATATTTAATACAGCTATATGCTGATAGCTTCCATCCCAAAAACCAGCTCCATCTGATTTGTATTTCATCTTGTCTATTTCTAAAGGAACTAATTTCTTTTCTGTTTCTTTCTTATTTTCTTTCTCTTGAATGCTCTCTTGTTTTCTGATTGTTGTTTGGAAAGCAATCTCTTTACCATCTGGTGACCAAACAGGATTTGTGGCCCCATTCTTAACAAAGGTAAGTTGTTTCGCTTCTCCACCATTGCGGTTTAGCAAATAGATTTGATTTTTTCCTGTTCGATTGGAAACAAAAGCAGCCTCCTTACCATCTGGCGACCATTTTGGTGAATAATTTTTATTTTCTCCAAATGTCCACTGAACAGCTTCTTCTTCTCTTTCTAAATTTTTATAATATAGATTCGAATAGTATTTATCACTCTCTTCTGAAATAGATGTCACAACAAATAGACATCCCTTTCCGTCAATAGCTAGTTGCGGATCAACAACTGATTTTAGATGATATAAGCTTTCTGCAACAATCTTCTTTTTTTCACTCATCTCATTCTTCCTTCCATATGTATGTAACTTATTATTTCGACAACTGAAATAATTTCCCTCCGTATCCCTGTATATTTTTTTATTAATTTGAGTTTATTAATAGTGCGTGTTTAAAAATAACACTATTTATTGTTTTAAAAAAGCATATACAGTTTCTTACCGAGTATCCATTCGCTTTATACGAGTGAGAGCTACTAACCTACTTGAAAAAGAATAAGAAATCATCTATCATAAAAAAAGAACATTTGTTCTACACCGCTCAAAAGGAGTTGATTTATACTGTGACCAGAATCCCTGAAAAAGACAGACATATCATGGAACAGGCAATTTATTTTCCTATGCTGTTAACCATACTTAATCGTGATCTTCTTCTTATAAAAAAAAATACCTTTAAATTAGAAAAGCCATACATCGAACTTATTACTATCACTATGAAGACAATCCATTTGGAGTTAAAGGAAACGAAAGTATATATGAAAAATCATAATATGAAAATACAAGAGACAACACGGGATGATGCTTTTACGGTGTTTTTATTTCTATATAAGGGATATGAGGAATATCATAATTATTTTAATCCCCGCCTCCGAAATAAAGTACAAGAATTATTACAATTTTATCTGTATAAACGCTGTAAGGAGGATGCCAACCTCAAACTTATCACTTAATATTCTTCCTCATCCTTTTTCTTTTTACGGGAATGCCTATTATTATCTTTATCACTGTATAGATTGAAAGACTCTCGGATTTTATCATGGTTATGAGTAAGGACATTTTGCAGAGAATTTGCTCTCAGTATTTGATTATTAAGGGAGTGCATGGAAATATCCACTGTTATTTGTTGATAATTTTTGAAGGTAATAAGTGTTTTTAATGGTTCCACTTCTCTATTTTCCAAAATATTATGTAAGGAAACCCAAACACAGGATGGACTTGATGGAGAATGTGTAGGAAAAAAATAAATGGTATTTTTAGAATCAATTGAAACAGGCAATTTATAATTATAGTTCATAAGAAAACGAGTAGCTTTTCTTTTTCCATCATAGGAACATCCTAAAAATATGCAACTCCATTCAATAATTTTAGTAGGGCATTCCCTGCAGATGAATATATTAGGACCTTCATATATTTTTGAATAAACTTTTCCTTCGTTTGTGATAAAAGGCATAATTGCACTTGTGTGCAAATTAATTTCATAGATATCCAATATTTCTTTAACATTTTCCAAATTATATCCACTCCTTTTTTAATATGCACACATAATAGCACTATAATCCTACTAATTGTTTGAATATTCTATTTTTTCTAAAATTATTCATACTTTATAATTATTTTCTGAATTTTTTAAAAAAATAATTGATATTTATCTAATTCTTCCATATAATATTAAAAAGGTATCAGGGGTGAATAGTATGAATGAAAAGTCGTACACTGAGTTAACCAAGTTAAATGCAATGAACAAAAGTAAAGAGAAAGAAACTTATGTGATGGACCTCTACATTGATATGCTGCTTTCTGAAATACAATTAAACACGGAAAAAGCAAGTTTAATGATCCTCATTGATCAAGCCATTGACGAACACAATAAAGAGTTATTTTTAGAACTAAGTTTAAAGTTCAATAAATTATGTAAGCGCTTCGGTAATTAAACAAAAAAAGAGTGAAGCCGGGACATAAGTATTCCAGCCGAAGATAAACCCGAACACTGATACGAAGTTGTAAAAAATTTCGTATCAGTGTTTGGGTTTTTTATTTATGTAAATTGTGATAATCACCCGCAGCCTGCATACACTTCGCTTTCAGGTTTTAGAAAATAACCTTTAAAAACGAAGTGGAACAACATAGTTTTTAATACTTAACTACTAAAACTTCGCAGTTATAAATTCTTCTTCATGTATTGCTATAACTTGGTTTAGAGCAATGAGAAAAGGATGATTGATTAATCTTGCAAACATTATTCCTTATAAACAGGGGCAAGATTCTCGTTTCAGGATGCTCGCTTTCCGTGGGGCGTGCGATGAGCC
>JBDNRM010000275.1:0-5548 GCA_047718615.1 Bacillus sp. (in: firmicutes) | reverse complement strand
AACTTTTCCCTCTATCTTTTATGCCAAATAATATATTCAAAAAAAAATTATTATATTTTGTCGGATTTTATGGATTATTTGACACACTTTCTGTATAATCAGCCTTATTGAATTTTCAAAACGATTTCAAGGAGGTTTTTCATTTTGGGAAGAGCATTAATCATTGGTGCTGGCGGAGTTGCAAGTGTTGTTGCACATAAATGTTGCCAAGTGCCTGACGTATTTGAAGAAATTTGTATTGCAAGCAGAACGCTTTCTAAATGTGAAGCGCTTAAAAATAAATTAGACGGTGGCAAAACAAAAGTTTCTGTTGCCCAAGTTGATGCCGATCAAACGGAAGAAGTAATTGAACTAATTAATTCTTTCAAACCTGAGGTAGTAATAAATGTAGCTCTTCCATACCAGGATTTAACGATTATGGACGCATGTCTTGCTACTGGAGTTCATTATTTGGATACAGCAAACTATGAGCCACCAGAAACAGCAAAGTTTGAATATAAATGGCAATGGGAGTACAAACAAAAGTTTGAAGAAGCTGGTTTAACTGCATTATTAGGAAGTGGTTTTGATCCAGGTGTAACTGGTGTATTTACTGCCTATGCACAAAAACATCACTTCGATGAAATTCACTATATTGATATTGTCGATGCAAATGGCGGAGATCATGGATATCCATTCGCTACAAACTTCAATCCAGAAATTAATATTCGTGAAATTACTGCAAACGGTCGATATTTCGCTAACGGTGAATGGATTGAAACAGCACCTCTATCTGAAAAAAGAGAATATGATTTAGCAGAAGTTGGGCCTAAGAATATCTATCTTCTTTATCATGAAGAATTAGAATCTTTAGCCGTAAACATCAAGGGCGTTAAACAAATAAGATTTTGGATGACTTTCTCTGACAACTATATAAATCATTTAAAAGTGCTTGAAAACGTTGGTATGACTTCTATTGAACCTATAATGTATGAAGGAAAAGAAATCATTCCACTGCAATTTTTAAAAGAAATCCTTCCAGATCCAGCTTCATTAGGACCTAGAACAAAAGGAAAAACAAATATCGGTTGTATTATTCAAGGTATAAAAGACGGGAAGCCAAAATCTTATTACGTATATAATATTTGCGACCACCAAGAATGCTATAAAGAAGTCGGCTCTCAAGCTATCTCTTATACTACTGGAGTACCAGCTATGATTGGCGCAATGCTTATTATGAAAGGTGCTTGGAAAAAACCAGGCGTTTACAACGTGGAAGAGTTCAATCCAGATCCATTTATGGAAGCTTTAAATAAATACGGATTGCCTTGGCAGGAGAATTTCTCTCCAACTCTTTTAGATTGAGAGGACAGAGATGAAAAAAATTGATTTTAATCAAGTACCTTCACCTTGCTATGTTGTTGATGAACGACTTTTACAGAAAAATTTAGAAGTGTTAAATTCGGTTCAAGAACGAACTGGAGCAAAAATTCTTTTAGCATTAAAAGGATTTTCCATGCATTCTACCTTCCCATTAGTTGGGAAATATTTAGCAGGAGTTACATCTAGTTCCCTATTTGAAGCAAGACTAGGCTTTGAAAAAATGGGCAAGGAAGTTCATGCATATGCACCAGCTTACGTGGAAAGTGAATTCGACGAATTACTCCAATATACAGATCATATTGTCTTTAATTCATTCGATCAGTGGAATCGTTTTAAAGACAAAGTGAAAAACGCTGGCAAAAAAATCGAAACAGGTCTTCGTATTAATCCAGAGTACTCAGAAATTGAAACACAGCTGTATAATCCATGTGCTCCTTATTCACGTTTTGGTGTGACATTGGACAACTTTAAACCTGAAGAATTAGATGGCATTGACGGCCTTCATTTTCACACAATGTGTGAACAAAATTCTGACACACTAAAACGGACTATTAAGGTAGTCGATGAAAAATTTGGCGAGCATATCAAAAAAATGAAATGGATAAACTTTGGTGGCGGACATCATATTACAAGACCTGATTATGATATTGAAACACTTGTTGAATCTATTTTATTTATAAAAAACAAATATGGAATAGATGTATATTTAGAACCAGGTGAAGCAATTGCTTTAAATACTGGCTACTTAGTAGCAACTGTTCTAGATATTGTCAATAATGGCATGGATATTGCTATTCTAGACACATCTGCAACTTGTCATATGCCAGATGTACTTGAAATGCCGTATAGACCTAATATTATTGATGCCGAAATGCCTGGAGATAATGAATACACCTACAGACTTGGCGGTATGACTTGCTTAGCGGGTGATGTTATTGGCGACTATTCATTTAAACAGCCTTTAAAGCCTGGAGATAAAGTGATATTCTGCGACATGGCTCATTACACTATGGTGAAAAACCATATGTTTAATGGTGTGAACCTACCTTCTATTGCTTCTTATAATGATAAAGAAGGCATAAAAGTCGTTAGACAATTTAAGTTCGAAGATTACAGCAACCGTCTATCTTAAAATAGGAAAAAGTGCACCTAATAATAGGTGTACTTTTTTGTTATGCATTATTTTCTCACATAAGAATATTGCTTTCGTTCATTAAATGAGATCTTAATGATTAAAGCATGATACTTCGGGTAAATAAACAAGAGATTATTAAATAGTCATATTAAAATGACTATTTGTTAAATTTCTATATACCTAGGAGTTGATCAAATTGAATCGTATGAAAAACAAAGTTGCAATTGTAACTGGTGGAGGTTCGGGCATTGGGAAAGCTTCTGCTGTTCGATTAGCAAATGAAGGTGCAAAAGTAAGCATCATTGATTTAAATGAAGATCGTGCAAAGGAAACTGTAGAGGAAATTAAACAAAACGGTGGACAAGCAGCATATTTTGCAGCAGATGTTTCACAAGAAGAACAAATTAGCCGTGCAATAAAGGATTCTAATAAAAAATGGGGGAAAACAGATGTCGTATTTGCTAATGCAGGTATTCTTGGCATGATTTCTCCAATTGAATATTTTCCTAGCCAAGAATGGGCAAAGACTATTCAAAATAACTTAATTGGTGTATTTGAGACCGTTAAGCACGCTATTCCTTATATGAAGGAAAAAGGGGGATCCATTACTGTTACTAGTTCTGTAAGTGGTAATCGTCAGTTTGCTCAACAAGGATTTTCCGCATATAGTACATCAAAGGCAGCCATTGCTACTTTTGCCAAAATGGCAGCTTTAGAGCTTGCTCAACATAAAATAAGAGTAAATGCCATTTGCCCTGGAATAACAGATACTAATATTTTCGACTCAATGAAGCAATCTGATAAATTAGATGAAATTCAATTTCCAATTAATATTCCAGATAATGCTGTTCCACTTAAAATGGAGCCTGGTCACCCTGAAGAAGTAGCAAATCTGCTATTATTCCTTTCTTCTGATGAAGCCTCTCATATAACAGGAACAGAAGTATTTGTTGATGGTGCTGAAACATTAGTAAAAGGCTAGTATTAATCAAAAAGGTTGTCCTAAAGAATGACATCATTCTTTTCAGGACAACCTTTTTTATGCATAAAAACTTTATTCTTTTTTTACCCATTTCCCATTATCACTTTTTTCATATTTATGCTTCACTGCACTCCAAGCTACTTTAAAGGCTCGCTCCTCTTCCTTATACTCATCATTTGCAGCGTTAAAAGCTTCTTTAAATATCTCTTGAGCATGGTGAGGCAAGTGATCTTTTACTGATTCAGGCAAGTCATTTAATGTATTATATGGCATCATTTCTTCCTCCTTCATTACTGTATACAGTATGTATATCCAGATATCCTTTTCTTAAACTTTCTAATTAAATAGTCCCACTCATAATAAAGTACGGGAAACCGTGATATCCCCTGCTGAAAAAATGTTCTGGTCAAAAAAAAGACCACCTTATTCCAAATAAAGTGGCGAACAGGTGGATTATCAAATAACACTCATTGATTTACTTTTTTAATACATTTATATAACCTTTACGGATATGCTATTTTCTTTATCAATTAAATTAACGTTTTCTTTTTCGGTTGAGAACACAACCATTTATCTCTTCCTAAAACCATGATTTAATGATATCCATTTTCCCGATCAGATTTTTCTTCCTTTATCTCTTCTTTAAAAGCTTGTAATGATTGTTCACGATTTTTATTTTTTTCTTCAATTTGTGCTTTTTCTACTTCATTTGCTAATAATGAAGATTGCTCCGCCTTTTCGATATTTTCATTTGTGTTTTGAATCATATCTTGTAATTTTTCCACATTATCTAAACGATTATCTGAATTTGCTTTATTTTGTTCCATTATTGTTACCTCCTAAATGAGTCATTACGATTGTATTTTGTATTATCCTGCTAGTTTTTATGCGTCTCTTTAAGAGAATCTTAAGGAAAGCCTTCTATAATTTTAAGAAATACAAAATAAGGAGCATACAAATTGATGAATATTTCAGCCATTAATACAAATACAACTATTTCCTCTAATACGACCACAGAAATAAAAACATTAGAAAACCAAAAACAGCAGCTTCAAAATCAGCTGACACAAGTAGAACAAAACAAAAATATAAAGGAAAAAGAAAAAGAAGAGCAAATAGAACAGTTAAACAAACAAATGGAAGCCATTGAGAAACAAATTCAGATGTTAAAATCAACGAATACAGCGAATAATCAACGCTCATCTTCGGAAATGATGAATCCACAAATTGAATTGGATTCTGTTTCGATAAGCGCTGAAGCTCTCTCCCTGTTAAAAGAATCTTCGACAGACTAATTGGTTAGTTTTATGCTATCTTTGAGAATCGTCAGCATGGCATAAAAAATTTCAGTCCCTCTATTTTTTATTTCTATCCAAATATAGTAAACTAGTAGAAGAATAATCTACTATAAAAATAGGGGGATATATATTTGTTGAAACAGATGATAAAAGCTAGCTTTTGTCTGCTAGTAGGAGGTTTTTTGTTCACTCATTCTATTTCTGTAGCATCAGCAGAAGAAAACACTGCGTGTGGCATTATCACTCCAGGCAAAAATCCTTCCCAGCAAACAACAAATTGTTTATTAACAACTGCAGCATTAACTGAGGGCGTTCCACCAGAAATTGTGAAGGCAATTGCTACACAGGAAAGTGGATTAAAGCAATTTACTGAAAATGGTGAACCTATTATATCTGCAGACGGCATAGGGATTGGCATTATGCAAATCACCAATCAATCAAACTACGATCAAGAAAAATTAAAAACGGATATCCTATACAATATTACTGCTGGTATTAACGTGTTAAAAAGCATGTACGCCCGAACTGACTTACCTAAAATTGATGGTGCAAATAATCAGATACTAGAAAATTGGTATTTTCCACTTTTGGCTTATAACGGAACCAAACCACAGAATAGCCCTACTGTTCAAAGCACTGGTGAGATAAATACAACAGCTTATCAAGAAATTGTATTTCGAAAGCTAATGGATAACAGCTTTTTAGGAGTCCGCTCCCTTTCTTCTATTCCATTTAAAAAAGAAGATTTTCAATACAATCCAGATTCAAATG
>JBDNRM010000274.1:0-5572 GCA_047718615.1 Bacillus sp. (in: firmicutes) | reverse complement strand
CCAAACATTCATTCTTTATGTAATATTTCTATGTTTTTCTTATAGAAAGGTTTTTTAGTAATTTGTCATTGTTGTGAAATGTTTGTAATGAAAATAAAATAATGGGAATAGAAGGGATTTTTTATGTTATTTGATACCCATACGCATTTAAATGCAGAGCAATTTATAGAAGATGTAGAAGAAACCATTCAACGTGCAAAGGATGCAGGGATGGAAAAAATGATTGTGGTTGGATTTGATAAACCCACAATTGAAAGAGCGATGGAGCTTATAGAAAAATATCCGTTTCTTTATGCAAGTGTAGGCTGGCATCCAGTAGATGCAATTGATATGACCGAAGCAGATCTGCTTTGGATAGAAGAATTATCAAAACATCCTAAAGTTGTTGCTATAGGAGAAATGGGATTGGATTATCATTGGGATAAATCACCGAAGGATATACAAAAAGAAGTGTTTAGAAAACAAATAAGATTAGCAAAAAAAGTTGATTTGCCCATTATTATTCATAATAGAGAAGCAACAGCTGATATAGTCGATATTTTAAAGGAAGAGGATGCAAAAGAAGTCGGAGGAATTATGCATTGTTATGGTGGAAGTGTAGAAACAGCACAAGAGTGTATTAATATGAATTTCTATATTTCTCTTGGAGGAACTGTAACATTTAAAAATGCAAAAAAACCAAAAGAAGTAGCAGCAGCGATTCCGTTAGAAAAACTTTTAATTGAAACGGATTGCCCTTATCTTGCTCCAACTCCATTTAGGGGAAAAAGAAATGAACCTAGCTACGTTAAATTAGTTGCTGAAGAAATAGCCTCAATAAAAGGTATTTCGTTTGAGGAAGTAGCAGAAGCAACAACAAAAAATGCAAAGAAATTATTCGGCATAAACTGATAAGTAATGGTGTCGAAAAAGGGAAAGTCTTGTCCTATTCTTAGTTGATTCTAAAAAGTTCTACAACGCTTTCCTTTCTCATAGAATGATTATGTCGAGATTTCTTTCTTTCCTTTCGCGATAGTTTTTTGCATAATAGGAGGTACGTTCAAGGAAATTGTATGGGTTGACAGCCGCCAAGATACTCTATATAATCACTCCGAAGAGAAAAGGAGGCGTTTTTCATCGTAATCACAAACATGAAAAACTTGTTTTCCCTATCTTTGAGTAGGAAAAAATGGACTATTATTATTGCTAGTTTTATTGTTTTTACAAGTGCATTTGGCTTTATATTATACGAAGCTACTAAAAAAACTGTGGCAATAACTTTAGATGGTAAAGAAGAGGTCATCCAAACGCACTCATCCACTATACAAGAAATATTTGATGATCTTGAAATTACAATCCACTCAAAAGATTATGTGTTTCCATCTTTAGATACAAAGATAAAAGACGACATGAATGTTGTTTGGAAACAGGCGAAACAGGTTGAATTGAAAAAGGACGACGAGAAAAAAACGGTTTGGACAACAGCTGAAAATGTGGAAGGATTTTTAAAGGAACAAAACATTTCTTTGAACGAGCATGATCAGATTAACCAAGAAAAGAAAAACAGCATAGAAGAAAACATGGAGATTGTTGTACATACCGCATTTCCGTTGACACTAGTAGATGCAGGAAAGAAAAAACAACTATGGTCCACTTCGACTACGGTCGCTGACTTTTTAACACAACAAGAAATATCACTTGCAAAATTAGACCGAGTTGAACCAGATCTAAAAGAAAAAGTGAAAGAAAAAGCTGTTGTAAATATTACACGCATAGAAAAGGTCACCGATGTAGTGGAACAACCGATTAATTACGCTGTTGTTACTCAAAAGGATAAAAATTTGGATAGTGGCGTTGAAAAGGTAGTCACAGAGGGTAAAAAAGGATTATTATCTAAAAAGTTTGAGATAACATTAGAAAACGGCAAAGAAGTTTCTCGAAAACTGCTTAGTGAAGAAAAAATAAAAGAAAAAAAAGATAAAGTTGTAGCAGTCGGAACAAAAGCAGAAGTTTTACAAATTGCGTCTCGAGGAGAAAGCGAAGCAACAGATATGTATGTTAACTCCACGGCTTATACAGCAAGCTGCAATGGTTGTTCAGGCTATACTGCTACAGGTATTAATTTAAAAGCAAATCCTAATGCAAAAGTAATTGCTGTCGATCCAAATTATATTCCATTAGGTACAAAAGTATATGTTGAAGGTTATGGTTACGCAGTAGCTGCTGATACAGGTTCTGCTATAAAAGGAAAAAAAATCGATGTTTTTTTCGCAACGAAAGCAGAAGCATATCGTTGGGGTTCAAAGCCCGTAAATATAAAAGTAATCAAATAAATTTTTCTGCAGAGAATCTATCATATTCTCTGCTTTTTTATATTAGGAGGATGTACATAACTTGAAAAAAATAAAATGTTCATCACTGAAAGTTCAATAAATTTAAAAAAGTTGTAGTGTTCTTAATGAAGACCGTCTTTTGTTGAAAATAATTATTTAAGCTATAATGAATGTTATATTTAAGTATTTTGTCTTTCTATATATATAGACGTTTCATGTTACAAAAATGTTTCATTTTTTTCAAATATTTTATTTTTTTTTTGGAGGTTTCATGAAGATAAAAGAAATAATAGTGGTGGAAGGTAAAGATGATACAATTGCTATACGAAGAGCAGTTGATGCAGATACAATTGAAACCAATGGTTCAGCTATAAATACAGAAACAATCGAAAAAATTAAGTTAGCCCAGTCGACAAGAGGCGTTATTATTTTTACAGATCCTGATTATCCTGGACAAAAAATACGTAATACTATTGTTAAAAAAGTTCCTGGTTGCAAGCATGCTTTTATTACGAAGGAAGAAGCATTGCATAAGCATGGAAAGGGAGTTGGGGTGGAGCATGCATCAACTGAAGCAATTAGAGAAGCTTTAAAGGATGCTCATTTAATGCATGAGACAGTAATGGAACAAATCACACAAGATGATTTAATCTGTGCGCAGCTTATAGGCGGCGTGGGTTCCAAACAGCGGCGTGAGCAATTAGGTAAACTATTAAAGATAGGTTATACAAATGGAAAACAGTTGCATAAAAGGCTTATGATGTTTCAAATTACGAAACAAGAATTTGCAGATGCTTTAAAGGCAATGCACCAGGAGGAAAAAGATGTATAAAGATATTGCAACACCTGTAAGAACAAAGGAGATATTAGAAAAATATGGATTCTCTTTTAAAAAAAGCTTAGGACAAAACTTTTTAATTGATACAAATATTTTAAGAAATATTGTGGAGCATGCTGAGCTTTCTGCTGAGTCGGGGGCTATTGAAGTTGGCCCAGGAATCGGAGCTTTAACAGAACAATTGGCGAAGCGCAGCAAAAAAGTTGTTGCATTTGAGATTGATCAAAGATTATTGCCAATTTTAGATGAAACGCTAGCACCATATAAAAATACAAAAGTAATCCATGAAGATATTCTAAAAGCAAACGTAAAAGAGGTAATAGCAGCGGAGTTTGAAGGTATTAATGATATTATGTTAGTTGCGAACCTTCCATATTATGTAACTACGCCGATTATTATGAAGATATTAGAAGAGGGACTTCCTCTTAGAGGAATTGTAGTAATGCTGCAAAAAGAAGTGGCAGAAAGAATCTCTGCGAAACCAAGCACAAAGGAATATGGTTCATTGTCGATAGCTATACAATACTACACTGTTCCTGAAGTTGTCATGATTGTCCCAAAAACAGTATTTGTGCCACAGCCTAATGTGGATTCAGCGGTTATTAAGCTTACAAGAAGGGAGACGCCGCTAGTTTCCGTTAAGAATGAAGATTTTTTCTTTCAGATTACAAGAGCAAGTTTTGCACAGCGAAGAAAAACGATTTTAAACAACTTATCCAGCCAGCTTGAGAATGGAAAACAAAAAAAGGAAGAAATCATAGAGGCACTGCAGGAAGTAGGCATCGATCCTTCTAGAAGAGGAGAGTCCTTATCAATAGAAGAGTTTGCACGATTAAGTGATGCTTTATATGAAATATTTAAATAGGATGAAGGTGTCTAATAAGGCACCTTCTTTTTTTAATCTGAGACTGCGGTCTATTCAAGAGAGCCAAAGCTTTTTCAGAGTAGCCCTTTAAGGATGAAATTAAACAATTAATTTTATAAAAGAAGGAAATAACATGGCTGCTCACAACTTTATAGACTATTGCATAGTGTATGAAAGATAGGTTAAGAAACAAAAGGCTCTTGTAATAGGGCTAATTGGAGTGACGACAGTGAGTATAAATACCATGGATATCGTCGGTAGAAAATCATATCAATGTGATATCGTTTTTCGAATTATTGATATTAAAGAAGAAAATGGACAAAAGCTTGCTGTTTTATACGGAGAGGATTTTCGTCTTATTGCAGACGCTCCTTATGAAGACTTAGTTCGTATCAATAAACCGATGCAAAGAAAAATATCACAGGAATTTCAATTTTTAGAAGAGCAATCATTGGAATTATTCCGGCAGGATGTCCATTTATTACGACAAAAGCAGGAATACGTTACAACAGATTCTTATAGTAAACAAACCAATTATTTTCAATTACCTGGAAAAGTATTGCATTTAGATGGTGATTCTACTTATTTAGAAAAGTGCTTAACTTTATATGAAAAAATTGGGATTCCGGTAACAGGAGTACATTGTAATGAAAAAGAGATGCCGCAAAAAATAGGCAAACTAATTGATTACTATCGACCAGATATACTTGTCATTACAGGGCATGACGCCTATTCTAAGGCGCTAGGGGGAAAGCAGGATATTAATGCTTACCGTCATTCAAAGTACTTTGTTCAGACTGTCAGAGAAGCACGAAAGAAAATTCCTCACTTAGATCAACTAGTAATATTTGCAGGTGCTTGTCAATCACATTTTGAATCGCTGATACATGCGGGAGCAAATTTTGCCAGCTCTCCTTCAAGGGTAAATATACATGCATTAGATCCAGTTTATATTGTTGCAAAGATTAGTTTTACACCATTTATGGAGCGAGTAAATGTGTGGGATGTGTTAAGAAATACATTAACAGGAGAGAAGGGGCTGGGAGGTCTAGAAACAAAAGGAGTACTTAGAACCGGAATGCCATATAATATAAATTACACAGAATAGACTTTATTTTCCCATTTCATCATTGGCACGTACGAGTGTCAGTGATGGAATCTTATAATGATATCGAAATTAAGCTAGTTAATTGTCTAGCTTCGACATACAGGTGGTCTAGTGTTATGGTTAACTGGCTGGAAGGATACGAGTCGATTAAAGCTGCAGCGGGGAAGGGAGAGCCTAAGTTTGCTTTGATTTTAGTTTGCCCTCTTTTATCCATGTATTTTTTAAGTAGACAAGCCTTCAAGTCATAACAGGTTTCTTGAATTGATACTATTTTTTTAAAAAATGTATTTTTCTACATAAAAAGAAACTATTAGGAAATGATAAGAATGTTGAAAAATAAGAGAAAAATAAGAATAAAAAATATTGACAACTTCTAAAAAAGACTGTTATAATTTACAGCTCTGAAGAGTAAAAGTTTTTCGAGATAATTCCACCTAACACTCGCCAAA
>JBDNRM010000273.1:0-5666 GCA_047718615.1 Bacillus sp. (in: firmicutes) | reverse complement strand
TTGCCATGTCACTGCCACTGGCCAGTTAACCGCCATCGAAAGTGGCTGCGGACACCATATTCTCCATTATCCCCTATAAGCTGTAAATCTTTTATTCTAAGATTACATATCTCTCCGGTTCGGAGTCCACCAAAGAATTGCAAATAAAGTGCAAACGCAATTTTACTATCCGTTTGATAGGCAATTTCTAAAAAGGTTAGTATATATTCATCAGGTAATTTATGAAGTCTTGGTTTCGGACTACTGTAAAAATATTGAACATCTTTAATTTTCAAGCTATGGTCAATGATCTTTTTTTCATTTAGAAAATCAAAGAACTTTTCTATATATTTCTCGTGTTTCTTGACCGTATTTTTAGGTGTCCTTTTATAAGAAAGCTCAGATAAAAAATTTATTACATGGTCTGATTTTAATTCTGTAAGACTTTTAACTTTATTACTCTTATCGCTTATTAAAAAGTTTAAAAACATTGCTATGGTATTTGCCGGTGCTTTCATCGTATTGAACTGAGCGTTTTTCCAATTATCTAATATAAATTCTGTTGAAAGAGGATGAATTACTTCAACGTTTGTGTCTTCATTTTTAATTTTTATACACGCATACTTTTTTTCTATTGGCTCCCCTGTTGAGGTTTCTGCATATTGGGCCATTATTGCACGTACAACAAATTTCACATTAGGTTTTATACTAACAACCTTTCTTTGGTTTCTCTCCATCGTTCTCCCACCCTAAATTAATATATCTGGTTTCAAAGGATTGAAGTTCAAAGTTCCCTTTTAAATTAGACCATAAAGACTCGTAAAGTTTTTCTGTATATGATTCAGTTGTATATCTAGTAATTTTTGATATATAAGATAATTCAAATGGTTCATTTTGTGCTAATACAAACAAATTAAAAATACCCATACGTCTTATCATTTGAGGTGAAACCGTATAATTAATATTAGCTATCGAACTGTATTTCCGAAACATTTTGTTAATTGCATCCCTTGTCATTGGACCCTTTTGTCCAATTAATAGTTTGTTACTTTGATAAATGGGTCTGACTTCTAAATAGTCTTTTATCATTTTAATAAGAGGCTCAGTTATGCTAATTTTTCTTATAGTAGACTGGGATTTTGCACCTTTTGAAATTTTAAATCGTATATAACCTTGTGACGGATTAGTAATTTCTATATCATCCAGTTCAATATTAATAAGTTCAGAAATCCTGCAACAAGTTCCGTATAATAAGTGAAATATAAGAATATCTCTCTTATTTCGCACTTCTAATAATGTTTGCCGCAGTCTATCTAAATCATTAAAACTCATCATTCTCATATTCCCGTTGTTTGTTTTAATCTTAATTATTTCATTTGGTTCAATCTTTAATGTGGATTCTCCAATATGATACAAAAATTTGTTATACCGAGTGACACTCTTAATTTTTCGCAAAACAGTATTTTCGCTATATTCGGAGTATAGAAATATTGTATATTCATTTAATACTTCTTCTGTTATTTTGGGGTCTAGTTTTTTACTCTTTAACCAGTCGTAAAACTGAGCAATGTCAAATACATAGCTCTTAATCGTATTTTTAGACAAGCCTTGTCTTTCTAATTCATTGATAAATTTTTCGATCATGCGTACGCCCACTCCATTTCTTTTATTTACCTTAATTTTACAAAATTCTACATAACTTGTATACATAATTTTTATTGAGTTTAATAAAAAAGATGGGTATCCTTGCTAACCCATCTGTCTATCTATACTAATACTATTTATTGAACTCCATCTTCCAACTAAAATATTCGTTATCAGGATTTTTCTCATAACGTAAATTAGCATCAAACTTATTGCCTTTTTTACTCGTTAGTCCTTTAACCAAAACGACTCCATTTTTTAAAAGGCTTTTTACCATTGTTTTTGTTGGTTTCTTTTTCATTGAAGCTAAATATTTATCATTCTTCCAAATGACAAATTTACAGCCATTTTTCCAGTTGCTACATCCAAAGCCTTTCTGACCTTCAATAATTCCATGCCCGCAAAGAGGACATTTTCCAAGAACCTCAATGGTTTTCTTTTCGTTTGATACTTCATTAATAATGATGTCTTTTTCATTTTTAATTGTTTTAACAGCATTTGTTGTAAAATCAAAAATTAAATTCAAGAAACTTTCCTTAGTAAACTTTTGCTTTTCAATATCAGACAATGTTTTTTCCAATCTACCAGTGAATTGTAAATCAAACAAATCCTTTACTGGAAATGTTTCAACTAACTTTCTTCCTAGTTCCGTACAAATCAAGTTTTTATTTTGAGTAGCAATATAACCGACATCTTTTAGTTTTTTTATTGTTTCAGCTCTTGTAGCTGGTGTACCAATGCTATAACCACTTAAAATAGCAGCCATCATTTCTTCACTGTCTTCATCCTCTTTGTCTTTACCCTTGCCGCATGTTTCCATTACTCTTAATAATGTTTTTTCTGTATGGTATTTTGGTGGTTTCGTTACATGAGAAGTCAATTTGTGGTCTTCAATACTTACGACCTCATTTATATTAACTAAAGGTAGAATAGTATCCTTCGATTCGATTTTCTCAACCTTTTTCCATCCTTCAACTAATTGAACCTTCCCTTTAGATAAAAATTCTCCCTCTACATTATTTACAGTTGTTTTTAGAGTAGTCTCTTCATATTCCGCTATAGGCATAAATTGCATTAAGAACCTATTTTTCACAGCACTATATACAATCATTTCATCATTAGTCAATGCTTTAGGGATTAAATACGTTGGAATAATGGCACTGTGACTTTCAACCTTCTTATTATTAAACACCCTTTTTGTTCTTGTAAATCTCAGTTCACTTTCATAAGGCAGTCCTTTTTTTAGAGCATTTAAAACATTTTCTGCCCGTTCAACAAGACTCTCATCCAAAAAATTGCTAGAAGTCCGGGGATAGGTGATTAGTTTTTTCTCATACAATGATTGTGAAATCCGCAAAACTTTGTCCGAAGTCCAGCCCTGATATTTGTTCGTAATAAACCCTTGAAGATTGGATAAATTAAATAAATAAGGGGGATATTCATTTTTTTTCTCAACATTTTTTTCGGATACGGCGCCCTCTTTTCCAGACAAAAGGGAATCAATATCCATTAGAACTTGTTTATCTTTAAATTTATCCTCATTGTTAAGATAATAAATCCCTTCATATTCACTACCTGATCGGGTTGCAAATAATGCTTTTAGTTTAAAATAATCTTCTGGAACGAAATTTTCTATTTCTTTATCTCTGTCATAAATAATTTTTAAAGTTGGTAGCAAAACCCTTCCAATATTAAGCGCTTGTCCTTTACCCTTTTGATATTTTAATGTTGCCATAGAAGTAAGATTAATTCCTATTGTCCAGTCCGCCCATTGTCTACCTATACCTGCATCTCTTAAAGGCATCATCTCATCGTTGGGTATTATATTTTTTAGACCCTTTAGTATTTCATTCGGTGTCCACTCATTTAATAGTAATCGATAAACCTTTTTACCATGTTTTATCATATATAAGATCGTATCTCCAATAATTTGTCCCTCTCTATCATAGTCACACGCAGATATAAGATTAGTAACATCATTTCTTTTAATTAGACTATAAATGATTTTCAATTGTTTTTTTGCGCCTAAATCTTCTTTATCTCGATTTTTTTGATTTGATTTCACCTTATATCTAAATTTATCTGGAATGAAAGGAAAGTTTTCTGTTCTCCATTTTGCCATTTTCTCATCATAATCTTTTGCATCAAATAACTGTAAAAGGTGACCAAAAGCCCATGTGATAATATAATCGCTGCCCTCAAAATAACCATCCTGTCTACTTTTTATTTTAAGTGCATCTGCTATATTCTTAGCTACAGAAGGCTTCTCTGTTAGTATTAGTGTTTTGCCCATCTTGATGGTATTCTCCCTTCTTAACTTCGTTTAAAACATAATAACTACTAATCTTTAATTTTTGAACTCATAATTAATATTTTATATTTATAAAGTTTTTTCGGCTTGTCAATCTGAAGATTTATTTAGGGAATTTAGTGAAAGAACCAATAAAAAAGGATATATTAAAAATTAGAAGTTTTGATATAGAGGTTTTGAAAAAGTTGATGTGATTTTCTTCTTACTACAAGTTTAATCCTTATTATGAATAAATAGCTATTGCATAAAATTTAAATTGTCCCAAATAATCTAAATACCTGTAATTTCTTCTCCTTTTAAATACTAATTACTCCATTATGTCCACTTTCATTATGTCCACAACATATGGACATGCTACAAACGGCTATAATTCAGCTTTTCTCCTATTCTATCAATTATGTCCATATCCTTTTTTGTATATAAAGTTCTTGGATAAGTGATATATTTTTTTTCATATAAACTTTGCGCAACTTTTAAAACTTTATCTGCCGTCCAGCCTTTATATTTACTAGTGATATACCCCTGTAAGTTAGATAAATTAAATAAAAAAGGTGGATACTCCTTTTTCTTTTGTACTTGTTTATCTGAAATTATTCCCTTTTTATTTCTTATCTCCGCTTCTATCTTTTGTAAATATTCTTGTTGTTTAAATTTCTCGTTTTTTCCTTCCATATAAGTACTTGTATATGTTTTTTCATCTTTTGTTAGAAAAGTTCCTTGCAGTTTATAATAATTTTCAGGAACAAACTCCTTTATTTCTTTATCACGATCGTAAATAATCTTTAATGTCGGCAACAGAACTCTTCCAATATTTAAGGCTTTCCCTTTTCCTTTTTGATACTTAAGTGTTGCAGCAGAAGTTAAATTAATGCCGATAAGCCAATCCGCCCACTGACGGCTTACTCCTGCATCTTGCAATGGTTTAAGTTCTGTATTTCTTCTTATTTGCTTTAGACCATTTATTACTTCATTTGGTGTCCATTCATTTAGCAGCAATCGATACACTTCTTTATTTGTTTTAAGATTGTAAATAATACTATCGCCAATTATTTGCCCTTCTCGGTCAAAGTCGCAAGCAGAGATAATGGCTTCTACATCATTTCTCTTCATTAGCTTCTGGATTATTCTTAACTGCTTTTGCGCTCCTTTATCAGGCTTCTCGCGGTTTTTCGGATTGCTTTTTACTTTGTATTGAAATACTGGTGGAATGAAAGGAAAATTATCCATTTTCCACGTTGACATTTTTTCATCATAATCTTTTGCATCATTCAGTTGAAGCAAATGACCAAAAGCCCATGTGACAATATAGCCATTTCCTTCATAATAGCCATCTTGGCGGCCCTTTATTTTTAATGCATCTGCGATATTTTTTGATACAGAAGGCTTTTCAGCTAAAATTAGTTTCATAAAAATTGATCACCTTTACTCATTCTTGTTAAAAAACAGTTAAGCAATCCGTCTTAACGTAATTGCGCAATGCCTGCTTTTATTAAATAGTAACATATCGTACAGAAACTATCTTTTTCAAAAATAAATGTTCCTATATTTTTATTATTATTTAACTATTTTTCTTTTTTAGTAGATACGATCCATTATTCCTATTTTCAAATTGGATAACAAAAGAAAATTATACGATTTGGACAATCATCCAAACAACTCGGTTTTTCTAACATACAGTACAGCTCTGAAGAGTAAAAGTTTTTCGAGATAATTCCACCTAACACTCGCCAAA
>JBDNRM010000272.1:0-5691 GCA_047718615.1 Bacillus sp. (in: firmicutes) | reverse complement strand
ATTTATATCTTTATTAATTTTTGTTTTATTGGCATAATGATTATAGACAATAGAAAAGTAGGTGAATTGGAGATGAATGAAAGACAATACTCAATGAAGGAATCATTATTATTTACACAAAGAATTGGACAACTTAGTAAGGCACTTTGGAAATCAATCGAAAAAGATTGGCAAAATTGGATTAAGCCATACGATTTAAACATTAATGAACATCATATCCTATGGATTGCGTACCAGTTAAACGGTGCTTCTATCTCTGATGTTGCAAATTTTGGCGTAATGCATGTTTCCACAGCTTTCAATTTTTCAAAAAAGCTGGAAGAAAGAGGACTTTTAACGTTTTCCAAAAAGGAAAATGATAAAAGAAACACGTATATATGTTTAACAGACAAAGGAGAATCAATGTTTCTAAGCATTATGGCAGAGTATAATCCTAATAATAGTGCAGCTTTTTCCGCTTCCTTGCCAATTAAAGAATTATACGGAAGATTCCCTGAATTACTCGAAGTAATGACCATTGTAAGACATATGTATGGCGATGACTTTATGGAGATCTTTGAAAAATCTTTCACTAATATTGAAGATAAATTTGTAGAAGTAAATGGGCAAATTAGACAAAAAGATCCAGTACCCGTAAAATAAAAACAAATAGATAAAGAGAAAAAGGACTATAAAAAGCAGGAGATCTCTCTCCTGCTTTTTTGTATGGAGAAAAGTAGACGACCACTCTTATACATAAAAACCCCTTCTGGTGCTTTGTATTTGAATTTTTATAATAAAAATTCAAATTGTTCTCGAACACTACCTTAAACGTTACTATTATTCACATGATTTCTTACATCTGAAATACGGGAAAAAGTGAACAATTTATTAATAATTAAAAACTAAAAAAAACCTATTGATTTTTTACTCTATTCATCGTAAAGTATCAAAGTGAGTTGAGCACAATTAGGAAAATTTCTCCGTTCGGAGGTTGATTATATGAACTGCTGGAAAACAATTAATTTACAAAGACAATATGGTTTACAACGAATTTTCATTATATCGTCCCTTACCATGATTTTAACGTTCCTATTTCTCTATGTACCAATAACTACTTATTTTGCACAAAACAGATTAAATGATAATTATTTTTCTCTATTTTTACTATGTTTAGTTCTTGTCTATCCTATCCATAAGCTACTCCATTTATTGCCTATGGTTCCTTTAGGCGATAAGGTGAAAAAGAAACTAGATGTTCAATATCGTTTTTTCCCGATTATTTGCATTCGTGCTGATGAACCAATAGGAAAATTCCATTTTCTTTTTGCTTCTATTACACCTTTTATCGTCTTAAATATAACTTTTATTGCTTGCTGTTTTCTTTTTACACACTATGTACATTATTTTCTTATTCTGTTTGCTTATCACTTTGGTATTTGTGTTCCTGATTTTATACGAATGAAAAATCTTTGGAAGTCACCAAGTAAATGTTATGTAGAAGAAAATGAACATGGATTTGAAATACTGGTCAATAAAATATCTTAATCATAAGAAGGAATCATATATAGCGTTTCCAATCATATAATGGTTGAAAACAATAAAAGACGGTCCACGTTTGATATTGTAACTCTCATGCTATTCGAAAGTACTGTCTACTCCACAAAAGAGATAATACTATCTTTTTATACCGTTATTTGGTATTGTAAGTAGCATACAACCACTATGCAGATAAGGAGGGAATCAATGATGATCTCCATTTTTATCATTTTAGCCATTCTAATATTGTACAATATTAATAGAATGACAAATGCTTTATGTTTACAAAAAGAGATTCCAGAAGAAAAACAACCAAAGGTATTTCGAACCATTAATGTTCTAATAACGATTCTTTTGATTTCTTCCTATGTCGATATCCTTTTTAATTAAACATAAAGTGGAGTTTCCTTTAACGAGGATCCTTCCACATAAAAGACCATTCATATAAAAAGGTGAGCAAATGCTCACCTTTTTATATTTTATCAAGGACATAATTTTATAACCAAGATGCTCCAATGATTACTAACAAAATGAAAAGCACTACTAATAAAGCGAAGCCTCCACCATATACGCCTGCACCAGACATGAAAACGCCTCCTTTCTTTTTCCATACTAATCGCCAATATTACAAGGCAGCGATTTAATAATGGTCTTAATTAGTAATTACAGCCATGCAGCGCCTACGATAACTAATAAAATAAACAATACTACGATTAATGCAAAACCACCGCCGTATGAGTTACCCATAGTAACACCTCCTTTAAGGTTGTTACCATATTGTATTCAGTTAATGACTAATCGCTTATACATCTCGAAAAAAATTCACTTAACAGAAGGCAGTACCAACTATCATTATTAAGAAAAACAGTACAATGAATAAAAGAAAATAATTATTATTCCCTGCCATCCAATACCTTCTTTTAAGAAATTTCTTTCCGGAAGCTAGCAAAGGATTTAATCTATCCTTGTTTTCAGCTCAATGTATCATATGTATTTGACCCAGAAACGGAACAGGACATCTACCCATTTTTTATTTCTCGCATGACGAAGCTGAAATTATGTTTGAGCTAATATGAAAAGGAGCTTTGGCGCATTCTTTTGATGAAAAAATTCGAAACGTTGCCAAATATGTTTTCAATCAAATTGCTTTGTTAAATGCTAGCAAAAATAGACGGGCAAACAGCATATCCCAGCTACTCTAGCTTTAGTCAACTTAAAAAGTGAACATTGTGAGCAATGGATCCAAGCGAACGGTGGTCTTCGTTCCGTTTTCCGAAGCTTTTCATGAGGCTTCGTTTGAGCTTAAACCATAGTAGTTATAATCAAAATTTAACAATATTGGCTATCATTATTACAATAACTTTTGCTCTTTGTACAATTTATGATATAGTAGGGATTGTTGAGAATGAAAAACTTACTTGGGAGTGTTTAACTTGAAAAAATGGATATTATCCCTCACTTTAGCTGCAAGTGTAATAGGTCTTAGCGCATGCAGTAATGATGGATCCGAGGCAGTTGTAAAAACGGATGCTGGGGACATTACAAAAGATCAACTTTATGATGCAATGAAAGATAAATACGGTACAGCAGTTCTTCAACCATTGCTTTATGAGAAAGTATTAGAAAAAAATTATAAAGTTTCAGATGATGAAGTAAATGAGCAAGTAGATAAAATAAAAAGCCAATATGGTGATAACTTTTTAACTGCTATTCAACAATATGGATACAACAGTGAAGACGAGCTACGCGCTATGTTTAAAACTGGTTTATTACAACAAAAAGCAGCTGTTAAAGAAGTTAAAGTAACAGATGATGAGATTAAAGCTTATTATGATGATTACAAGCCTGAAATTAAAGCACGTCATATTCTAGTTGCTGATGAAAAAACAGCAAAAGAAATCAAGAAAAAACTAGATAATGGCGATAAATTCGAGGACTTGGCAAAAGAAAACTCTACTGATACGGCTAGTGCAGCTAATGGCGGAGATTTAGGATGGTTTGGTGCAGGTTCTATGGTACCTGAATTTGAAACAGCTGCTTATGGTTTGAAAGTAAATGAAATTAGTGGTCCAGTTAAAACTGATAATGGCTACCATATTATCCAAGTAACTGATAAAAAAGAAAAAGGCAAATATGAAGATGTAAAAGACAAAATGGCGTATGACTTGAAAGTATCCAAGCTTACAACGGAAGAAATCAATAAAGCCATGCAAAAAGAGTTAAAAAATGCAGATGTAAAAATTGAAGATAAAGACTTAAAAGGTATTTTAGATACTACTACTACTACTTCTGAAAAGTAAAAAAAAGGCAATATAAAGGCGTAAATCCCTTTATATTGCCTTTTTCTTTTATATTTAACTTGTCTGATGCTTTCCATGGGAGATCCGAGAGCCTCAGTGCTGTAGGAAGGCAGCTGAAAAAGTGTTTTATACGTTATTATTTATAGAGAAAACATTCACTATTAGGATAAAGATGATATTTCTAGTTTAAAAACGCCACATAATAGTAATTTGGTGAGGCGTTCATACAACTCACCATTTGCGAGACAGGCGAGAAGAAAGGCTAGTGCTAGACTGTCTATCCGCTTTTTAGCAGCTTTTCTGTGCGCCTGTAAGGCACCCCTTTGACTCGCTATCAGTTTTCGAACACTTTCTCTTCTTTATTCCCCTGTCGCCGCTGTTTCTCTTGTTCTAGACGCTTCATATACTCTTCGCCTTCTCTCTCTATCCCTTCATTCTCCTGCTGTCTTTCTTCTTTTCCTGTTTTAACTGCCATAAAAGCACTGACGACAATTCCACCAAATACAAATAGAACCCACATCGGTATACTAAACATTGTTCATCTACTCCTTCCATCTATAAAAAAGCATATCACTATTTATACTTCATCATATGCTAGAAAAAGTAGATTATTCCTATGTTTCCCTAATGACCACATCTCTTCTACTATTTGTGAAAAGTAGGTTTATAAAAGGATCGATTTTCCAATGGAAAAATTCGTTCTGTAAACTCACCCGGTTTTACTCTTTCTAATGCACCATCAAGCATATTCATTTTTGCATCTAAATTATCAATATAATGAATGATTTCCGCTTCTTTAATTAATGGAGCTTTTGGACTGCCCCACTCTGCTTTTCCATGGTGAGATAAAACAATATGCTGAAGCAGCATCAATTCTTCTCCGCTAATATCCAATTCATCAGCTGCTTTTCCGATTTCATTTACCATAATCGTAATATGACCTAGTAAATTTCCTTCTACAGTATAAACAGTAGAAATAGGACCTGAAAGTTCTAATACCTTTCCTAAATCATGAAGAATAATGCCACCATATAAAAGATCCTTATCTAGACTAGGATAAAGGTTCGCAATTGCCTTTGCCAAATCTAACATACTTACAACATGGTAAGCTAATCCAGACACAAATTCATGATGATTTTTTGTAGCTGCCGGGTACTCTAAAAAAGCTTGTTGGTATTTTTTAACCAAATGCCTTGTTAGTCTTTGAATTTTTGAATTCTGCATTTCAAATATATACTGTGTTATTTTGCTCATCATTTCATCTTGCGTTAAAGGGGCTGTTTCTAAAAAATCTGCCAAGCGAACATTATCTTCTTTATTCGCTAATTTAATTTGGCGTATTCTTAACTGCAGTCTTCCACGATAGTTTTGGATATCTCCATTCACTTTTACTATAGCTTCTGCCCGATAGTTTTGCTCATCTGCATCTGTTGCATCCCAAAGTTTTGCCTCTATATCGCCACTCTTATCTTGAAAGATCAGTGTTAAAAACGGTTTGCCATTACTTGCGATTGCTTTTGTTGCACTTTTTATTAATAAAAATAATTCAATTTGTTCTCCAACCTCATAATGGAGTACTCCTTTTTTACTCAAATAACTCCGCTCCCTTATCTTGTTATTTTCTAATTTTAAATTGTTCTGTAGGCTACCCTGAAAAAGGCTTGCTTTCTCAAATAGTCCGCAACCGGAATACACTTCGCTTTCCATGAGCCATGGTGTAATTCTCTATTAGCATAGGTGTCTATCAAATTGATTTAAAATACCATGAAAACGTAATAAAGCTTTTTCCATAGTAACTTGTCTATAAAAACTTAATCTTTAATCAAATGATATTTGCCTTGATTTTTTTTAGAGCATAACAAAAGTAGTATAA
>JBDNRM010000271.1:0-5743 GCA_047718615.1 Bacillus sp. (in: firmicutes) | reverse complement strand
GCCGGCACTTGTACATCCTGTACGGCGAAGCTAGACAGCCTTCACATTTCAAAAAGTATATACTTTTTCACCTTTTAAAAACATGCCTCTCAATTTATAGTTCTTAACCGAATTTTATCAAAATTTGCAAACGAATTTGAAGGTGCGAAGTTTGAGTTATTATACTATCCAATTATTGTTTATTGTTTTTCGAATTTCTAGAATAGATTTTTTGTCTTATTGTGATTATAATAAATAATAGGAAAGGAGTCGATATGTATGACTAGTGTAGAAATGAAAGAACAAGTACAGGAAGTATTAGATAAATTACGTCCCTTCCTATTAAGAGATGGTGGAGACTGCGAATTAGTAGATGTGGAAGATGGCATCGTAAAATTACGTTTACTAGGGGCTTGCGGCAGCTGTCCAAGTTCAACTATCACTTTAAAAGCAGGTATTGAACGAGCATTATTAGAAGAAGTACCTGGAGTTGTAGAAGTAGAACAAGTATTTTAAGTAGGATATTTTCCTAATAAAGAAGGCACCTAAAAGGAATCAGATCGAAATGGCATCTTTATTCTAGCAATGCTGGAGCGAAAGGGATACATTAAAATCTAATTTTTTTAGGTACCTTCTTTTTCGTTATTCTCTATGTTATATTCGTGCGTGTTCAAAAACGAGGATAAAAGCACCAGGTATTATTTATTCCCCAAAAAATCTGCACAACGCTGCATTTTTTTATAAAAAAATGACTTCCACGTTTGTTTCTGCGGAAGTCATCATTATAGAAAAACGTAGGCAATCCATTTCAACTGTTCACATAAAAAATATCTCTCGAGAGAACAATGAACGTTACAACTCTTATTTTTCTACATTTGAGAAAATATTTTTTGTCACTTTGCTACCCGTGAAATCAACCTTCAAAGGCTGATATTCCATATTTGGAAGAAGTTCTTTAAGACCGTTTACAACAGCAGAAGTTTGTCCATTTCTGATAAAGCATAATACAGTTGGGCCAGCCCCGCTTAATGTTACCCCATATGCACCTAAGGAAAGCGCATGATCTTCAATTATTTGCAAATGTGGAACTAAGCCTTTCCGGTATGGTTGATGATATTTGTCTTTTATCATCATTTTTCCCGCTAGTTCATGGTTTCCTGATAATAATGCGGCTATTAATAAATTGGAAACAGCACCTGCTGCAACTGCTTCAGAGAAGGATAATGTATCTGGCAAAACACTTCTAGATGATTTTGTTAGCAACTCTTCAGTTGGAACAACGGCAAGCAGCTCTAAATCAATAGAATGAATCACCTCTACATCTACATCATCCTCTAATTGACAACCGATTATTAATCCTCCAAAAATACTTGCACCTACATTATCAGGATGTCCTTCCATATTGGATGCAATGTGAAATTTTTCATTTTTAGAAAGTTTTAATTCACATAAAGAATCTGCCAGCTCAATTCCAGCAACAATTGCTGAGGCACTTGAACCAAGCCCTCTAGCTAAAGGAATATCACTGGAAACTTTTATTTTGCAAGTCGGCAGCTTTTTATGATATTTTGCTGCAACCTGAGCTGCGGTTTGTACAATAAAATTTGTTTCGTCCTTTGGAAATTGTTCAAGTTCTTTTGACAAAGGAATGATTTCCCATTTGTCAGCAGGAGAAACTTCAAGTGTTAAGTACAAATCAAGTGCTAGTCCAATACTATCAAAGCCTGGTCCTAAATTAGCAGAACTCGCAGGCACCTTTATTTGCAGCATATCACTTTCGTTCATATATGAACTACTCCTTTAATATGTTCAGCTACCGCTTTTTCATCATTAGGAAGCAGCACTGGTTTAATCGGACTCACATCAATAGCAGTATTCGGATCTTTTAAACCATTCCCTGTTAAAACAGCGACTATTTTACTTCCTTTTGGGATTTTTCCGTTTTGAATATGCTTGTATAAACCAGCAATAGATGCACAAGATCCTGGCTCTGCAAAAACACCTTCCGTTGCAGCTATTTTCCGGTAAGCTGCTACGATTTCTTCATCTGTTACTTCATCGATGTAACCATTTGACTCTTCTTGTGCTTGTACCGCTAATTTCCAGCTTGCAGGATTTCCAATTCGAATAGCTGTTGCAATTGTTTCCGGATTTTCAAAAACTCTATTATGCACAATTGCTGCTGCTCCTGCTGCTTCAAATCCATGAATTTTAGGGAGACCTGTTTGTTTTGCTTCATGATATTCTTTAAACCCTTTCCAATAAGCGCTGATATTACCGGCATTACCAACTGGAATAGCTAAAATGTCTGGTGCACTTCCAAGCTGATCACATACCTCAAAGGCCGCTGTCTTTTGGCCTTCTAAACGATATGGATTAACAGAATTCACTAGTGCAACAGGTTCTGTTTCACTAATCTTACGCACCATTTGCAATGCTTGATCAAAGTTTCCTTCGATAGAAATAATTTCAGCGCCATACATTACTGCCTGTGCCAATTTCCCCATCGCAATTTTCCCTTCTGGAATAACAACAATACAATTCATTCCAGCACGAGTTGCATATGCTGCTGCTGCTGCAGAGGTATTACCAGTTGAAGCACAAATAACAGTAGAATTTCCTTCTTCCTTTGCTTTGGCTACTGCCATTACCATTCCTCTATCTTTAAAAGATCCTGTAGGGTTTGTTCCTTCTGTTTTCACATAAAGTTCTACTCCCCACTCTTCGGATAATTTGTCTAATTTAATTAAAGGTGTATTTCCTTCATTTAACGTTAGCATTGGTGTTGATTCATTAATAGGTAAAAATTCTTTATATTCCTCTAAAAGACCTTTCCATCTCATTACTTTGTTCCTCCTTCTACACGATACGAGCTTTTTACTGTTAGAACAGATTGTAAATCTCTTAATTGAAGCAAAATATTATCATAGTTTAATAAGGATGCATCATGAGTCACTAATACAACTTCTGCTAAACCTTTTTCTTTAACAGGCAACTGCAAGATTTTCTCAAAACTCACACCATTCTCAGAGAAAATAGATGTAATTTCGGCAAACACACCAACTTCATCTTTTACCTGTAAACGAAGGAAGTATTTTGAAAATATTTCGTCTGCACTTTTTAATTTTTTCTTATATTGCGGTGCTACAGCTCCTTTGCCGTTTACACCAAGTCTCATGTTCTTAAGTACATTTACTACATCAGAAACAACAGCTGTGGCTGTTGGCAGGCTTCCTGCACCCGGCCCGTAAAACATGGTTTCTCCTACTGCTTCGCCATAAACATATACTGCATTAAACTCATCATTAACAGCAGCAAGTGGATGGCTGTCAATAAGAAAAGTAGGCTGTACACTAACTGCAACTTTTCCTTCATGACGTTGTGCAATTCCAATTAGTTTCATTGTATACCCAAGTTGTTTTCCATACTGAATATCTTCTTCTGTTACTTTCGAAATTCCTTCTACTTTAACGTCATTAAGGCCAATATTCATAGAAAATCCTAATGTCGCAAGAATAGTCATTTTGCGGGCAGCATCTAACCCTTCCACATCTGATGTAGGATCACTTTCTGCGTATCCCAAATCTTGTGCTTCTTTTAAAACCTCATCATATGCGCTGCCTTGTTTGCTCATTTTCGTTAGAATAAAATTTGTTGTACCGTTTACAATTCCCATCATTTTCGTAATATGATCAGATGCTAATCCATCTACCAGCCCTCTTATAATAGGAATTCCCCCAGCAACACTCGCTTCATAAAATAAATCACAATTATTTTTGCTGGCAAGCTGTAATAACCTAGCTCCATATACGGCCATTAAATCCTTATTTGCTGTTACGACATGCTTCTTATTATTTAATGCTTGAATCAAGCATTTATATGTTTCTTCTACGCCGCCCATTACTTCTATAATTACATCTATATCAGGATCGTTTAATATTTCATTTACATCGGTTGTTAAGATTTCTTGTGAGATATCTCTTTCTTTATTTACATTTTTCACAAGTATTTTTTTCACTTCTACGGGACAGCCAACTTGATGCATAATCTTATCTTGATGATTTTCAATGATTTTGACAACACCAGATCCAACTGTTCCTAGTCCTAGTAATCCAATTGAGATTGTTTCCATCTGTTTTCCCCCTAAAGATGTTCTCTATAAACGAACAACTGTCTATCTATAGTAGACATTATAGTGTTAGTTTACTTATTTTACAAGGGGTGATTTATATATTCTTTACTTTTACCCCTTGTTTTCCTGAATAGTATGATTTTTCACAATCAAAGGTTTCTACAGTACCTTGCTGCTTGTTTTTTCATTATAAAGGAATAGCAGTTGAATTCAACCATCATTTTCTTATTAATATGATTTTTCCGTGAATTATTTTTCTATTTCGTGTGAAGGAAGCTTTATGTTGCATTTTCTCTCATCCACTCTAAATGAATAAAGAAAAAATAATTTAATTAGAAAGCCAATCAATGGATGGAATATTCATTTTTTTTACTGGCACTTCCACATTTTCAAAAAAATGATGTAAAAATTGTTCGGATTCTTTTGATTGGTTTAAATATTTTTTCATACGATCTTCTAAAAACAAGCGGTCTGCTTCATGAGAAGAAGAATAATAGTTCTCAATACATTCTACATAATGAATAGGAAACATTAATCTAGAGTAAACTAATCGCCATGCGAATGAACTTAGTGGCATCACACTCTGATAGTCTGCAAAAAATTTCTTCATATCCCGATGATAGGTTTTTATATTTTGAAAGTACCTTTCTCTTGACCACTCTGCCAAGTCTCTTCCGCAATGATCAAACACCCAGTCGAATGGATTTTTGATATAATAATCGCCCATCCAAGTTTCTTTCCTAAAACGATTATGACATATAGTACCACTATCTACTGAGTCTGGTTCATCATCTAGTTCTGTATCCACCAAATATTGTATCGCATTCTCTGCCAAACCTAAATAGTAGGGAAAGGATTCAAGAAACATCCGATCGAATTCACTTTCCGGCTGCTTGTAAAGCATACTGTTCCAAAAACCCTCTATTTGATCCACACGCTTTTCCCACAATCCTTTCCATTGTCCAATACGGCTTATTTTTTCAACATTAAATGGAACAGTTCTTCCTCGATAGTGGAATTTCCCAAGCTTTCTACCAAGTTGCTTTGAGCTGAAACTGCTTATATTATCGTTAACCAGCACACAAAAAGCCTGCTCTTCAACTTCTATTCGTGTATCTCCTTCTTTTGAAGGTAAAAATACAGCTATTTGATGATCCCCGTTATGGACCAAATGCTCCGTTAATTGTTCTAATTCTGCTAATTCGTCCTCTCCTTTATTAGCTATTGGAATTAACGTATATAATTTTCCTTTATCCAAACATGCCTCATAATTGCCAATTCGAGTTTCTTCTTTTATATCTATTCCATATTTACTGAATAAAATATGTCGAATCATATTCTCCCTCCTAATTGATTCCGCTTATCCCATTCTTCACTGAAAGTAAGACCCCTACTAATGGAAGGTTCACTTATAGAGGTTTTTCAAAAAGTCCGGTAAAAATGACACATCGAATTTCTTCGTTGGTTTGCTTCTCCGCTTCTCACGTATTAACTAGAGGTTCTTCCACTAAAAACGCTCACGTCCTGTGAGCAACGTGGAAGTCATCACATCCTGTGAAAGGGTGATGCTCAGGAGCAAACCGCCTCGAACTTCTCGGTCCTTTTTATCCTCCTTTTTGAACACGCACTTAT
>JBDNRM010000270.1:0-5765 GCA_047718615.1 Bacillus sp. (in: firmicutes) | reverse complement strand
GTACATAATTCCTAGATCAGTAATTTCATATATTTTTCTTCGGCCTACTTCTTTATTCTCTATCCAAAAAGAGCGAATATACTCTTTTTTCCCAAGACCTTTAAGTGAACTAAATAACGTCGATTCTTTTATATCAAACTTTCCATCACTATAATTTTGTATTTCCTTTGATATTTCCACTATATACATGGATTGTTGATCAAGCAATGATAATAAAATCACATCCATATATCCTCGTAAAATTTCTTCTTCAAAATCCATTTGATACACTCCTCACAATCTATAAAAATATAATAGTAAAAAATACAGAAAAATCCATGGAAATAATTATTAATTTATTAGTAAATTTGGTATAGTTATATTGTAATACAAATACCAATAATAGGAATTTAAGGAGGAAACAAGTATGAAACGTATTTTTTTAGGCTTTGTGTTTTTAATTGGAGTGATTATTTTCCCTTCTCTATCATCAGCAAGTATAATGGAAACAGATGCTTCATTCATCCTTACAGACTATCTTCAAGCTGTTAAAAATCAAGATGCTGAAAAAATGATTGATTATGTACAAGATGAACGCTATACGGAAAGTAAAGATCCCCAATTAACGGAGTATTCAGAAAAAGTCCATATGCAACAATTAGTTAATTATGAAATTGTACAATCACAATTCATAGACGCTTCTAATAAGCAATATGACGTTTTATTAACTTTTGATAATGGAGAGATTTCAAAAGTCTCCTTCACCATGGTTCGTTATAATAATGTTTGGAAAGTACATATTCCTTTGGATTCCTTAAAAAAACAAGAAGACTATGAATTGATAGAAGAAGGTACTCCTATTGCTCCACCTACATCCAAAGCACCGCTAAAAGGTACACGCGGAGTTCCAAGCACTACCTTAACCACTTGGAGCTTTTCAAATAAAGCAAGTGATACTACTTTCTATTTAGGAAATATATTTAATATTACCGGTAAAAATGCAACTTTAACGGGCACACAAACACATAAGTATGTTTCACAAGATCTAGCTGTTAAAATTACCTATCAAGTAGTTCAGAAACATTGGTACGGTGATACTGTTTGGAGTGCTGCAACTAGATCAGGGAACGGTTCCTTTAGTATTGATTTAATTGGTACTGGCAACATGACCGGTCTAACTATTAAACTCCAGACGGGTTCTAGCCCTATAGAAAACATGGGCTATTCAGGCAGTGGCAAACTGATACAATATAATTAATATTAGTTTTCCCCGACTTTTCTTCCCACTAATATTATATCAATAATAGTAGATTCATGTTCTTTTATTGAACTATTCTCCTATTTTTTTGAAAATAAAAGCAGCCAGCATTACATCTTCATTTGTTTTGCTGGCTGCTTTTTTGCTACACTTGTAACAGGTGATTATGTTGAAAAAGATTATTCTTTTTGATGGAGTTTGTAATTTATGTAATGGGTCTGTTCGATTTATTATAAAACGCGACCCTGCTGGAGTTTTTGTCTTTTCATCTCTTCAGGGCGAAAAAGGACAAAAACTGTTAAAAGAATATAAAATAACCGAGCATTTAGACAGCATTTTATTAATAGAAGACGGAACATGTTATAAAAAATCAGAAGCTGCACTCCGAATCTGCCGGCATCTAAAAGGAGGGTGGAAACTCTTCTATTTGTTTCACTTCATTCCTTGTTATTTTCGTGATCCTATCTACGATTATATTGCTCGTAACCGCTACAAATGGTTTGGAAAAAAAGATAGCTGTATGCTTCCCACAAAAGAAAATAAAAAACGCTTTCTCTAGCAAAATAAAATATCTAGCTGAGAAAGCTTTTTTATAAGTGCTATTTCTATGCATAAATCCATATTCTATTCTAAAAAGGCATTGCTTTTTTCAGGGTAGCCAACCACAGAACATGAAAAGAAGCAGATTTCTAAAATTTATAAGCAGGGAGTAGCCAGAATACACGAAGACTCCTATGGGATTTGCGGGACAGGCGAGACCCCGCAGGAGTTTACTCCGAGTAGGCTCACCGCTCGCCCCATGGAAAGCGAAGTGTATTTTGGCTGCGGACTATTCGAGAGAACCAAAACCATTTTCAGAATAGACACCCCTAAAAACAAATTTGTACCATGTTACATGAAAAGAAGCAGATTCCTTAAATTTATAAGCAGGGAGTAGCCAGAATACACGAAGACTCCTGCGGGATTTGCGGGACAGGCGAGACCCCGCAGGAGTTTACTCCGAGGAGGCTCGCCGCCCGCCCCGCGGAAAGCGAAGTGTATTTTGGCTGCGGACTATTCGAGAGCATCCTCTTGCAAAAAAAAACGAACCCTCTTTCTTAATAAAGGTTCGTCTATTACATATTATTCATATTCTCTTTTCCTTTTATTTCACTTTTTTTAAACTAGTTGGAATCTTCGGCAAATGAATCAATGGGCTTGATGCTTGAACAAACATTTTTGACATAGAAGATGTTAGATTCGATACATATTTAGCAGTCGCTTTTTTCATACTTCTCACCCCCTTTCAATCCATCGTTTAAGCGGTGAATACATTTAATCACAAAAGGAATGATTGTAACGCTTTGTAAAAACACTCCGATTAAAAAGACATGGAAATGAAAAACAAACGCAAGCAAACTACTAAAACCTAATAAACAGAAAGCAAGATTTTTTTTCTTCCGCTCCCAACTTTTTGTATGAACTACTTGATCTGGTTCGTAAAATGGCGCATATCTTACGAATAAAAAAACAGCAGCTATTGTATAAAAAATAAGGGTTTTATAGGTAATAGGCAAATAATCGCCAACTATCATTAACAGTGTACTACATAATGAGCAGACAATTGCATTATTGAAATGTGGTCCGCCTGTAAGCAATCGCATAACCATAAAAGAAACAGCAATAGCAACTACTTCAAATGGTTTTCCTATGATAAAACCAGCAACAAATAGTAATAGCATCGTACTAAATAAATTAAGCATAATCGTGAAGCCAAAAATCAACACATCCTGTGGTGCTGTTTCTTCAGGATTCCATTTTTTTATTTTACCCGCAAGAACTACCGCATACCGCTCTATCATTGTTTCAACCCCTTATAGGATAGGAATTAGAATCTTAACACTAACTGGCTCTAAAACAATATTTACAGTTGCTTTATTTTGTTTTAATTTTATAATGGCATCGAATAGACCTAGCTCATTATTACTTGGATCAATAGAAAGATTTGCTGAGATGGAATAAACGAATTTTTTTTCTGTTATTTCTAAGTTGAATTTAATTAACTTCTGTTCATCAAATTGGGAATGAAATAACGAGATAATTAAATCATCTATTATTAAACTTAAGTTTCTGATATGGCTTAGACTAGTGAACTCTTCTGAGCTTATTTTTGTATCAATCAACAGCTCTATCCCTAATAAATCTGCTAGTTTTCTTTTATTAATCAAAAAAGAAAATAAAAGTGGATCAAGTCCTTCCATTCCTTCTCTGAAATCCTTCTTCTTCCAATTAATATTTATCTGCTGCAGCTGATGTGTATCAATATACTCTGTAATAATAGAAGCAGAGCCCGATTTGTTTAATTTTTCAATTGCTCTAAAATGCATCACATATTCCTGCTTTAATTTTTCCACAAAGGTGGCTACTTGTTGTTCTTGATCCAAGTAGAACTTCTTTGCAGTTAGTATTTGATTCATTTGAAGTCGGGAATGCAAAATTAGATAGCATAGCATCATTCCAAATAAAACAATGATACTCAGCAACACAAATGAATACTTCACTTGTTCATCCACCATTAGTACTGCTGCACCAATACATATGAATAAATAAGTTAGAATAAACAATAGTTGGATAATTCTTTTTATCTTTTTGTCAAGATTATCTGCCTTTAATTGATACCTCAATTCTGAGATTTGCAGCTTATTGTGATATAAGAGATAACAAAAGAACAATAATAAAGAAATTGTAATCATCGGAATAATTACTGCGAAATTAGTCATCTGAAAAAGCCGTAAATAACTTCCTTGCAGAATACTGGTAAACAGTTCTATAATGAGCAGCTGCAGGAATAGATAAAAGCCGTATCCGATACTTGTTAATGCAATAGCTTCTAGATTTCTGGTTTTCATTCCAAATTTAATTAGAACAATTAAAATGATTATTTGCAGACCTACTATTACTGGAACTGGAAAAGAAGTAGCATGTAGTACGATAGAAATAATGCTCATTAATGCAGATTGAATTATTATATTTTTCATATAATTTTTATATTTATAACCTAGGAGAATAAGGGGAAAAGAAATTAATCCAGCCCATTCTATTAGAGATACTACAAAAGTTATTATATAGCTCATAAACAATCGATCTCCTAACTGCTTTAAAACAATTACTTTTATATGGAAACTGCACTAGCATCATTAGGTTTAAAATGCAGATTTTCCATTTTGTATGATGGCAACTAAGTGAGGTGGACATGAAGTTTTATGTGTCGAAAGAAGTATGCCGACTTTCAGGAATAGATATCGTTATATTTACTCCTTCGTTTAATTCACTGCTGATTTCCAATTGGCCATTTAATGTTTCTACAATGGTTTTACATATTGGCAGGCCTAAACCGGTCCCTTCATCTTTTGTTGTATAAAAGGGATAGAAAATATCTTCCAGTTGCTTTGGAGAAATGCCTGGACCATTATCTTTAATGGAAATGACTATTTTTTTATTCTCTTTAGCCGCTTCAATTGAAATGGTTCCATTTTCTTCAATAGCTTCTCCAGCATTTTTTATTAAATTAATTAATAATCGTTCAAAACGGTTTGCATTCCCTGATATATAAAGGGAACTACCAACGTTTGTATGAATTGTAATATTTTTCTTTTCGAATTGAAGAGAATAAATAGTAACAATTTTTTCAATACTGTGCTTCACATCAATAATAGTTAAATTATCATAATGTAAATGAGATTTGGATAATGTAAGCAACTCTTGTATAAGCAATTCAATTCTATTTGCTTCCTCACGAATAATAGAAGAATAATGGGCGATATTTGTTTCTGATTTTGCCTTAGCTTCCTTTTCTAAATATTGAGTGAAACCAATAATAGTAGTGAGAGGATTTCTAATTTCATGAGCAAAAAAAGCCGCCATCTTTCCTATTTCTGAGTCAAATTTGTCACTAGATAACTGTTGATGTTCTGGAATATATGTCGAATTTGCTTTCTCTTTGATTTTCTTTTTTCTTTTTGACCATTTTCGGCTGAATACACGTATCATAATGAAATCTTGCACTCCTATTGAATTCATCTAATAGTCTAAAATATTGCATACTGTATAGGTATACTTAACTATTCGCTATCCTGTACGCTTATCCCTTTAAGATTCTACTTTTTTTATAAAAAAAGGAATTTTTTTCAATTGTTGTTATCAAAAGCCGCGATTATAAGACTACTCTTCTATTGAAATAGTAACCTAATCTATATCAATAAGTAAAACATCTTTGAATAATATTATCTCAAGTTATTTTCGTATGGATTTTTACTTTTAAATGGCAGCCCTTTTTACACTTTTACTTTAAGCCATATTCACTGAGGATAGGTGCTTATCTACCTTGGGTAATAATTTCTGATAATAAAAAAAAGACCGCTCTCTTCTTGAGAAAACGGCAGAAAATTGGAGATAAAAGGACTACTCGTAAAACAGATAAAATGGGGCTTAATAGAAATAATTATTTCTATTAAATTGCTCAATTAAGTTTTATGATGCTATCCATAAA
>JBDNRM010000269.1:0-5771 GCA_047718615.1 Bacillus sp. (in: firmicutes) | reverse complement strand
TTATTTAGATTTATTTGGATAAAATAGGGTAAAAAATAATAATACGATCATTAAAGGGGTGTAAAGCATTGAAGTATACGATACTAGCAGCATTAATAGGTGGAACCATTGTCTTAACAAGCTGTCAAAATAACCATACTAATTTGCAGAATAATAAAGATAGTCAATATAATACAAACCAAAACAAAGAGGAGCATGTTGGAGCCACTAAGGAAGATGAAACAACAAGCAATGCAAGTCAACCTGCTAAAAATAGTAGCTCTTCATCATCAAAGGATACGACTGCGTCTATTAAAAACCAACTAAAAATGGAAGGAGCACTCCTCCCTACCATTTTTCCTATTTCAAAAAATGGTTATTTAGCAGCGAAAATAGCAGAAAATACACTAGACTCCTATAGCGTTAATTTTTATCAAACAGATAAAAAAACAGCTGTAAATGATTCTTCGCTTGATACAAATAAAGAAATTCCTTTATTCGCTTCCTTTTCAGCGAAAAAATATACTAATGATAGCGCCGATAAACAAAAAGATCTTTTCTCAACCACTACAAATGTCGATCAAATACCAGATGAAATGGCCGTTGATCTCGGACATGGCATAAAAGGTATAACGGAAGGAGCAGCCGGCCATAAATATTTAGCTTGGCAAGAAGGAAGATGGATTTTGCAAATTGAATCACTCTCAGTAGATAATTTAGATCAAGTTGGCATCGCAAAAAAAATGGTAGCATATTTAGAAAAACATAGCTTGCCTGTTCCTCATGACAAAGGAAGAGTAAAAGTTAACTATAAACAAGGTGGCGACAAAGTGGAGGTTTCTATCTATTGGCAGAATGGAGAAACTGTTTATCAATTAGAAACAGAAGAAGTTCCAAACAACGCCTTAATGATGGCTGTTTCTGTAGAATAGAACATCAGAAATGAAGAGAATATAAGAGCGCTTTTCCTTTTCAATCGGATAGGTTATTTAACAAGAGGAAATAGGTGGTGAGCCTCGCTCATGCGTGGTTCACCACCTATTTCCTTCTTCGTGTATTCAGGCTGTCCCATTAAAGCCATACATATTTCTAGTGCATTCTGTGGATTTATATCATCTTAGTTTTTACCTTATCAGAATCTATTCTTTTTGCATTTATTAAAGTTACTTGCTACACTTCACTACTAATATTTTGATATTTCAATATAATAAATCGCCTACTTCTTATCAAAACATTAATACTACTACCACTTCACAAAATTCAACGTTGTTCTACGAAAATGTGCCGCTTGTGTCTATTTCTATAAGGTGGATGTTTTTACCCTTTCAGCGACAGCAACTAATTGATTAAACGGCTTGATTGAAGTGGAGGGTGCGTAAAGAATTAGCGGGTTAGATGAGACCTAAGCAGGCGCAGCTTCTCGCACGCCCCACGGAAAGCAAGTCACTATTTATAAGAAATAATAGTAGAAAGCCACCTTAAAAGACTAATTAATCACCCTTTTCTAATTGCTCTAAACCAAGTTACGGCAATACATGAAGAGGAATTTATACTTGCAAAGTTTAAGATGATTAGGTTAATATTTACTCTTCTTTTTATAGTTTTTCCTCTTTGTGATATTGACAGATAAATCAAAGAATACTATCATGAAAGTATCTATAAATGATTATCATTCTCAACAAAATACCTTAATAAGAAGGAGGGATATAATGGTTCGACTATATACGGAAGATATTAGCATTGGTTATGGAGAGCAGTTGATTGTAAAAGATCTCTGCGTAGAGATACCAGATAAAAAAATCACCACTATTATTGGTTCAAATGGTTGTGGTAAGTCCACCTTATTAAAGGCAATTACTCGAATTATATCCCATCAATCTGGCTCCGTTGTTTTAGATGGAGAAAACATCTCAAAAGTTAACACCAAAATTTTGGCAAAGAAGATGGCTATTCTTCCTCAAACTCCAGAAACAGTATCAGGATTAACAGTTGGAGAACTCGTTTCATATGGAAGATTCCCACATCAAAAAGGATTTGGGAAATTAACACCTAAAGATGTGGAAGCAATTGACTGGGCATTAGAAGTAACAAATACAAAAGAATTTAAATATCGTCCTGTTGACGCTTTATCTGGCGGTCAAAGACAACGAGTTTGGATTGCGATGGCACTTGCACAAGAGACAGATATTATTTTTCTTGATGAGCCTACCACTTATTTAGACATGGCTCACCAATTAGAAGTGTTGGAGTTATTGCAAAAGCTGAATATTGAGCAGGAAAGAACGATTATCATGGTATTACATGATCTTAATCAAGCAGCTCGATTTGCTGATTATATCGTAGCACTGAAAGATGGGAAAGTTGTAAAAGCCGGCCATTGCGAAGAGATTATTACCCATGAGGTACTTGAGGAAGTATTTCAAATTGATGCTGAGATTGGCAGAGATCCACGAACAAAAAAACCAATGTGTCTTACTTACCATCTAATTAAGAAAGAAAACCCCAAATACGAAAAAGCTCTTAATCACAGTTACTCTAACCTTAGCGTTAGTTATTAGTACTTAAAGGACCAAACCATAAAAAACTAAAAACACAATAAAACATATAAAAATTCCATCCGTTAAAAATTCTAACACTGGAATTTCAACCCAAACTTTCAAACACTTTTTCTTTCTGACTATTGTTTAAAGGCAGCATTATTTGATGAATTTCATTTAATGCTGCCTTTTTTGGCTAGATTCATACAAAAAAATTATTTCAATATAAAGTTTTTGAATCTGCAATTGGAACATTACTTGTTTTTTTGATTAAGTTCATAAAAAGAACTGGTTTTAATTCAATTAAAAAGGGAATTAAAAGAACAAATGGCAAAAGTTAAGGTGAATATCTCAGAAAGCTTTTAAAACGAGAAGGCTTTTTAAAAGCGAAGAGTAAGTATCATAAAGTAAGTCTTAAACTTTTAGGATAAATGAAGACGTTTATCTAATGGAGCTGGCAGGATTCGAGTCAATTGATGTTGCCATTTGCTTTCACAAATTATTTACCATTGTTCTATATTCACTCCATGTTGCCAATTATTCAAAATATATATAATTTCTTCTTCCTTCTTTTTAGGTACGATCTTTTAAAAGAAGTAGGATTTTGAAATGTTCAATTGAATTGGGTTAGTAAAAATTCCTTGAGTGGAGCCAATTGAAAAAATACGCTACTGATTGTGATCATGGAATGTAAAAAAAGAGCCACTTTTATTTGAGGAGGAGTAATGAATAAAATGAATCAACCGTTAGAAAGCAGCATTGATCCAGGGGACTCCCCTAATCAAAAGCGGAACCTAAAAAAAATTGCCATAATTTCCACCTTTGGAGGACTTCTCTTTGGATTTGATACTGGAGTAATTAATGGAGCTTTGCCTTTTATGGCTAGACCATCTGAACTTAATCTTAATGCCTTTACTGAAGGACTTGTCACAAGTTCACTCTTATTCGGAGCAGCTTTTGGGGCCATGTTTAGCGGGCGACTTTCTGATACAATAGGTCGAAGAAAAATCATTCTTTATCTTGCAATAATTTTTCTTGTCGCTACTCTAGGATGCAGCTTTGCACCGAATGTACCCATTATGGTCGGTTTCCGTTTCTTGCTCGGTTTAGCAGTTGGAGGGGCTTCTGTAGCTGTACCTACCTTTTTGGCAGAAATGTCACCTACAGAACTTCGAGGACAGATGGTTACACAGAATGAGTTAATGATTGTAACAGGACAGCTGCTTGCTTATATTACCAATGCAACCATTGCCCACACAATGGACGGCGCAAGTCATGTTTGGAGATATATGTTAGTCATTGCAACGATTCCAGCAATTGCTTTATGGCTCGGAATGCTGATCGTACCTGAAAGTCCAAGATGGTATGCTACACAGGGTAGATTTAAAGATGCCTTTCGGGTTTTAAAATATATTCGTAAAGAAAAAAGGGCAAAGGAAGAACTAAAACAAATTAAAAAAGCTATTACAGTAAAATCACAATTAGAGAAAGCCAGCTTTAAGGATCTTAAAGAACCGTGGGTTCGAAGGATTGTTTTTATTGGCATTGGCATTGCTATTGTACAACAAGCAACAGGGGTTAACTCCATTATGTACTATGGAACACATATCCTTCAAACTTCTGGGTTTACTACAGAGGGCGCACTTATTGCCAATATTGCCAACGGAGCTATTTCTGTAATCGCTACAATTGTCGGTATTATATTACTAGGTAAAGTAGGAAGAAGACCTATGTTAATTACCGGTCTCATCGGAACCACAACCTCTCTCCTACTGATTGGCATCCTTTCCATTACATTACATGGTACATCTGTTCTTCCTTATATCATGCTATTACTAACAGTAACATTCTTGTCGTTTCAACAAGGTGCTGTTTCTCCAGTAACATGGTTAATGCTTTCTGAAATATTCCCCTTAAAAATAAGAGGAATTGGCATGGGAATCACCGTTTTTTGTTTATGGATTATGAATTTTCTTGTTGGGTTGATTTTCCCTATACTACTCGAAAAAATAGGGTTATCATTCACGTTCTTCTTATTTTTTGTTTTAGGCTTATTCTCAATAGGATTTATTAAAAAATATTTACCAGAAACTAAAGGACAAACGCTTGAACAATTAGAACAATATTTCCAAAATTATAATACGAAAAGAAGCAATGTTAACAAATCAAAAATAGGGGATGCCCCTATAAAAGAATAAAGAAAAAAACTCCCAGCTCCAATGGGAGTTTTTTGTCCATTAAGAAGTTAGGATACTTCTAATGGAAAAGTAATGATAACTGTTGTCCCCTCTCCTTTTTTGCTTATAAAGTGAATATTCCCATTGTATTTTTCTACAATATTAAAACAGATCATCATGCCTAGACCTGTTCCTTTACTTTTTAATGAATAAAAGGGTGTTCCCAATGAGCGAATCTCTTCTTCCCCCATTCCTATCCCTTGATCAATCACTCTAATTTCAACTGTTTTTTTATGTTTTTCTATCTCTATTTCAACAGACTGTCCATCGTTGGATGCCTCTATTGCATTTTTTATCAAGTTAATCATCAACTGCTTAAATTCTATTAAATTGATGATGATAAAACAGTTTTCTGTTGTGTTGACATTAATATTATTATCTCTTAGCAGACCATATGAGGTAATTAAATCAGTGACACTCTTAAGTGCAGCAGTCACATCTGCTTGTTCTGTTTTTTTATCCTTATCTGGTTTTGCCACCATAAGAAATTGAGATATAACTTGTTCTGCTACCTCTAATTCCTCACACATTAAGGTGAAATTCCTTTTCGTCTGCTCGTTCAACGCTTCATCTTTTTCATATAATTGTAAAAACCCTTTTACTACCGTTAAAGGATTCCTTATTTCATGGGCAACTGCTGCTGCAAGCTGGCCGGTGGTTTTTAATCGCTCTGATTGCTGTAATTGCTCGTAATATAGTTGCTGTTTTTTTACTCTTGCAAAAGTTAGCTGAAAGATAAAATATAAAATAGCCTGGCTTCCAACAAAATTTATTATATTACCAACAATGTTTATTTCCATATACGTATATATTGAGTTATTTTCCAAAACAAGGATATAACTGTACATAATTATGTACAAAAGAACATTAAGAACTAACGAAAAATAGAATAATTCTGCATCAAAAAACAGGATAGAAAGAGCCGGTATGAAACAAATAAAAATAAAACTGGACCATGTCTCTGGATATAGATAAAACAAACCATAAAAATAAGAAGATCCAATTATCATAATCAGTT
>JBDNRM010000268.1:0-5775 GCA_047718615.1 Bacillus sp. (in: firmicutes) | reverse complement strand
CGGTACGTACGGTGGTGTGAGAGGTCGGCACGGAAATGTGCCTCCTACTCGATTATTAGTCATATATTTAAAAAAAGAATCATAGCTTGTCTTAAAATGACTGGTGGTGATTTAATGGCTTATATTATTGAAAATATCCATATTTTAAAAAAACAAAAAATAACAAAAACATCTATTTTGGTGCATGGGAATCGAATCGAAATGATAAAACCTTCCTTTCAAAAGTATCGTTGTGTTAGAATGGACGGAGCTCCATATATGCTGACTCCCACCCCGATAATTTTTGATAATCAGCTAATAAAAATAGCATCGGCAAAAGAACAAAAACAATATATCGAAAATCATTTTTTAAAAAAAGGTGTCACAACCTTTTTAACCTGCGGTGAAATAAACAGGGAAAAAGATTTAGAGCAAATGCTAAAACAAATGAAAAATATTTTATTAAATTGCTCGATAGATTATATTATAAGTATTAAGATTCCTTTAAAGCTACTAACAACTTCTTTTATCAGAAAGTGTAAAAAAGAAAAAATCCCAGCTATTTTTATTAAAATAAAGGATAAAAAAGAGTTATATAAAATTCCTTGGGGCTGGATAAGGGAGTCGATGTTTCCATATAATTGTCCGCTTATTCCAATTCTAGAAATAGAAGACGAACAGGAAAAGAGAAAAACATTAGAGGCTTGGAAAGCACTAATAAGAGATGTAAAGATCCCTTCGATTACAGAAGAAATAAAAGAGGGGGATGTTATTTCCTATGATTCCTTGGTAAAAATGGGTGTTTACCCGTTTAAAGGAAATGTTTATCAAGGAGGAGAGGTGACGTATAATCTTTACGAAATAAATCGTTCAATCATAAATATTGAACAAAATGATTTGTTTCATTATCATAATGATAGTATACATTTTACGATTCATAAAGGTGTTTGTATTCGAGCGGGAGAAAGAGTTTATTTTCGTCCTGGCTTTGGTGAACAGATAGAAGTAAAAGTACCTTCCTTTTTTGCAGTAGGGGGAGACTAGAGAGGGAAAACCATGGAAAGAGTAAATGAAATTATTGCTTTATTAGAAGATGGGCAACAAGAAAAAGCATTAAAATATTATAACGAAATAGTAAAAAATGGTTCGAATGAAGAACGATTTGTTTTAGGAGAAGAACTTTTTCAGCTAGGGTTCCTCGAAGAAGCAAAACAATTATTTCAATTGTTGTTAAAAGCTTATCCAGAAGAAGGCGAACTATTGGTCTTATTAGCAGAAGCAGAAATGGAGCTTGGCAATGAAGGAGAAGCTATTTCTATTTTAGAAAAAATAAATCCACAAGATGCAAGTTTTCCGCAGGCACTTCTTTTATTAGCGGATCTTTATCAAATGGATGGATTGTTTGAAGTGAGTGAACAAAAGCTGCTACAAGCAAAAAAAATCTTGCCAGAAGAGGTTATTATTGATTTTGCATTAGGTGAATTATATTCTGAACAAGGGAGAATATTTGATGCGATAAATGCCTATAAGGTGGTGCTTCCAGTTGAAACGGTTATTGGCGGAGTAAATGTTAACGGAAGGATTGCTGATAATCTAAGTGCTGGCGGTGCCTTTGAAGAAGCAGTAGCTTATTACGAAAAAGCATTGACAGAAAAAGTAGAGATCAATACGTTGTTTAACTTCGGGCTGACAGCATTGCAGGCAGGTTTAACACAAACGGCAATACATCAGCTTAAAGAAGTAAAAACATTAGATCCGTCTTTCCATTCCCTTTATTTGTATTTAGCGAAGGCATATGAGCGGGAAGAGATGCTGAAAGAAGCCTATGACGAAGTAGTCGATGGAATAAAACAGGATGAGTTTAACAAGGATTTATATTTGTATGGTGGGAAATTAGCATTAAAATTAGCGGATGAAAATAAGGCAGAACAGCAATTTCGTGAAGCCTTGGCAATTGATCCTGAATTTACAGAGGCAGTGCTTGTATTAAATAAGTTGTTTTTAACACAAGACAGATTTGATGATGTAATGGAATTGATTGAGTTAATGGATCAACAGGATATAGAAGAACCACAATTCCATTGGGATGCAGCAAAATCTTTACATGGATTAGAAAAATATTCAGAGGCATTAAACAAATATCATTTAGCATATACTTATTTTAAAGAACTTCCAGAATTTCTATATGATTATGGATATTTTCTTTTAGAAGAAGGAAAAAGAAAGGAAGCTGCCGAAATTTTTAATAAGCTATTAGAAACAGATCCAAGCAATGCTGAGTATATGGAAATACTTGAACAGTTAACAGATGAACCGATTTAATTGTTTTATTGTAACAAAAGCGTGGGGCGCCTTGTTTACCCCGAAGAAAACCTCAAGTGTTTATTAACTTTTAGAGGCTGGAGGCAATACTCACTGAGACCAGGCGCTGGAGCTAGACAGACTTTACATCTTAAAACTTATCTTGTAAAAAAAGGCGAATTTATTAGGTTTTAGAAAGTAATGGTTGTCTTTTTAGTAAAATGGGCAATCGCTTATGGTGGGGAATTTTGAAGAAACATAAAAATTAGTTGAAAGCAGAGGAGGGAAATAAAAAAATGAAAACCCCTGTATCTGTCAACGAGAAAAAAGACTTCATTCGTTGGTTTTTAAATCATTATCAATTAAAGAGACGGGAATGTGTTTGGATTTTAAATTATTTAATGAGTCATGATCAATTAATGGAAAAAGTTCATTTTGTTGAAAATGCGGAAAAATGCCCACGGGGGCTGGTAATGTCCACTCACTGTGTTGATGAAGTTCCGTTCCGCTTTTATAAAGAAAATGTAATGACAACCGATGCAGAAAAATCCTTTCATGATATTCGTTTAAACAGAGATGAAGATATTTATATTCAGTTGAATTTTTATGCTTCTAATCAAGCGCATCAATATGCAGCCGTTTTGGTTGAAAATCCATTTATGCCGAAAAAATTACAAATTAGTGAAAAAGACAAACTGATTGCCGAACAGTTTCTTGTAACAAGCATTGAAAAGTTTCAAAAGGAAAAATTGCTGGAGCTTATTGATAAAGCATTGGATAATGGAGATCAACAATTGTTTCAGGAGTTAACGAATCGACTAAAACATTTTTATAATGCGAAAAGTTTTTAACAGTCTACTCGATAAAGCAATAAACAAATGGGTTCTTATTGACCGTTTGTTTATTGCTTTTTGTCGTAGTAGTATATTCAGGAGCTTAAAGTTAATACGTAAGGTTTTTACGCATATTCCATCTTATGATAGAATAAATAAATCATGAATGGAAGGAAGAATACATAGATGAAATGGTTGTATTATATATTAAGTAATCGCTCCTTTTTAATCTTGCTGCTGTTGATTAACATAGTTGGAACGATTTATGGATACTATTGGTACAGGTTTCAATTACAAGAAACTCCTGCTTTATTTTTAGCGTTTGTGCCAGATAGTCCAACTGCTAGCTTATTTTTTGTTATCGTTCTCATTGCTTTTTTATGTAAAAAAAATTGGCCGTTATTTGAAGCATTAGCAGCTGTTACGTTATTTAAATATGGAATTTGGGCAGTTGTTTTGAATATTCTTGTATTTATTAAGTTGGGATCGGTTGAAACAGAAGGACTTATGCTGATTTTTTCTCATGGAGCAATGGCGGTACAGGGATTACTTTATGCTCCGTTTTATCGTATAAAAATAAAACATCTAATAGTGGCAGCTATTTGGACATTGCATAATGATATTATTGATTATGTATTTTTTATGATGCCAAGCTATAAAATACTAGACCAGCATATGCAGCAAATTGGTTATTTTACCTTTTGGCTAAGCTGTGCAAGCATTGGTATTGTCTACTATATAACACAAAAAAGAAATCAATGGAAATTAGTATATTAAATAGTATCTTTTTTCCTTTTTGAACAACCTCTTAAAAAGAAATTAATTAGTCTAACCTTGTCCACCTCTACATACATTTTTAATAGTAGACCGAGGAGGGACAATTAATGAAAGCTAAATTGCTTGTATTAGTTATGTTATTGATGCTGCTGGCGCCTATTTCGCTTTCTGTATATGCAGATGCAGATCAAAATGCGCCTATAGATGAATTAGACACATTATCAGACGAAGCATTGCAACTTGTGAAATCAGAAAGGTACGAAGATGCGAAAAAAATTCTTGAATATTTTTCTAATCAGTTTAGTACGGTAACAGTTAAGCAAAATCCGTTTTCCATGGATGAGCTTAGGATTGTTACAGTTGCACATGATGAAGCGGTAGAGGCGATGACAAATACTTCTATGGATGGAGACGAGCGAGTCAATAAAGTGACAAAGTTTCGACTGGTTGTGGATGCAATTTCTTCTGGACAGCAGCCTTTATGGACGCAAATGGAAGATCCTGTTATGACAACATACAACGAGATAATACAAGCAGCTGAAAAAGGGGACAAACAAGTATTTGAAGAAAAAATGGATTCTTTTCTTTCGTTATACGATATTATTTATCCTAGTTTAAAATTGGACGTAGCAACAGAACAGTTTCAAAAATTAAATGCGCATGTACAATTTATTAATACATTTCGTCTTCAGGTTTTTAATAATAGCGATCAACAACAAGAATTAGCAACCTTGCATGCGGAACTGGAAGATGTGTTTAATCAAGTATATGAAGATGATGCAGATCCCTCTCTCTGGTGGGTTATTATCTCAACTGGAAGTATTATCATTCTTACATTATCCTATGTAGGTTGGAGAAAATATTTAGGGGATAAAGCGGATAAAAAGAGAAAAAGACAATCAAATCATAAAATTTGACTTTGCGATTTCCTCTGCTTACAATTAAATTAAATGACAAGATGAAATAGGGGGAAAAGCATGTTTATATTGTATTTTATTCTTATACTTTTAGTTCCTCTTTGGGCGCAAATGAGGGTAAAAGGAGCTTATAATAAATATTCTAAAGTTGCTTCGTCTTCACATATGACAGGAAGAGAAGTGGCACGCAGAATTTTAGATGCGAATGGTTTATATGATGTGACAGTAGAAGAAACAAAAGGTGTTTTGTCTGATCATTATGATCCAAGAACAAAAATAGTTCGTTTGTCTAGCAATAATTATCATGGACATTCTGTTGCAGCAGCAGCGATTGCAGCACATGAAGTGGGTCATGCGATACAAGATCAGCAGGATTATTCGTTTTTACGTTTTCGCCATGCGCTAGTTCCTGTTGCAAATATTGGCAGCAACTTTTCGTGGATTCTTATTTTAATCGGCATATTTGCTGGATTGTCCAATTTTGTATTGCTTGGAATCATTTTTATGTTGGCAGCAGTGGTATTCCAATTTGTCACGTTGCCTGTAGAATTTAATGCATCAAACCGGGCGATGGATCAGGTAGTTTCACTTGGGATTATTCGAAATGATGAAGAAAGAGAAACAAAAAAAGTATTAAATGCAGCTGCATTAACCTATGTAGCGGCAGCAGCTGTAGCAATATTAGAGTTAATTCGTTTAATTTTGATTTATACAGGAATGCAAAGACAAGATTAAAAGGAAATAGGTTCTATCGGATAGCCTGAGGTACGTTGTTTATATAGCAGCGTACCTTTTTTAGTGTGTCGGGTATACTCACTAGCTAGGCGGTGCAAGTCCGTGGGATATGCGAACCATTAGTTGAAGGTAATGGTGTTGACACGGAATCTGAAGGAAGCTCTAGGCAAATCCTTTCTCTGAGGTATACGAATCACATTAGAGGTTTTCATTTCAGGATGAGTTTGCTAAAC